>NZ_JBJGYO010000003.1:0-301386 GCF_054050035.1 Geodermatophilus sp. SYSU D00815 | reverse complement strand
GCCCCGCGGTGGGCCCTCGTGGCGCGCCGGCGTGGCCGGGGGTAGTGGGGGTCGGGGTGGGGGGGGGGCGGGGGCCCCCCCCCCCTCCCACTCCATCAGCGGCGGCGGCGGACGGCGAGCACGGCGAGCGCCGCCAGGACGACGAAGCCGGCCAGCTCCACCCAGAACGACTCCCACCAGAGCTGGGCCGCCGTCGTCTCCTTGAAGCCGAACAGGCCCACCCAGGTGGACACGAGGAGCGCCCCGAGGGTGCCGAGGCACAGCAGGGCGCCGAGCACCGCCGCCAGGGGCAGCAGCCGGGGCGGCGCGATGAGCACGAGCAGCGCCCCGCCGATGCCGAAGATGACGCTGGCCAGGAACGCCGGGCCGATGACCTCGATCGTGTCGTAGCCCTGCTGCCACAGGTACCAGTGGATCCAGGCCAGGCCGACCAGCGCCGCCGCGCCCAGCAGGCGCAGCACCCAGATCACCACCGTGGACGTGGTCCGTGCCGGTGCCGTCGCAGTGGTCATGCGGAACACCTCCCCTTTCAGGAGACGGTGACGTCGACCTCCATGCCCATGGCACGGTGGTTGCCGACCGAGCAGAAGAAGACGTAGGAGCCGGGCTCGAGTGCGACGGTGAAGGTGCTGGTCTCACCGGGGCCGATCACCTGGCTGCGCGCCACCTCGGCGCCGTCCTGCTCGACGACGACGTCGTGCGAGGCGTTGCCGGTGTTGGTGAGCGTGATCTCGTACTCGCCGGCGGCGAGGTCGGTGCTGTCCATCTCGTAGCCGAAGTCGATGGAGCTGACGGCCAGCGCCTGGGGCTGGGCCGGAACGCTCTCCGCCGGGGAGCTCTCGGTCGTCGCCGCGGCGCTGCTCGACGTGGTCTCGGCCGCGCTGCTGCTCGTGGTGGTGGAGGCCGCCTCGCCGCCGCCGCCGTCGTCGTCGCTCCCCCCGCAGGCCGAGAGCGTGCCCAGTGCCACGGCGAGCACCAGGGCGGCGGAGCGTCGGCGAACCTTGGTCACGGGTGCCTCCTCGCTGCGGGGCGGCCGGCGCCTGGCTGCGCGCGGTCCGCTGGGGCGAATACTGCAAGCTTGCAGGACCTTGCGGAACCCTGGAGGTCCTGTGAAGTCCGTGTGAGTGCCGCACGCGGGCCGGTCGAGCCGGAGTGCCCCGGCGTGGTCGCTCTCGGCAGGGGGCCCACGTCGACTTCACGCACGCGCGACCGCTCCGGGTTCACGAGCGCGGCCGTCGCCGGGGCCCCCGGCCCGGGTCAGGCCGAGGCCCCGGCGGCCAGGCCCGCCGTCGCCCGGCACCAGCCGACCACCAGGTCGAGCACCTCGGCGTCCACCGGCCGCCGCAGCTCCCGGCGGTACGCGCCCAGCGACGGCGCCCCGGGCTGCCGGCGCAGCGTGTGCGTCAGGTCGGGGACCCGGTGGACCGCCACCGGCCCGGGGACCGTCGAGGCGACGGTGTCCAGATCGCCCGGGTCGACCTGGAGGTCCTTGGCGCCGGTGACCGCCAGCACGGGGGCGGCGATCCGGCGCAGGTCCTCGCGCGGGTCGTGGTCGAGGAACTCGCGGGTCCACCGCGCGTTGAGCCGGGCCAGGCCGATGCGGGCGGTGTCGGTGGTGGTGGCGCGGATCCGCTCGTGGTTGCGGGCCACCTTGGCCTCGAGGTCGGTGCGGGTCAGCCGCAGCAGGCCGCGGACCGGCGCCGGGAGGGTCGGCGCGATCTGCCGGGCCTGCCAGCGCAGCAGCGCGTCGCCCGGCGTCGCCGACGCCGACAGCAGGACGACGCCGGCGACCGGGGCGCCGCGGGCGGCCAGCGCCGCGGCCAGCAGGGCACCCTCGCTGTGCCCGGCGAGCAGCAGCCGGGCGGGGTCGACCTCCGGGCGGGCGGCCAGCGCGTCCAGCGCCTCGCCCATGTCGTCGACGTTGTCGTGCAGGCCCGCGCGGCGCCAGTCGCCGGGGCTCGCGCCCACGCCCCGCTTGTCGTACCGCAGCGAGGCCAGCCCGCCCCCGGCCAGGGCGTGCGCCAGCTGGCGGGCGACGTCGAAGCGGGCGCGGCGGTGGTTGCTGTCGCGGTCGAGCGGTCCGGAGCCGGAGGCGATCAGCACCGCGGGCACCGGGCCGGGGCCGTCGGGGAGGGCGAGGGTGCCGGCCAGGCCGCCGGGGGTGGTGAGGGGCAGCTCGCGCACGTCAGCCCGCCATCTGCGCGGCGAGGGCCGCGGCGTCGTCGGCGCCGATGAGCAGGGTGTCGTAGCGCTGACCGGTCAGCTCGACCCGGACGGCGGGCTGGTCCCGGCGGATGCTGACCAGCGTGCGGGTGCCGCGCCGGCGCCAGGTGCCGATCTTGCGGACGCCGGGCAGGGCCAGCCCGGGGGCGCGCAGCCCGCGGAGCTCGGCGAGGGGGTCGGTCACCAGCGTGGCGCCGGTGACGGCGGAGCGGGGCACCTCGACGTCGCGGACGAGGCCGCCGAGCTTCTCCGCACGGGTGAAGGTGATCCGGAGGGTGTCGTCGGTCCGTTGCAGCGTGGCCATGCCTCCACTATTCTCAACAACGAGATTGTTGTCAAGCATGAGAACGGTGGCGCGCGATGGCCTCGGCGGACCTGCTCCTGCACCCGGTGCGCCTGCGTGTCGTGCAGGCCTTCCTCGGCGACCGCACGCTCACCACGGGCGACCTGCGGGCCGAGCTGCCCGACGTCCCGGCGGCCACGCTGTACCGGCACGTCGGCGTCCTGGCCGAGGCCGGGGTGCTGGAGGTCGTGGGCGAGCGCAGGGTGCGCGGCGCGGCCGAGCGCAGCTACCGGCTCGTCGACCGGGCGGCGTCGATGGGGGCCGCCGAGCTCGCGGGCATGTCGGGGGAGGACCACCGCCAGACGTTCGGCACGTTCGTCGCCGGCCTGCTGGCCGACTTCGACCGGTACCTCGCCGCCGCGGGCGAGCCGCCCGACCTCGCGCGCGACGGCGTCGGCTACCGCACGGTCGCCCTGTGGCAGACCGACGAGGAGTTCTCCTCGTTCGTGCTGGCGCTGCGCGCGCTGCTGATGGACCGCCTGGCGGCCGGCCCGGGGGAGGGCCGGCGCCGGCGGATCGTGCACGTCGTCCAGCTGCCCGGCAGCTGAGCCCGGTCAGCTCGTGCGGGCCGCCCTGCGGGCCTGGCGGCGGCCGACCTTCTCGGCCTTGCGCGCCCGCTTCTCGGCCTTGCGCACCGAGACGCTGGGGCCGCTGAGCCCGCGCAGGACGATGGACAGCCCGATGCCGGCCAGCCAGGCGTCCTTGGCCAGGCTCAGCCCCTCCTGGGTCGGGGCCAGGCTGCCCTCCTTGCGCATGCCCGGGGTGCGCAGGTACAGCCCGAGCAGGCCGCCGGAGAAGGCGGTCAGCGCCGTGCCGGCCACGACGGTCGGCACGAACGGGGTCAGCAGCGCCGCGCCGATGACGATCTCCGCCGTCGACAGGTACTTGACGAACTGCTGCGGCGGCACCGACTTCAGGAACGGGTAGGTCCCCGTCGCGAAGCCGTGCATGCCGGTGGCCGTGGCCTCGTCGGCCCCCCGCTTGCCGAGGCCGCTGTTGAGGATGAACGCGCCGGCCGACACGCGGGCCGGGATCTCCGAGAGGGTGATGGGCAGTGCCATGCGCGTGCAGTGCCCACCACCCGGCCGGTCAACCCACCGGTTCAGCGACCCCGGCGGGACCGGGCGCTGAACGCGGCCGCCGACGTCGTCCCCGCCCGCGCGGCGAGCTCCGCGCGGGTCCGGGCCGGGCCGGTCGGGCGGCCCGCGCCCGTCCCCGACCCCTGGGACGACGACCCGCCGCGGCGGCGCCGGCCGCCACCGGAACCCTGCGGCTGCGGGGCCGGCGCGGGCGCCGGCTCCACGCGCGGCGCGGCCGGGCCGGTCAGGTCGGTGATCTCGGGGGCGCCCGGCCGCACGGCGGTGACCGTCGGGCGGATGCCGGCCTGGCGGGCGAGCGTGCGGACCTCGCCGGCCTGGTCGGGCGTGCAGACCGTCACCACGGTGCCGCCGGCGCCGGCCCGCGCCGTCCGGCCGGAGCGGTGCAGGTAGGCCTTGTGCTCGGCCGGCGGGTCGACGTGCACGACCAGCGCGACGTCGTCGACGTGGATGCCGCGGGCGGCGATGTCGGTGGCGCACAGCACGCGCGTGCGGCCGGTGCTGAACGCCTCGAGGTTGCGCTCGCGGGCGTTCTGGCTGAGGTTGCCGTGCAGGTCGACGGCGGGGATCCCGGCGGCGGTCAGCTGCTTGGCCAGCTTCTTCGCCTGGTGCTTGGTGCGGGTGAACAGCACGCTGCGGCCCAGGCCGGAGGCGAGCTGGCGGACCACCTCGGCCTTGTCGGCGGCGGCCACCTGCAGCACGTGGTGGGTCATCGTCGCCACCGGCGCCACGGCCGGGTCGACCGAGTGCGTCGTCGGGGCGGTGAGGTAGCGCTTCACCAGGACGTCGACGCCGTTGTCGAGCGTGGCCGAGAACAGCAGCCGCTGGCCGCCCCCCGGCGTGCGGTCCAGCAGCCGCTTGACGCCGGGCAGGAAGCCGAGGTCGGCCATGTGGTCGGCCTCGTCGAGCACGGTGATCTCCACGGCGGAGAGGTCGGCGTGCCCCTGGCCGATGAGGTCCTCGAGCCGGCCCGGGCAGGCGACGAGCACGTCGATGCCGCCGGCGAGCGCCTGGACCTGCGGGTTCTGGCCGACCCCGCCGAAGACGGTGGTGGCCCTCATGCCGAGCGCCCGGGCCAGCGGCTCGACGGTGGCGAGGACCTGGTTGGCGAGCTCGCGCGTGGGGACGAGCACCAGCGCCCGCGGCCGCTTCGGCGTGCGCCGGCTGTCGGAGGCGGCGAGCCGGGCCACCAGCGGCAGGCCGAAGGCCAGCGTCTTGCCGGAGCCGGTGCGGCCGCGGCCGAGCACGTCGCGGCCGGCGAGGCTGTCGGGCAGCGTCGCGACCTGGATGGGGAACGGCGCGGTGATGCCGCTGGCGGCGAGCACCTCGACGAGCGGGGCGGGCACCCCGAGGGCCTCGAACGTGGTGTCGGTGGGGAGGACGGTGGCGATCTCGTCGCCGACCGGGAGGACGGGGGCCTCGACGGCGGTCTCGACCGGCGCGGTCCCGACGGGCGCGGGCTGGGCGGCCGGGCGGGGACCGCGGCCGCGGCCGCCGCGGCGACGGCGGTTGCGGGCGGGGCGGTCGGACTGCGGGGCAGGGTGGGTCACGGACTTCCTCGACGTCTCTGGTGGCCGTCGTCGTCCGCGGTGCAGCGCAGCGGGGATCGCGCGCCGGCGGAGGGACGTCGTACGGCCTGGCGCGCCTCGGTGGCGCTGCCCGGGCCCGACGTCGAGTCCTGCTCCGGATGAGCGAGGGCGGCGCCGGTCTCCCTACTCAACCAGACGCGGCGGTCAGGCAGTCCACCGGGCGGACGACGATCCGGTCACACCCCGGTAGGTCCGCCGGTAGGCGAGCGGGGAGACGCCCAGCGCCGCGCGCAGGTGCGCCCGCAGCGACGCCGGGGTGCCGAAGCCGGCCCGGGCCGCCACCTGGTCGACCGAGGCGTCGGTGGACTCCAGCAGGTGCCGGGCCAGCGACAGGCGCTGGGCGGCCAGCCAGCGCAGCGGCGAGACGCCGGTCTCCTCGCGGAACCGGCGGGTGAAGGTGCGCACGCTCGTGTGCGCGTGGGCGGCCAGGTCGGCCAGCGTCAGCGGCTCGCCGAGCCGGTCGAGGGCCCAGGCGCGGGTGGCCGCCGTCCCGCCGCCGTCGCCGGCGGGCACCGGCCGCTCGACGAACTGGGCCTGGCCGCCGTCGCGCCAGGGGGCGACGACGTTGCGCCGGGCCACCCGGTTGGCCACCGCGGTGCCGTGGTCGCGGCGCACCAGGTGCAGCAGCAGGTCGATGCCGGCCGCCACCCCGGCCGAGGTGAGCACGTCGCCGTCGTCGACGAAGAGCACGTCGGGGTCCAGGCGCACGGCCGGGAACACCCGCCGGAACTGGTCGGCGTCGCGCCAGTGCGTGGCGGCCGGCCGGCCGTCGAGCAGGCCGGCCGCCGCCAGCACCGAGGCCCCGGTGCACAGCGAGACCAGGCGCGCGTGCCCGGCCGCCTCGTGCAGGGCCGTGCGCAGCTCGTCGGGGATCGACCCCTGCTCCAGCGCCGGCCCGCCCTCCATCCCCGGGATCACCACGGTCCCGGCGCGCTCGAGCAGTGAGAGGTCGTGGTCGGGCTGGACGGCGAAGCCGTCCGAGGTCCGCACCGGCCCGCCGTCGAGGCTGCCCACGCGGACCCGGTACAGCGGCCGGCCCGTGTCGTCCTCGGCCAGTGCCAGCAGCCGGTGGGGGAGGCCGAGCTCGAGCGCGACCACGCGGTCGAGCGCCACGACGGCGACCTCGTGCGGTTCCCGCGCCATGGCCGGATCCTTGCACATGTTGGCCGCCCGGCCACTCGTCGCGCCCGGGGCCGTGCGGCATCCTCGACCGTCGTGAGGAGCACGACCGCGCGGACCCGCCGCGTCCACCCCGCCTGGTGGGTGGCCGCCGTGACGTTCCTCGCCATGGTGGGGGCGGCCGCGTTCCGCGCCGTCCCCGGGGTGCTCATCGACCCGCTGCACACCGAGTTCGGCTGGTCGGTGTCGACCATCTCCGCGGCCGTGGCCGTGAACATGGCGCTCTACGGGCTGACCGCGCCGTTCGCCGCCGCGCTCATGGAGCGCTTCGGCGTCCGCCGGGTGGTGGTGGGCGCGCTCGTGCTCACCGCGACCGGCAGCGGCCTGACCGTGTTCATGACGGCGAGCTGGCAGCTGCTCCTGCTGTGGGGCTTCCTGGTCGGCATCGGCACCGGCTCGATGGCGCTGGCCCTCGTCGCCACCGTGACCGGCCGCTGGTTCGTGGCCCGGCGCGGGCTGGTCAGCGGCATCCTCACCGCCGGTGGCGCCACCGGGCAGCTGGTCTTCCTGCCGCTGGTCGCCTGGGCCGACGGGCGCTGGGGGTGGCGGGCGGCGGCGCTGGGCACCACCGCGGCCGCCCTGGCCGTCGTCCCCCTGGTGGCGTGGCTGCTGCGCGACCGGCCGCGCGACGTGGGCGCCGTCCCCTACGGCGGCACCGCCGCCGACGACGTCGACCCGGTGCGCACCGGCGCGGCGCGCACCGCGCTGCGCGGGCTGGCCGACGCCGCGCGCAGCCGGGTCTTCTGGGTGCTCGCCGTGAGCTTCATGGTCTGCGGGGCCTCGACCAACGGCCTGGTGCAGCCGCACTTCATCCCGGCCGCGCACGACCACGGCATGCCGGTGACCACGGCGGCCGGCCTGCTGGCGGTGGTCGGCCTGTTCGACATCGCCGGGACGATCTTCTCGGGCTGGCTCACCGACCGGTTCGACCCGCGGCTGCTGCTGCTCACCTACTACCTGTTCCGCGGGCTGTCGCTGTTCCTGCTGCCGTCGCTGTTCGCGCCCGGCGTGGGGCTGTCGATGGTGGCGTTCATCGTCTTCTACGGCCTGGACTGGGTGGCCACCGTGCCGCCGACGCTGGCGCTGTGCCGCGAGCACTTCGGCGCCCGCGCGCCGGTGGTGTTCGGCTGGGTCTTCGCCTCCCACCAGGTCGGCTCGGCGGTGGCGGCGTTCGGCGGCGGCGTCGTCCGCGACCTGACCGGCTCCTACGACCCCGCCTGGTACGCCGCCGGGCTGCTCTGCCTGCTGGCCGCGGCGCTGTCGATCTCGATCCGCCGCGGTCCGCGGGACGGCTCGTTCGCCGGCCTGCCGCCGTCCCCGGTCCAGGCGGCCGCCGCCACCACGCACGGCTGAGGCCCCGCTGCCCGCCCGCGCAGCGCGAGCGGCGGCCCCTGCAGGGGCCTCAGGTGAGGGCGGGATCGACGCTGCGGCCGCGGATCAGGTCGGCCGCCCGCTCGGCGATCATGATCGTCGGGGCGTTCGTGTTGCCGCGCACCAGCGTCGGCATCACCGAGGCGTCGACCACCCGCAGCCCCTCGAGGCCGTGCACCCTCAGCCGGGGGTCGACGACGGCGAGGTCGTCGACGCCCATGCGGCACGAGCTGACCGGGTGGTAGAGCGACTCGAGGGTCTCGCGGACCTTCGACCGCAGCGCCGCGCGGCCCGACACGGTGCCGCCGGGTGACCACTCCTCGGCCAGCACCGACGCCAGCGGCGCGGCCGAGGCCAGCTCCCGGGCCTTCTCCACCCCGGCGACGAGCGCGTCGAGGTCGCGCTCGTCGGTGAGGTAGCCGGCGTCGATCGCCGGCGCCCAGGTGGGGTCGGCCGAGCGCAGCCGCACCGAGCCGCGGGAGTGCACGCGCACCAGCACCGTGGCCGCGGTGAAGGCGTCGACGTCGGGGTCGACCTCGGCCTGCCGCCAGAACTTGACCGGCAGGAAGTGGTACTGCAGGTCGGGCTCGGCGAGGTCGTCGCGGGAGCGGGTGAACAGCCCGGCCTCGGCCAGGTTCGACGTCAGCGGGCCGCGGCGGGCGCCGAACCACTGCGCGTACCCCGCCGGCGACTCGGCCCGGAACAGCGACCTGCCGCTGCGCACGTGCCAGATGACCGGGACCAGCGGGTGGTCCTGCAGCCCCTGGCCGACGCCGGGCAGGTCGTGGACGACGTCGACGCCGACCTCGCGCAGGTGGTCGGCCGGGCCGATGCCCGAGAGCAGGAGCAGCTGCGGCGAGTTGACCGCGCCGCCGGCCAGCACCACCTCGGCCGCGGCGCGGGCGGTGTGCAGCGCGCCGCCGCGGCGGTACTCGACCCCGGTCGCCCGGCCGCCCTCGACCAGCACGCGGGTCGCCTGCGCGCCGGTCAGCACGGTCAGGTTGGGCCGGTCGAGCGCCGGCTTCAGGTAGGCGTCGGCCGCCGACCAGCGCCGGCCGCGCCGCTGGGTGACCTGGTAGAAGCCGACGCCCTCCTGCGTGGCGCCGTTGAAGTCGTCGTTGCGCGGGTAGCCGGCCGCCACCGCGGCCTGGACGACGGCGCGGCTCCACCGGTGCGGCGAGCGCAGGTCCTCGACGCGCAGCGGGCCGCCGACGCCGTGGTGCTCGCTCGCGCCGCGGGCGTTGTCCTCCGTGCGCGTGAACAGCGGCAGCACGTGGTCGTAGGACCAGGAGTCGTCGCCGGTGAGCTTGGCCCACTCGTCGTAGTCGGCCGCCGCGCCGCGGATGTAGATCATCGCGTTGAACGACGACGAGCCGCCGAGCATCTTGCCGCGCGGCCAGAACAGCCGGCGGCCGCCGAGGCCCGGCTGCGGCTCGGTGGTGTAGTTCCAGTCCCGGCGGGTGCGCCAGAGCTTGTACAGCGCCGCCGGGATCCTCACCTCGAGCACGTCGTCGGAGCCGCCGGCCTCCAGCAGCAGCACCCGCAGCGACGGGTCCTCCGACAGCCGGCCGGCCAGCGTCGACCCGGCCGAGCCGGCTCCGACGACGACGACGTCGTGCTCCACCGGGACGGCCACATCGGTGGTCACCGGTGGCGCCCGTGCACGAGGCCCACCACCCGGGCGAGGGCGTCGGCGGCCCGGGCCGGCCGGCCGAAGCTCATCAGGTTCACCGGCAGCGGGACCCGCTGGCGGGTGATGGCCTTGGCGCGGGTGAACTCCTTGAGCCCGTCCTCGCCGTGGATGCGGCCGAAGCCGCTGTCGCCCACGCCGCCGAACGGCAGCGCCGGCACCGAGGCGAAGGTGAGCACCGAGTTCACGCTCGTCATGCCGCTGCGCATGCGCCGGGCGAGGTCCATCGCCCTGCTCCTGGACCGCGAGAACACCGCGCCGGCCAGCCCGTAGGTGGTGGCGTTGGTGCGCACGAGGGCCTCCTCGGCGTCGCGCACCTTCGTGATGGTCAGCGTCGGGCCGAAGGTCTCCTCGCGCACCGCGGCGGAGGTCTCGGGCACGTCGACCAGCACGGTGGGGGCGATGAGCCCGCCGTCGACGGTGCCGCCGACCAGGGCCCGGCCGCCGTTCGCCGTCGCGTCCTCGAGGTGGCGCTTCACGACGTCGGCCTGCGCGGCCATGGTCATCGGCCCGTAGGCGGCGTCGTCGTCCGACCCCGGCCGCAGGCCCTCGACCTTCCGGCGCACCTCGGCGACGAAGGAGTCGTAGACCTTCTCGGTGGCGTAGACCCGCTCGATGCCGATGCAGGTCTGCCCGGCGTTGCTCAGCCCGCCCCAGACCGCGGCGTCGGCGGCCGCGGCGACGTCGGCGTCGTCGTCGACGATCATCGCGTCCTTGCCGCCGAGCTCCATGAGCACCGGCACCAGGTTCTCCGCGCAGGCGGCCATGACCTTCCTGCCGGTGGGGGCCGAGCCGGTGAAGGCGACCTTGTCGACCCCGGCACGGCAGAGCGCGCCCCCGGTCTCGCCGAACCCGGTGACCACCTGGAAGGCGTCGGCGGCGTCGGGGACGGCGGCGCGCCACGCGGCGGCCAGCCAGGCCCCGACGGCGGGGGTGTGCTCCGACGGCTTGAAGACGACGGCGTTGCCCGCCGCGAGCGCGTAGGCGATCGAGCCCATGGGCGTGAAGACCGGGTAGTTCCACGGGCCGATCACGCCGATCACCCCGAGCGGCTGGTACTCCAGGTAGGCGGCGTGGTTGGCGGCGAGCAGCCCGGCCGGCACCCGGCGGGGGCCCAGCACCTTGCGGGCGTGGCCGCCGGCCCAGGCCAGGTGGTCGACCGCCAGGGTGATCTCGAGGATCGCGTCGGCGTGCGGCTTGCCGTTCTCGCGGTGCACCAGGTCGGCCAGCTCGTGCATCCGCCGGGCCAGGTAGCCGCGGTAGGCGGCCAGCCGCTGCCGGCGGCCGTCGTGGCCGAGCGCGCCCCACGCGTCGGCGGCCGGACGGGCGCGCTCGACGGTCTCGCGGACGGCGACGGCGTCGTGCACGGGGAAGACCCCGACGACCGCGCCGGTGGCCGGGTCGGTGGACTCGAACGTCTCGGTGGTGGCGTGCCGGTCGACCGTGCCGGCGTCGGCGGCGGTGACCGTGCCCATCTGCTCCGCGAGCGACATGTGGCGGAGGTTACCCGGCAAGTTACCGGCGCGTAGGGTCAGCGTCCGGGCCGGCGGTCAGGACGCGCGCTCGGCCTCCAGCGTCTCCCGGTCCAGCTCCAGGACGTCGGCGGCGGCCACGACGATGTTGGGATCGGGGCGGCCGACCACGGCGTCGTCCTTGCCCTCGTAGTCGGAGCGGCAGAGCAGGTACCGCATGGCCTCCAGCCGGGCGCGCTTCTTGTCGTTGCTCTTGATCACCGTCCACGGCGCCCAGGGGGTGTCGGTGGCGGCGAACATCGCCTCCTTGGCCTCGGTGTAGTCGTCCCACCGGTCCAGCGAGGCCAGGTCGGTGGGGGAGAGCTTCCACTGCCGCACCGGGTCGAGCTGGCGGACGATGAACCGGGTGCGCTGCTCGCGGCGCGAGACCGAGAACCAGAACTTGACCAGGCAGATGCCGCTGTCGACCAGCATCCGCTCGAACTCGGGCGCCTGGCGGACGAAGCGCTGGTACTGCTCGTCGGTGGCGTAGCCCATGACCCGCTCGACGCCGGCGCGGTTGTACCAGGAGCGGTCGAAGAGCACGATCTCCCCGGCCGCGGGCAGGTGCTGCACGTAGCGCTGGAAGTACCACTGGGTCTGCTCGCGCTCGCTGGGCTTGTCCAGCGCCACGACCCGGGCGCCGCGCGGGTTGAGGTGCTCGGTGAAGCGCTTGATCGTGCCGCCCTTGCCGGCCGCGTCGCGGCCCTCGAACAGGATGACGACCTGCTGGCCGGTGTCCTTGACCCAGCCCTGGAAGCGCAGCAGCTGGATCTGCAGCCGGCGCTTCTCCCGCTCGTACGCCCGCCGCGGCAGCTTCTCGTCGTACGGGTAGCCCTCTCGCCAGGTCTCGACCAGCCGGCCGTCGGGACCGTAGAGGGCGCCGTCGTCGTCCCAGTCCTCGTCGGAGTCCTCGTCGGGCAGCGCCTGGAGGCGGTACTGCGAGAGGTCCACGGTGGAGGCGAGGGGCGGGGCGTCGGTGCTCACGTCGGCGCAGTACCCCGGGGCGGGCGCTGCGATGCTGTCGCCGTGCCCGACCCCTTCGACACCGCGGGGACCCGGCGGCGGGTGCTCGCGGCGTGGGCCGCCAGCCCGCCCCGGTTCCGCGAGGACGCCAACGCCGAGGAGGACCTGGTCCGCGGCGGCTACCGCGACCGGCTGCTGGTCGAGCTGGCGCAGAACGCCGCCGACGCCGCCGTCCGGGCCGGCGTGCGCGGTGTGCTGCGGCTGGAGCTGACCGGCGACGAGCTGCGGGCGGCCAACACCGGCGCCCCGCTCGACGCCGACGGGGTGCAGGCGCTGGCGACGCTGCGGGCCAGCGCCAAGCGGGACGGGCCGGCGACGGTGGGCCGCTTCGGCGTCGGCTTCGCGGCCGTGCTCGCGGTCAGCGACGAGCCGGCCGTGGTCTCGAGCTCTGGCGGGGTGGCGTTCAGCGCGGACCGCACG
This sequence comes from Geodermatophilus sp. SYSU D00815, assembly GCF_054050035.1. Classification (NCBI taxonomy): domain Bacteria; kingdom Bacillati; phylum Actinomycetota; class Actinomycetes; order Geodermatophilales; family Geodermatophilaceae; genus Geodermatophilus; species Geodermatophilus sp. SYSU D00815. The sequence goes on along the minus strand of NZ_JBJGYO010000003.1, from coordinate 288,937 downwards.
CGCGCCGAGGTGGCCGCCGTCCCCTCGCTGGCCGGCGAGCTGGCCCGCCGCGACGGCGCGGTGCCGGTGCTGCGGCTGCCCTGGCCGGCCGCCGGGTCACCGCCCGAGGGCTTCGCCACCGAGGTCGTGCTGCCGCTGCGCCCGGGCGCGCGGGAGGCCGTCGCCGCCGCGCTCGACGCCCTCGAGCCGGAGCTGCTGCTGGCCCTGCCGGGCCTCGACCGCGTCGACGTCGTCGCCGGCGCCGCCGTCCGCACCCTCACCTGCGAGCTCTCCGCACCGAGAGCCCGGCTGTCGGACGGCGAGCGGACGACGGTCTGGCAGGTGGCGCGGCGGTCGGGGGAGCTGCCGGCCGAACTGGTCGCCGAGCGGCCGGTGGAGGAGCGCGAGCGGCGCGGCTGGACGGTCACCTGCGCCGTCCCGCTCGACGAGGACCGCCCCCGGCCGCTGCCCGGCCGGCAGGTGGTGCACGCGCCCACCCCCAGCGACGAACCGCTGTCGCTGCCGGTGCGGCTGATCGCCCCGTTCCCGCTCGGCCCCGACCGCCGCCACGTGCTGCCCGGCGCGGTCACCGACGCCCTCGTGGCCGCCGCCGCCGACACCTGCGCCGACCTGGTGGCCGCGCTTCCCCGCGACGCCGCCGTCCTCGGGCTCGTGCCGCGGGTCGGGCTGGCCGCGGCCGAGCTCGACGCCGCCCTGGCGACCGCGGTGCTCGACCGGCTGCGCGCCCTCGCCTGGCTGCCGGTGGCCGGCGACGACGAGGCGGTGCAGCCGCCCGGCCGCGCCGCGGCGCTCGACGACCCGGCCGAGGCGAGGGTGGCCGCGCTGGTCGGCGTCGTCCCCGGGCTGCTGCCCGCGGCGTGGTCCCGGCGCACCGACGCGCCCGTCCTCGCCGCGCTGGGCGTGCGGCGGACCGGGCTCGCCGACGTGGTGGAGGCGGTGCGCGGGGTGGACCGCCCGCCGGCCTGGTGGGCCGCGCTGTACGCGGCGTTCGCCGACGCCGACCGCGAGGAGCTCGGCGCGCTGCCGGTGCCGCTCGCCGACGGGCGGACCGCGCACGGCGCCGCCGGTGTGCTGCTGCCCGAGGAGGGCCTGCCGGTGGCGCGGCTGGCCCCGCTCGGACTGCGGGTCGCGCACCCCGAGGCGGTGGCGGCCCCGCCGGCGCGCCGGCTGCTCGAACGGCTCGGGGCGCGCCCGGCCACGGCCGCCGCGGTGCTCGCCGACCCGGCCGTGCGGGCCGTGGTCGAGCGCTCGGTGGACGCGGTCGACGAGGGCGAGGTCGAGGACCCCGCGGCGCTGGCCGGGGCCGTCCTGGCGCTGGTCGCCGCGGCGGGCACCGCCCCCGGCGAGCTGCCGTGGCTGGCCGACCTGGCCCTCCCCGACGCCGACGGCGGCTGGGCGCCCGCCGGCGAGCTCGTGCTGCCCGGCTCCCCGCTGGCCGCCGTGCTCGCCGACGGCGCGCTGGGGCTGCTCGACCCGCGCTTCGCGGCCGACCGCGCGGCGCTGCGGGCGGTCGGCGTCCTCGACACCTTCGCGCTGGTCACCGCCGAGGACCCCGACGACCTCGACGTCGACGGCGCCGAGGAGTGGACCGACGCCGTCCTGGACCGGCTCCCGCCCGGCGCGCTCCCGCCGCGGTGGCCGGCGCTGACCGCCGTCCGCGACCTCGAGCTCGTCGTCGACTGGGCCGGCGCGCTGCCGCTTCTGGCCGCCCTGCCCACGCCGGCCTGGGCCGACGTGCACCTGGACGACGTCGCCGTCCCGTCGTACCTGCGCTGGTGGCTGTCGACCCGCCCGGTGCTCGGCGGACGGCGACCCGACCGGCTCCGGGACCCGCGGGCGCCGGAGCTGCAGGGACTGTACGAACCGGCCGAGGCCGATCCGGCGCTGCTCGACCTGCTGCGGCCGCCGGCGACGGTGGGCGACGTCCTCGCCGACGTCGACGCCGCGCTCGACCTGCTCGAGCGGCTTGGCGACCCGGCGCGCACCGTGCGCCCGCACGTGCTGCGCACGGTCCACGCCCGGCTGGCCGAGGCGCTCGACGGGGTCGACGTCCCGCCGCCGGAGCGGGTGCGGGTCGCCCCGGACCGGGTGGTCGAGGACGCCGTCGTGCTCGACGCCCCGTGGGTGCAGCCGCTGGTCGACGCGCCGCTGGTGCCGGCCGGCGGAGCACCGGAGGCGGTCGCCGACCTGCTCGACCTGCCGCTGGCCAGCGAGCTGGTGAGCGGCCGGCCGGACGGCGCGCCGCAGCGGCGGCTGCCCTGGCGGGACGTCCCCGGCGCGGCGCTGGCGGCCGCCCGGCTCGGCGTCGACGAGCTCGACGGCGAGGTCGCCGTGCACGCGCCGCTCACCGTCGGTGGCCGCCCGGTGGCCTGGTGGCCGGGGGCGGACGCCGACGCCGTGGACGGGACGTCGGACGCGCTCGGTCGGGCGCTGGCCTGGCGGGCGGCCGCGTGGCCGCTCCGCCAGGCCCTGGCCGAGGCGTTCGCGCACCCCGACCGCGCCGGCCGGCTGGCCGCCGAGGACGGCGTGGCGGGCTGACCCCACCGGCAGGTGCGGCGACGACCCGGTGATCGACCGCGTCCGTCAGTGCCAGCGGGGCGCGGCCATCGCCCCGGGCGCGTGCCCGTGGCCGTTGGACGACCGGCCGCCCGGGCGGCGCGATGCCGGCGCCCCGGGCGCCGGCGCCCGTCCGGCCGTGGTCCAGCACCGGTGCAGCGCCAGCCACTGCTCGGCGGTGAGGGTCCCGGGGCGGGCGGTCGGCGGCAGCCCCTGCGCGTGCAGCCAGCGGATGCCGGCGGTACCGGGCAGGGCGGCACGGAGGGCCGGGCCGAGCGACGACGAGGCGAGCACGGTCGAGGTGAGCCGGTCGAAGCCGGCGGCCTCGTCGGCGGGGAGGGCGGCGCGCGCGATCGCGGCGGCGCCGTCGGCGGGGGAGTGGGCAGGGCGTGACAAGGCGGGCCTCCTGCGGGCAGGCGCGGGCCCGGGCGCGCGAGGACGTGCGACGACCCGGGAGAGGGGAGGAGCGAGGGCCGGCTACCAGGGGTGCCGGCGGGAGCGGCTCAGCGGGCCGCTCGGCGCGAGCCGTTCAGGAACGGCGCAGCCGCAGGGAGTTCCACACGCCGGGCACGCTAGGTCGTCGCCGCGCCGGCTGTCGAACGGATTACCGGCCGGCCTTGCGGGCCTGGTGCGCCTCCCACCGCTCGCGGTCGCGGGCCCGGGCCTCCTTGGTCCGCTCCCGCTTGGCGGCCCGCCTGCGGGCCCGGGCGAGCTCGCGCTGCTCGAACGTCGAGTGGTTCTCCCAGTCGCCGCTGACGGCGGCCACGACGACCAGCGTGGCGGCGAAGATGCCCACGCACGCGGCCAGGACCGGGTGCAGCAGCCAGAACGCCAGGCCGGTGAGCACGGCCCAGACGGCACCTCCGAGCAGCCAGCGTCTCGCCACGCATCCAGTATCCGCGACGGCCGTCCGCGCACGGATCGGTGGTGCGCAACCCACCTCGCGGCGGTCCCTTGCGGGGGAGTGATCAGGTCCGTACCGTCGGGGCAGCGGTTCAACCACCAGCCGTGCACTGCCAGTGTCGAGTCGTCCGTCGTCCCCGACGCCGATCGCTCCCCATTGGTCCGGACCTCGAGGTGAAGAGGTGCACGTGACCGCAACACTCGACCCGCCCTCCGGCGACCTGCTCGCGCTCAGCTCGACGGTCGTCGGCGCCACGGCCCACGTCTCCACCGTCGGCGAGGTCGACTCCTCGTCGGCCCCCGAGCTGCGCGCCGAGCTCGACCGGCTGCTCGACGGCGGCGCCCGCGAACTCGTCGTCGACCTCACCGCCGTGACCTTCCTCGACTCCGCCGGCCTCTGCGTCCTCGCGGCCGTCCACCGCCGCGCCGTCGCCGACGGCGTCCGCCTGCGCGTCCTCGCGTCCAGCCGGGCCGTCGTCCGCCCGATGCAGATCACCGGCCTGTTCGACCTGCTCGCCGTCGAGGTCGTCCAGGGCGCCGCCCGCCCCGCCTAGGCATCCCGGGCTCCCCACCGCGGGTGGCGGCGCCGCGTTGGCGGCCCGCCGTCCGCTGCATCGGTGTGCGCTGGTCCGGTCGGCGGCACTCCCGCTGGCCCGTCGGCGGCCGCCCGCGCGGACGGATCACGGCGGTGTAACGAATGCACTCACTGGAGTGACTACACCCTTCCAGCGGACGTCTTCGTCACCTTAGTGTCGCGGCTCACACGAGGAGAGTGACCCCGGTCACTCTCGTTGCCAGCTGCAACGTTCGGCACGAGGGGCGGTCGGTGCTCGCAGTCCAGAACCTCGAGGTCGTCTACGACGACGTGGTCCTCGTCCTGCGCGGGGTCAGCCTGGAGATCCCCGACAAGCAGGTCGTCACGCTGCTGGGGGCCAACGGGTCGGGCAAGACGACGTTGCTGCGTGCCCTGTCGGGGCTGCTCGACATCCACCACGGCGAGGTCACCCGCGGCCGGATCACGCTCGACGGCGACCGCATCGACCACCTCGACCCCCAGCAGATCGTCGCCCGGGGGATCAGCCAGGTGCTGGAGGGGCGCCGGGTCTTCGCCGAGTTCACCGTCGAGGAGAACCTCCGGATCGGCGCGCACACCAAGCCCAAGCAGCGCGCCGCCAACCTGGAGCGCGTCTTCGACCTGTTCCCGCGGTTGCTGGAGCGGCGCACCCAGACGGCCGGCTACCTCTCCGGCGGCGAGCAGCAGATGCTGGCCATGGGCCGCGCGCTGATGAGCGACCCGCGGTACCTGCTGCTCGACGAGCCCAGCCTCGGCCTCGCGCCGCAGCTGGTCGGCTCGATCCGCGACCTGATCACGGCGATAAACGAGCAGGGCACCACGGTGCTGCTGGTGGAGCAGAACGCCTCGATGGCGCTGTCGATCGCCGACCACGGCTACGTGCTCGAGAACGGGCGGGTCGTGATGGACAAGCCCGCCGCCGCCCTGCGCGACGACGAGGACATCCAGGAGTTCTACCTGGGGCTGGGCGCGGAGGGCACCGAGCGCTCGTTCCGGGACGTCAAGCACTACCGGCGGCGGAAGCGGTGGCTGTCGTGAGCGGACCGGGGCGTGAGCATCGCAGCGAGGGACGAGCGAGGAGCGGAGCGCCCCGCGGGAGCGAACGGGGGACGTCGTGAGCGGACCGGGGCGTGAGCATCGCAGCGAGGGACGAGCGAGGAGCGGAGCGCCCCGCGGGAGCGAACGGGGGACGTCGTGAGCGGACCGGGGCGTGAGCATCGCAGCGAGGGACGAGCGAGGAGCGGAGCGCCCCGCGGGAGCGAACGGGGGACGTCGTGACGAGTGCCGAGCCCGTCCTCGAGGTCAGCGAGGTCACCCTGCGGTTCAAGGGCGTGACGGCGGTCAACGGCGTGTCCTTCACGGTGGGACCGCAGGAGCTCTTCGCCGTGATCGGTCCGAACGGCGCCGGGAAGACGTCGATCTTCAACGTGCTCTCCGGCGTCTACCGGCCGCAGGAGGGCCGCGTCCGCTTCCTCGGCGAGGACGTCCTGGGGCTGCGGCCGCACAGGATCGCCGCCCGCGGGCTGGCGCGCACGTTCCAGAACATCGAGCTGTTCGAGAACCTGACGGTGATCGACAACCTCATGCTGGGCCGGGCGCACACCGTCAGGTACGGGATGCTCGCCGCGGCCGCCTGGCTGGGGCCGGCGCGCAGGAGCGAGCTCGCCGACCGCGCCGCCGTCGAGGAGATCGTCGACTTCCTCGAGCTGGCCGCCTACCGGGCCTTCCCCGTGGGCCTGCTGCCCTACGGCATCCAGAAGCGGGTGGAGCTCGGCCGGGCCCTGGCCATGGGGCCGCGGCTGCTGCTGCTCGACGAGCCGGTCGCCGGCATGAACCTCGAGGAGACCGAGGACACCGCCCGCTTCATCCTCGACATCCGCGACGAGCTGCAGATCCCGATGATCATGGTCGAGCACGACATGGGCCTGGTCATGGACCTCGCCGACCGCGTGATGGTCGTGGACTTCGGCGTCCCCATCACCACCGGCACGCCGGCCGAGGTGCAGCGCAACCCCGACGTCATCAAGGCCTACCTCGGCGAGGACCACGCGAGCGGCGGCCGCCGGTCGAAGGGCAGCGCGGTAGCAGGAGGTGCTCCGTGACCACCACCGCCGACCCCCGTGCCGGCACGGCGTCGACCGCGACCACCACGGTCGTGACCCGCATCCGCGACCGCGCGGTGGCCACCCCCGGCGGGGTGGCGATGCGGTCGAAGGAGTTCGGCCTGTGGCGGGAGACCACCTGGGCCGAGTACTGGGACGAGATCCAGGACGTCGGCCACGCGCTGCTCGCCCTCGGCGTCACCCGCGGCGGCCGGATCGCCATCCAGTCGGAGAACCGCAAGGAGTGGCTCACCGCCGACCTGGGCGCCGTCGCGATCGGCGCGGCGACGGTCGGCATCTACCCGACCAACCCGGCCGCCGAGGTCGTGCACCTGCTGCGCGACTCCGGTGCCACGGTGCTGGTCGCGGAGGACCAGGAGCAGGTGGACAAGGCCCTCGAGGTCACCGCCGAGACCCCGGAGCTGCGGCACATCGTCTACGTCGAGCCGCGCGGCATCCGCGGCCGCTACGACGACCCGCGGCTGCTGCACTGGGACGACTTCCTGGCGCGCGGCCGCGAGCACCGCGCCGCGCACCCGGGCGCGGTCGAGGAGGCCATGGCGCAGACGCGGCCGGGCGACCTCATGACGTTGATCTACACCTCGGGCACCACCGGGCTGCCCAAGGGCGCGATGCTCAGCGTCGCCAACGTCGAGGCCACCATCGCCGCGCTCACCGGCCCCGGACTGGTCGAGCCGCCGGCCGGCCCCAAGGACCTGGCGCTGTCCTACCTGCCGCTGTCCCACGTCGCCGAGCGCATCTTCACCACCTGGAACAACGCCGCCACCGGCATCCAGGTCAACTTCGCCGAGTCGATCGAGACCGTCCCCGAGAACCTGCGCGAGATCCAGCCGACGTTCTTCTTCGCGGTGCCCCGCATCTGGGAGAAGCTGCTGGCCACCGTCCAGGTGAAGCAGGCCGCGGCCAGCCCGTTCAAGGGTGCCCTCGGCCGCGCGGGCCTGGCCCTCGCCGCGTCCGTGGGGGAGACGCTGGCCCGCACCGGCGGCCGGCACACCGCCGGCTCCCGGGCCAAGTTCGCCCTGGCCTGGGTGCTCGTCGTCCGCGCCCTGCGCGAGCGGCTGGGCCTGCGGCGGGTGCGCTGGGCCGGCTGCGGCGCCGCGCCGGTGGCCCTCGACGTCCTGAAGTTCTTCCTCGGCCTGGGCATCCCCATCTACGAGCTCTACGGGATGACCGAGAACACGGCGTCGGCCACCGCCAACAAGCCGGGCCGCTGGAAGCTCGGCACGGTCGGCGTGCCGCACGCGGCGGTGGAGCTGCGGATCGACGAGCTCACCGGCGAGGTGCTCACCCGCGGCCCGGCGACCTTCCTCGGCTACTGGAACCGCCCCGACGCCACGGCGTCGGCCATCGACCGCGACGGCTGGCTGCACACCGGGGACGTCGGCGTGGTGGACGAGGACGGCTTCCTGCGGATCACCGACCGCATGAAGGACATCATGATCACCGCGGGCGGCAAGAACATCGCGCCGTCGGAGATCGAGAACGCCCTCAAGGTCAGCCCCTACATCAAGGAGGCGGTGCTGATCGGCGACCGCCGTCCGTACCTCACCGCGCTGATCGGCATCGAGCCCGACACCGTCTCCGACTGGGCGCAGCAGAACCGGATCGCCTTCACCACCTACCGCGACCTCACCGAGAAGCAGGAGGTCAGGGACCTGGTGCAGGGCATCGTGACCGACGTCAACAAGAACCTCGCCACCGTCGAGCAGATCAAGTCCTTCCGGCTGCTGCCGAAACTGCTCGACCACGAGGACGGCGAGCTCACCGCGACGCAGAAGGTGCGCCGCTCGGCGATGGCCGACCGCTTCGCCGACCTGGTCGAGTCGATGTACCCGGGCGGGGGCCGCCACTGATGGCCGAGGTCGTCTCCACCTTCGTCCGCGGGCTCGGGTTCGGCTCGCTGTACGCCCTGCTCGCCGTCAGCTTCGTGATCATCTACAAGTCGTCGAAGGTGATCAGCTTCGCCCAGCCGGCGCTCATGCTGGCCGGCGCGGTGCTGGTCAGCTACCTCGCCGGGCCGGTCGGGTTCTACCTCGCCGTCCCGCTGGCGGCGCTGGCGATGGCGGCGGTCGGGCTCGGTGTCGAGCGGACGACGATCCGGCCGATGATCGGCCGGCCGGTGTTCGTGGTCGCGATCATCACGCTGGGTCTCGACATCGCGATCCGGGTCGTCGTCAACGTCTTCATCGGCGCCAACGTGCGACAGGTGGGCGACCCGTGGGGGCTGACGACGGTCGACGTCGCCGGGATCCGGATCCAGCAGCGCTACATCGCGATGATCCTGGTCCTCGTCGTCGTGGTCGCCGCCCTCTTCGCCTTCTTCCGCTACAGCCGCTGGGGCCTGGCCATGCGGGCGGCCTCGCTGGACCAGGAGACGGCGCTGGTGCAGGGCGTCTCGGTCGGCGGCGTGATGGCGCTGTCGTGGGCCATGGCCGGCGGGCTGGCGGCGGTGGCCGGCGCCTTCGTCGGCACCGGCGGCGGTGTCGACCAGTCCACCTGGATCATCGCGCTCAAGGCGCTGCCGGCGATCATCATCGGCGGCCTGGACTCCATCGAGGGCGCCGTCATCGGCGGGCTCGCCGTCGGCGTGTTCGAGTCCTTCGTCGCCGCGTACCAGGACGACGTCGCGCCCTGGCTGGGGCAGAACTTCGCGCTGGTCTCGCCGTACGTGCTCCTGTTCATCGTGCTGCTCGTCAAGCCCTACGGGCTCCTCGGCACGAGGGAGGTCGAACGGGTGTGACGACCACCGAGCCCCGCACCGGGACGTCGACGCCGGAGCCGGCCCGCGGCCGTGGCCGCACCCGGCGCCCGCGCGGCCGCCCGGCGATGTACACCGCGTACGCGCAGGACATGGCGCTGCTCAACACCGGCGCCAAGAAGGCCGGCCTCGGCGTGCTGCTGGTGTTCGCCGTGCTCGCGCCCTTCCTGTTCCCGGACGACATGCTGCGGCTGCTGGCCATCGGCTGCGTCCTGTCGATCGGCGCGATCGGGCTGAACCTGGTCACCGGCTACGCGGGGCAGGTGTCGCTGGGGCACGCCTTCTTCATCGGGGTGGGCGCCTACACCGCGTCGGTCGTCTCGGGGGACCCCACCGACGACGACGTGTGGGGCCTGGGCATCACGTTCCTGCCGGTGTGGCTGCTCGCCGCCGGCGTCGTCGCGGCGCTGCTCGGGCTGCTGGTCTCGCCGCTGGCCAGCCGGCTGCGCGGGCTCTACCTGGCCATCGTCACCCTCGGCCTGGTCTTCATCGGCGAGCACCTCTTCCGCGAGTGGGACTCGCTCACCGGCGGCGTCGGCGTCGGCCGCCAGGGCCCGGACCCGGTGGTGTTCGGCACGGACCTGTCGCGGCGCTCGGAGTCGTTCTCGGGCGACCAGCAGATGTACTGGCTGATGCTCGTGCTGCTGGTCGTCTTCGCCGTGGTGGGCCGCAACATCGCCCGCTCGGCGATGGGCCGCAGCTTCGCCGCCGTGCGCGACCGCGACATCGCCGCGGAGATCACCGGCGTGGACGTGCGGCGGGCCAAGCGCCGGGCGTTCGTGGTGTCGAGCTTCTACGCCGGCTGCGCCGGGGCGTTGTGGTACTCGATCCTCGGCTACATCGACCCGTCGTCGTTCGGGCTGCTGGTCTCGGTGCAGTTCATCGCGATGGTGCTGATCGGCGGCGTCGCCACGATCTCCGGCTCGATCATGGGCGCGTTCTTCATCGCGCTGCTGCCGCGGCTGACCCGCGAGCTGCCGGCGTACCTGCCCTTCCTGTCCTCCTCGGCCACCGAGACGCCCAACGTCTTCCAGGTGGAGACGCTGCTCTACGGCGTGCTCATCGTGCTGTTCCTGATCTTCGAGCCGCGCGGGCTGTTCGGGCTCTGGATCCGGTTCCGCAACTACTGGAAGGCCTGGCCCTTCAGCTACTAGCCGCACCACCACGTCGCACGCGTTCAGCCGGCAGCGGTGCCGGCAGGGAAGGAGCACCCCATGAGGAGCACGCACCGGCGGAGGGTCGCCGCTGCCGCGCTGGCCGGAGTCGCCGTCCTGGCGGCCGGCTGCCGCGGCGGGGACGGCGGCGGGGGCGGCGGCGGCGAGGGCGGCGAGGGCGGCGACATCGCCACCGACGTCGGCGTCACCAGCGAGCCCTGCCCCGACGCGGTCAACGAGGACAACGGCTGCATCTACCTGGGCACCCTGTCCGACCTGACCGTCGGCCCGTTCGCCGCGGCCGGCCCCCTGATCATCGAGGGGCAGGAGGCGTTCTGGAACCGGGTCAACGAGGACGGCGGCATCGGCGGCTACGACGTCAACGTCACCGAGTACGTCCGGGACAACCAGTACAACCCGCAGGTGACCAACCAAGTCTACCAGGAGATCAAGCCCGACATCCTGGCCCTGGCGCAGACCCTGGGCTCGCCGCCGACCGCCGCCATCGTCGACGACCTCGACGCCGAGGACATCATCGCCGCACCGGCCGGGTGGACCTCGCTGTACCTCTTCCAGGACGTGATCGTGGAGAGCGGCGCCACCTACTGCGCCGAGGCCATGAACGGCGTCGACTACGCCGTCGAGAACGGCGACATCCAGTCGGTCATGGCGGTGCACTACGCCGGTGACTTCGGCGGCGACGCCGCGGCCGGGGCCAAGGTGGCCGCGGACGCCAACGGCCTCGAGTTCACCGACGTCGAGACGACGGCCGGCCCCGACAACCAGGCCGCCGCCGTCGCCGCGATCCTGGAGCAGAGCCCGGACCTGGTCGTCATCTCGGCCGGCCCCACCGACGTGGCCACCGTCGTCGGGCAGGCCGTCGCGGGCGGCTACCAGGGCCAGTTCATGGGGTCGTCGCCCACCTGGAACCCGGCGATCCTGCAGTCGCCGGCCGCGCCGGCGTTCCAGGCGGCGTTCCAGCACCTGGGGCCGTGGGGTCCGTGGGACGCCGAGACCGACGCGCACGTCGCGGCCCGGGAGGCGCTCGGCGACGTCCAGCCGAACGAGTACTACCTGTCCGGCTGGTTCTGGTCCTACCCGCTCAAGGCCGCGCTGGAGGCGGCCGCCGAGAACGGTGACCTGACCCGGGCCGGCCTCCGGGAGGCGGCCGCGAACCTCGAGGAGGTCGACTTCGAGGGCGTCCTGCCCGAGGGCTCGGGCAACTACGCCGGCGGGGCGAACGAGGCGGCGTCGCGGGCCACCTACATCAGCCGGATCGACCCGGCCGCGAGCACCGGCCTGGCGCCGGTGGTCGAGGCCTACACCGGTCCGACCGCCGAGGGGTACGACTTCACCGGCCCCTGCTACGAGGAGGTCGACCTGGGCTGACCCCGCCCCCGCGGCGGCCGGGTCCCCGAGCGGGAGCCGGCCGCCGCGCCTGCCCCGGGCACGTCGTCCCCGGTGGGTGACGCGCGGGCGCCCGCGCGCCGGATCCTCGTCGGCAGGTCACCCGGACCAGGGGAGCTCGCCGTGTCGTCGCTGTCGGAGCGGGGGAGTCGCGAGGTCGAGGCGGCCAACGCTTCCGGTCGCACCCCGGTCGTGCTCATCCACGGCCTGTGGCTGCTGCCGAGCAGCTGGGCGCCGTGGGCGGAGCTGTTCGAGCAGGCCGGCTACGCGCCGCTGACGCCGGACTGGCCGGGCGATCCGGAGACGGTGGCGGCGGCACGGGCGAAACCCGGAGGTCTTCGCCCGGAGGACCCTGGGGCAGGTCGCCGACCACACCGTCGAGGTCATCGCGGCCCTGGACCGGAAGCCGGCGGTGCTGGGGCACTCGACCGGCGGCCTGCTGGCGCAGGTGGTCGCCGGCCGGGGCCCCTCGGCGGCGACGGTGGCCATCGACCCCGGGGTCTTCCGCGGCGTCCTGCCGCTGCCGGTGTCCGTCCTGAAGGGGGTCGGCCCGTTCCTGGCCGACCCGCGCACGAGGGGCGCGCGATCACGCTCACCTGGGAGCAGTTCCGGTACGGCTGGGCGAACGCGCTGGACGAGCAGGAGGCTCGGCAGCTCTACGACACCCACCACGTCGCCGGCTCCGGCATCTCGCTAGTGCAGATGAGCACCGCGAACCTGAACCCGTGGACCGAGGCGAAGGTCGACACCCGGAACCCCGACCGCGGCCCGCTGCTGATCATCGAGGGCGAGGAGGACCGCACGGTGCCGTGGGCGATCGCGCACGCCGCCTACGAGCTGCAGCGGCGCAACCCCGGGGTGACGGAGATCGTGAAGATGCCGAACCGGGGGCACGCCCTCACGATCGACTCCGGCTGGCGGCAGGTCGCCCGGACGGCGCTCAGCTTCGTCGAGCGGTTCGCCTGAGCCGTCCCTGCCCGGCTCCCGCCCTCGGAGGCCGGCACGGCCCGCTCCGAGGAGCGACCGCCCGGGAGCCCGCCGCCGTCCGCCGAACCTGCCGGTACGCGGGACGGCCCCGTGGAGCAGACTCGGGGGCGGGCAGTCCGACGAGCCGGACGACGACGAACGAGGAGGAGCACCGTGCGAGATGCGGTCATCTGCGAGCCGCTGCGGACCCCGGTGGGGGGTTTCGGGGGATCGCTGCGGGACGTGCCGGTGCAGGACCTCGCGTCCACGGTGATCAGGGCGCTCATGGAGCGCACCGGCCTGCCGCCGGAGTCGGTGGACGACGTCGTCCTCGGCCACTGCTACCCGACGATGGAGGCCCCGGCGCTGGGCCGCGTGGCCGCCCTCGACGCCGGCCTGCCCGTGACCGCCACCGGGCTGCAGATCGACCGCCGCTGCGGGTCGGGCCTGCAGGCGGTGCTCTACGCGGCGATGCAGGTGCAGAACGGCGTCTCCGACGTCGTCCTGGCCGGGGGCGCGGAGTCGATGAGCAACGCGCCGTTCTACTCGGTGGCCATGCGCTGGGGGGTCAAGGCCGGCCCCGGGGTGCTGCTCAACGACGGGCTGGCCCGCGGCCGGGTCACCGCCGGCGGCAGGAACCACCCCGTGCCCGGCGGCATGATCGAGACCGCCGAGAACCTGCGGCGGGACTACAAGATCTCGCGCGAGGAGCAGGACGAGTACGCCGTCCGCTCGCACCGGCGGGCCGCCGCGGCCACCGAGGAGGGCCGGTTCGCCGACGAGATCGTCCCGGTGACCATCACCGGCCGGAAGGGCGACACGGTCGTCGACCGCGACGAGCACATCCGCCCCGACTCGAACGCGGAGACGCTGGCCAAGCTGCGCCCGATCATGGGCAAGGACGACCCGGAGGCGACGGTCACCGCGGGCAACGCCAGCGGGCAGAACGACGGCGCCGCGATCTGCGTCGTCACCTCGCCGGAGAAGGCCGCCGAGCTCGGCCTGCGCCCGCTGGCCCGGCTGGTCTCGTGGGGTGTGGGCGGCGTGCCGCCGAAGACCATGGGCATCGGCCCGGTCCCGGCGACGGCCAAGGCGCTGGAGCTGGCCGGCCTGAAGCTGTCCGACATCGACCTCATCGAGCTCAACGAGGCCTTCGCCTCGCAGGTCCTCGCCGTCACCCGCGAGTGGGGCTTCGGCGAGGCCGACTTCGAGCGGATGAACGTCAACGGCTCGGGCATCTCCCTCGGCCACCCCGTGGGCGCCACCGGCGGGCGGATCCTGGCCACGCTGACCCGCGAGATGGACCGCCGGCAGGCCCGCTACGGGCTGGAGACGATGTGCATCGGCGGCGGGCAGGGCCTGGCCGCGGTCTTCGAGCGGGTCTGACCCGACCTTTCCCCCGCGAGATCTGCGCAGTGGTGGCCATCGGCCGCTGACGGCCACCACTGCGCAGATCTCGTCCGCAGCGAGCAGCGAGGAGAGCAGCATGACCGAGTCGACGCAGCGGGTCGCGATCGTCACCGGCGGCGCCCGCGGCATCGGCGCGGCCACGGCGAAGCGGCTGGCCGCCGACGGCTTCGCCGTCGCCGTCGTCGACCTGAAGGAGGACGACGCCCGCGACACGGTGGCGGCGATCGAGTCGGCCGGCGGCCGCGCGCTCGCCGTGGGCGCCGACGTCGGCGACGCCGAGCAGGTGCAGGCCGCGGTCGACCGGATCGCCGCCGAGCTCGGCCCGCCCGTCGTCCTGGTCAACAACGCCGGGGTCACCAAGGACAACCTGCTGTTCAAGATGAGCGACGACGACTGGGACACGGTCATGCACGTGCACCTGCGCGGCTCGTTCCTCATGACCCGGGCGGCGCAGGAGCACATGACCCAGGCGGGGTGGGGCCGCATCGTCAACCTGTCGAGCACCTCGGCGCTGGGCAACCGCGGCCAGGCCAACTACTCCACGGCCAAGGCCGGCCTGCAGGGCTTCACCAAGACCCTCGCCATCGAGCTGGGCAGGTTCGGCGTCACCGCCAACGCGATCGCGCCGGGCTTCATCGCCACCGACATGACGAGGGCGACGGCCGCCCGCATCGGCCGCGACTGGGACGAGTACGTGGCCGAGCGGGCCGCGGCGATCCCGGTGCAGCGGGCCGGGCAGCCGGAGGACATCGCGCACACCGTCTCCTTCCTCGTCAGCGACGGCGCCGGGTTCGTCTCGGGCCAGGTCATCTACGTCGCCGGCGGCCCCAGGGCCTGAGGTGCTGCGGCCTCCGCGTCCGTCCGTCATGATCGCGGCGGGCGGAGAGGAGGCCGGGTGAACCTCGAGAAGGTCGTCTTCGGCTTCTTCGTGGTGCTCGCCGCCACGCTGAACTTCGGGTTCTTCATCGGTGACATCTCCGATCCCGACCTGCACAACCCCTACGAGCTGTTCGCCGCGGTGGTCGTCAACCTCATCGCCACCGTGCTCAAGTTCGGCGACCGCACGCAGATCGGGGCGGTGCACCTGGCCACCAGCCTGGTCGCCGACCTGCAGCTGATCGCCGCCTCCCTGCTCTACGGCTACGCGATCTACGTCTCCACCGCCGGGCTCACCGAGTCCTGGACGGCCAGCGTCGTCTCGCTGTCGGGCGGCGCGCTGTTGGCCAACATCGTCTCGGTGGTGCTGCTGGTGGTCGAGACGGTGTCGTTCCACCGCAGCTGATCGGAGGCCGGCGTGGGCAACCCCCTGCTCACCTTCTGGGCCCGGCTGTTCGGGCGCGACGAGGACGTGCGGCGGGTGCGCCGGGCCCCCGTGCGGGCGGCCGCGGCGTCGGCCGCGCGGGCCTCGGAGGCCGTGTTCCTGGTGCTGCGGCGGATGCGCGCGCCGCTGATCGTGCTCATCGTCATCTTCGCCGTCAGCGTGCTGGGGCTGACCCTGATCCCCGGCGTCGACGCCGAGGGCCGGCCGTGGCGGATGGGCTTCTTCGACGCCTTCTACGTCATGAGCTACACCGCGACGACGATCGGCTTCGGGGAGATCCCGTACCCGTTCACCTACAACCAGCGGATGTGGGTCACCGTCTCGATCTACCTGACGGTGATCGGCTGGGCGTACGCGATCGGCTCGCTGCTCGCCCTGCTGCAGGACCGGTCGTTCCGCCAGGCCCTGGCCCTGCAGCACTTCAGCCGCAAGGTCAGCCGCCTCGGCGAGCCGTTCGTGCTCGTCGCGGGCTACGGCCGGGCCGGTGAGCTGCTCGGCCACGCGCTCGACCGGCTGGGCCGCCGGTTCGTCGTCGTCGACCTGTCCGCCGAGCGGATCGAGGGGATCGAACTCGACGCCTTCCACGGCGACGTGCCGGGGCTGGCCGCCGACGCGCGCGACCCCGGGATCCTCGCCGTCGCCGGGCTGCGGCACCCGCGGTGCGAGGCGGTGGTGGCGCTCACCGACGACGAGGAGGTCAACCTCTCCGTCGTCATGACCGCCGCGCTGCTGCGCCCCGACCTGCCGGTGGTCGCGCGGGCCACCTCGCACGTCATGCGCGAGCGCATGGAGGCGTTCGGCTCGCCCAGCGTGGTCAACCCGTTCGACCGCTTCGGCGACCACCTGCGCCTGGCCCTGCGCTCACCGGCCGGCTACCAGCTGCTCACCTGGCTGGAGAGCGGCCCCGGCGCCGCGCTGCCCCCGCGCGGGAGGCCGCCGCGCGACGGGCGCTGGGTGGTCTGCGGGTACGGCCGGCTGGGCCGCGAGATCACCGACGACCTGCGGGCGGAGGGGATCGAGGTCACCGTCGTCGAGCCGCACCCGGACGGCGGCACGGGGGAGGAGCACCTGGTGGTGGGGGACGGCGTCGAGCCGGAGGTGCTCGCACGGACCCGGCTGGCCGACGCCGTCGGGTTCGTGGCCGGCACCGACAACGACACGACGAACCTGTCGCTGGTGGCGGCGGCCCGCCGGGTGAACCGGTCGCTGTTCGTGGCCGCCCGCCAGAACCGGCCGGCCAGCGCGCCGCTGTTCGGGGCGATGCGGATCGACGCGCTGCTGGTGCCCACCGAGGTGATCGCGCACGAGGTCTACGCGCAGCTGTCGACCCCGCTGCTGTGGCGGTTCCTGCGGGAGATGCCGGCCAAGGGTGACGAGTGGGCGGCCGGCATCGTCGACCGGCTGCACCAGCTGTGCGGGCTGCGGCTGCAGGCGCTGTGGAAGGTCCGGGTCAACCACCAGGACGCGCCGGCCCTGCACGCCCGGCTGGCCGAGGGCGACGTCACCCTGGGCCAGCTGCTGCGCGACCCCGAGACGCGGGAGGACCCGCTGCACGCCGTCGCCCTGCTGGTGCTGCGCGGCCAGGAGGCGCACCTCGCGCCGGACGCCGACTTCGTCCTCGCCCGCGACGACGAGATCCTGCTCGCCGGCCGGCCGGGGGCCCGCCGCTCGCTGTCGACCGTCCTCGTGGTCGACGCCGTCCTCGAGTACGTCGTGACCGGCCGGCGGGTGCCCTCCAGCTGGATCTGGCGCAAGCTGAGCCGGACCCCGGAGCGGGAGCCGGAGCCCGCCGGTCAGGTCCGCTCGGGGTAGCGGGCGCGGGCGAGCAGGAACGCGCCGAACGCGGCGATGCCGACCGCCACGAGCGTGAGCAGGACGGCGCCGAAGGGCGCGTCGAGGACGGTGCGCATCGCACCGTCGAGGCCGCGGGCCTTGGAGGGGTCGAAGGTGAGCGCCGCGTAGCCCAGCAGCCCGCCGACCAGCGCCAGGGCGACGCCCTTGGCCGGGTAGCCGGTCTGGCCGAGCCGGGTGATCAGGCGCACCGCCCTCGGCGGCGCCTCGGTGAGGTCGATCTCCTTGAGGAACGACTTCTTCACGCCCTTGACGACGTGGTGGACGCCGATGCCGACGAGCACGAGCGCCACCGCGCCCACCAGCCACCGGCCGCCGGGCCAGCCGAAGACGCCGGCGGTGGTGTCCTGCTGGCTCTGCGCGCTGGACTGCCCGTTGCCCGTGGCGAACCGGATGGCGAGGACCGCGAGCGCCGCGTACACGGCCGCCTTGGCCAGCGACTTGCCCGTCTTCCACAGCGCCTTCTTGCGCAGCTGCCCGGACGCCGACCACCCGGTGCGCCAGCGCAGCACCTCGAGGGCCTGCCAGGCGGCGAGCGCGATCAGCCCGACGGCGATCACCCACAGCAGCGGCGTGCCGACCGGTGACTCCGCGAGCGTGGCCAGCGCACCGGACTGGTCGGCGGACTGCCCGCCGCCGCCCCAGGCCAGCTGCAGCGCCAGCCAGGCCACCAGGAGGTGCACCACGCCGTAGGCCAGCAGACCCACTCGGGCGAGGTGCTCGAGGCCGTCGCCGGCGTCGACGCGGCGGGTGGGGCCGGCCGCGGTTCCCTGTGCGCTCATGTACGGGCTCCTCCCGCCGACCGGCCGCTGCTCGACCGGTGCCGGAGGCGCGATACCCGAGGTCGGGCGTGTCATGCCCGGGGCCCGGCGGGCCGCCCGGTCGGGTGAGGGACACTGGGCGGCGTGGCGAGCGCAGCACCCGGCATCCTGACCGCGCAGGCGGACCCCGACGTGGCCCGGCGGGCCTGGCCCCGCTGGGTGGCGCTCGGCCTGGCGATGCTCGCGGTGGCGGCCGGAGCCCTCTTCCGGCCGGAGACCGGGGGGCGGGTGCTGCTCGCCGCCGCCGGTGTGTTCCTGCTCGTCCGCGGCGTGATCGTGCTGCGGGCGGCCGGCTCCGGCGAGCTCGACCGCAGGGCGCGCGGGCTCGGGGCGGCCGCCGCCGGACTCGGGGTGGCCGGCGCCGCGGTCGCCGCGCTCTCGGCGGCCGCGACCGGCTGGGTGCTGCTCGCCGCCGTCCCGGTGCTGCTCCTCGGCGGCTCCGTCGCGCTGCTGGGCCGCGGCGGGACGGCCCGCCGCGGCGGCTGGGCGCTGCTGGTGTGGGCGGTGCTGGTCACCGGCCTGCTCGGCGCCACCGGCGCGGCGCAGGGCTGGTCGCGGGCGGCCGACGTCGGCACGGTCGTCTCCGCGCTCGCCGTCGCCGTGCTGGCCGTGCCGGTGCTGGTCGGCGCCGCCGGCCTGCGGGCCGCCGCCGCCCGCCCGGTGCCGCCGCCCGCGCCGGCCGGGTGCGCCGGCTGCGCCTGCGGCGCCGGCGGCTGCGGCGCGCTCGGCTGACGGCTCAGCCCACCGCCCACACGACGTCGCCGGAGGCGGCGCACCCGCCGCCCAGGTAGACCACCGAGCCGTGCCGGGACGCGGCGACGGTGGTCACCTCGCCGTCGTCGCACAGCGGCACGTCACCCACCGCCTCGCCGGCCTCGACGTCGACCACGGTGACCACCAGCCGCCCGTCGACCTGCCCGGGCAGGTGGGCCAGGCCGTCGGTGTCGACGACGAGGGCGCCGGTCCAGCTGGCGGTGCCCGACCCGCCGCCGAGCTCCGCGACGTCGGTCAGCACGTCGGCGGCGACGGCCACGAGCCGGATCCGCTGCGCGTCCTCCGTGCCGACGTCGACGGCGACCAGCGCCCGGCCGTCGGGCAGCAGCGTGATCGACAGGGCGCTGCCCAGGGCGCCGTCGGTGGTGAGGCCCACCGGCTCGCCGCGGCGGGTCAGGGCCGCGTCGAACTCGGCCACGACGGGGGCGCCGCCGGCGTCGAACACCGCCACCAGGCCGCCGGCCGGGGTGGCCACCAGCCCCGCGGCCTCGACCGGCTCGGTGGTGAGCAGGTCGACCGGCGCGCGGGCGGTGACCTGGCCGGTGGCGGGATCGGCCGCGAGGAGCTCGGCGGTGCCGCCGTCGTCGACGAGCAGGTAGAGGGTTCTCCCGTCCGGGGAGAGCGCGGTGTGCACGAACCGGGCCTCCGGGCCGGGGTCGACGGTCGCGGGCTCGGACGCGACGCCGTCGTCGACGGAGACCACGCGCAGCCGCAGCGGGTCGCCCGGGTGCGGGATGCCGACGAGCACCACGGTGCCGTCCTCGGCCGTGTGCGCCGCGTGCGGCAGGCCCACCGAGGGCGCCGGCCGGTCCTCGACGACCTGGATCGACGCCGGGCCGCCGCCGTCCTCGACCGGGCCGATGCGGACCAGCGACGGGCCGCCCTCGGGGTCGTCGTCCGGAGTGATCACCGCGGAGGCGCCGGAGCCGAGGTCGGGGGTGAGCGCTGAGGGGCGGTCCTCGACCGGCACGACCGCGAGCAGGTCGGCCGGAGCGCCCGTCGGGTCCCCCTCCGGGGCGGCCGACGGCTCGCCGGCGGCGGCCGCGGTGGCCGTCCCGCGCACCTCGACGGCGCAGGCGGTCAGGCCGAGAAGGGCGGCGGCGGGCAGCAGCAGGGCGCGGAGCGGGCGGCGCATCGGGTCCTCGGGGGTCTCGTCCGGATCGTCGGCGTCCAGCCTCCGGACGGCGCTTGCGGGAAACCTGGGCCGCGCTAGGACCTGCCCGCGCCCATCCGCCGCGGCGGCCCGGCCCGCTCCGTGCCGAATCCCCGGCGGCGCGGCGGGGTACGGCTCCGGCGTGCACGGCCACGTCTTCGTCGTCGGGGCGGACCTGACCCGGCTCGCCTGCGACGACGTCCTCGTCCCCACCGACCGCCGGCTGCGGGTGGCCCCCGGGTTCCGCGAGCTGCTCCCCGACGACCTGGTCACCGAGGAGGGCCCGGACGGCGCCTGCCTGGGGCTGTCGTGGGCGGGGGAGGAGCGGGTGCTCGAGGTGCCCGGCGACGGCGGACGCCGGACCTGGCTGGTCGACACCGTCGACGACGGCGGCCGCGGGCTGCCCTGGCTGCTCGACGGCGCCCGCGAGGCGCTGGCCGCGGTGGCCGGCCGGGAGGTGCCCGAGCCGGTGCACGGCCGGGCGCGCCGGCTGGTGGGCCTGCCGGCGCTGGGCACGGGCTGGGGCGGCGCCGCCGGCGAGCGCGGCACCCTGCTGCGCGAGCTGCTCCCGGTGCTGCGCGAGGCCGCGCGCGAGCACGGCTTCGACGTCGCCCTGGTGCTCAAGGGCCCCAGCGACCTGGCCGCGGCCCAGCGGCTGCGCCGCGGCGCCGACGAGGGCTGGGACCTGCCCGACGAGCTGCGCGCGGTGGCCGAGCGGCTGGGCGAGGACGCGCGGCTGGGCCGGCTGGCGGTGTTCGTGGGCGCCGGGGTGAGCGCGGCGGCCGGCCTGCCCACGTGGGAGCAGCTGCTCGCCGAGCTCGCCGAGCGCTCGGGGCTGGACGAGGACCTGCGCGCGGGCCTGTCCCGTCTGCCCGCCCAGGACGCCGCCGCACTGCTGGCCCGCGAGCTGGGCCGCGACAACCTCGAGGCGTACGTGAAGGAGCGCTTCGGGCCGGGCTGCTACGCCCTGGCCCACGCGCTGGTCGCCGACCTGCCGGTGCAGGAGTTCGTCACCACGAACTACGACCCGCTCGTCGAGCTCGCCGCCCGGGGCATCGGCCGGGAGCTCACCGTGCTGCCGTACGACGAGGCCGTGCCGGGGGCGCCGTGGCTGCTCAAGCTGCACGGCGACGCGGCGCACCCGGCCGGCGTCGTGCTGACCCGCGAGGAGTACCTGCAGCTCGGCGACGCCCGGGCGGCGCTGGCCGGCGTGCTGCACGCGCTGCTGCTCACCCGGCACGTGCTGTTCGTGGGGACCTCGATGCTCGACGACGACCTCATCCGGATCGCGCACCAGGTGCGCAGCGCGCTCGACGTCGACGGCGTGGCCGCGCGGCGGCGCGGCGGCACCGTGCTGGCCCTGCGCGAGGACCGGGCGCGGGCCCGGCTGTGGGAGCGCGACGTCGACACCGTCGCCATGTCGTCGGGCGACACCCCGCCGGCGGAGGCCGCCCGGCGCCTCGAGGTGCTGCTCGACCTCATCTGCTGCCTGTCCACGCCGCCGACCGGCTACCTGCTCGACCCGGCGTACCGGGGGCTGCTCAGCGAGGAGGAGACCGCGCTGGCCGAGGCGCTGCAGTCGGTCGCCGAGCGGCTGCCCGAGGACGACGACCGGTCCTGGGCGGGGGCCGAGGTGGCGGCGCTGCTGCGGCGGCTGGGGGGCGGCAGCTCGGTCGCGGACGGCGGCGACGAGGCCCCGGCCGACGAGGCGACCCGGCTCCGCGACGACCGCCGGCAGGAGCAGCGGCCCGGATGAGGCGGCCGCGCCGCCCCTGGACCCGGCTGGCCTCGGCCGCCCTGGCCGGGCACGTGGGCTTCGAGCTCGCGGCGGGCGTCGGCCTGCCGCTCGCCTCCGTCGTCGGCCCGGCACCGGCCGCGCTGCTCTGGGCCGGGGCCACCGCGGGCGTGCAGCGCGCCGCGGGGTCGCCGTCGGCGGGGGCCGGGCTGGCGCTGGTGAACGCGACCGGCCTGGCCGCGGCGCTGGCGCACCTCGCCGGCTGGCCGCGCCGGTGGACCCGCGTCGGCCTGCCGTGGCTGCTGGACTGCGAGGGGCTGGGGCCGGAGCTGATGCGCTGGTACAACCCGGTCGTCCACCTCGGCGGGGCGGCGTCCCTGGTGGCCGCGCTCACCGAGGACCGCCGCCGGTGGCCGCTGCTGCTCGTCCCCGCGCTGGTCCCCGGGCTGGTGCGGCTGCAGCACGCCGAGCACGAGCGGTTGCGCGCGCGGGCGTGCCGCCGTCCCGGGTGGTGGAACCGGCGGCTGCGGTCCTGACGATCATGGTTGCCGCCCCGGCCGCCGGGGAACGGGTCGTGCATGCCGCTCGACGACAGCCTCCGCATGCTGGCCAAGGGGTACGCGTGGCTGCCCGACGAGCGCCGGCGGCGCGGCCGGCGGACGCTGCGCGCGCGGCTGATGGGCGTGCGGGCCGTGGCCCTGGAGGGGCCGGACGCCGCCCGCTTCTTCTACGACGAGGACCACGTCCGGCGCGGCGGGCCCACCGCCTCGGGGGCGCTGCCGGAGCCGGTGGTCGGCACGCTGTTCGGCAAGGGCGCCGTGCACACCCTCGACGGCCACCCGCACCGGGTGCGCAAGTCGATGTTCGTCGCCCTGCTCATGGGGGACGGGACCGGCCCGCTCGTCGAGCGCACCACGGCCGCCTGGGACGACGCGGTCAGGGGGTGGGCGCAGCGCCGGTCGATCGTGCTGTTCGAGGAGGCCGCGAAGGTGCTCGCGGGCTCGGTCTGCCGCTGGGCCGGCGTCCCGGTGACCGACGACGAGGTGCCCGCCGTCGCCCGTGACCTGCTCGCCCTGGTCGACGGCTTCGCCACCGGCGGGCCGCGGCACTGGCGGGCGCGGCGCGCCCGGGGCCGGCGCGAGGCGTGGCTGGCCCAGCTCGTGCGCGACGTCCGGGAGGGGCGGACGGCGGTGCCCGAGGGGTCCGTCCTCAACGTGGTCGCCCACCACCGCGACGCCGACGGCGAGCTGCTGGAGCCGCGGGTGGCCGCGGTGGAGGTGCTCAACGTCGTCCGCCCGACGGTGGCCATCTCCTGGTTCGTCGCCTTCTCCGCGCACGCGCTGATCCGCTGGCCGCAGCACCGGCAGCGGCTGGCCTCCGGCGACCCGGCGTTCGCCGAGGCGTTCGCGCACGAGGTCCGCCGGTTCTACCCGTTCGCGCCGTTCATCGGCGGCAGGGCCCCGCGCGAGGTCGAGTGGGACGGCCAGCGCGTCCCCCGGGGCGCGCTGGTGCTGCTCGACCTGTACGGGCAGAACCACGATCCCGAGGTCTGGGGCGACCCCTACGCCTTCCGGCCGGAGCGCTTCCTCGGCGAGGACATCGGCGCGTTCGAGCTCGTGCCCCAGGGCGCCGGCGACCCGCGGTCCGGGCACCGCTGCCCCGGCGAGCAGATCACCGTCGCGGTGCTGTCGGCGCTCGCCGTCCGGCTGGCGCGGCTGCGCTTCGACGTCCCCGACCAGGACCTGTCGATCTCGCTGCGGCGGATCCCGGCCAAGCCGGCCAGCGGCGTGGTCCTGCAGGTGCACGGCTCCGACTGAGCCGCCGGCCGGTCAAGCCGTTCCCCAGTGCCGCGCAAGCGGTGCCCGGCAGCCTCGACGACGTAGCGAACCGTTCCGTCCTCGAGGAGAGAACCGCCATGGCAGCCCCGTCCCGCCGAGCCGCCCGCGCCCGCACCGCCGTCGGGGCCGTGCTCGGACTCGTCGTCGGCGTCGTCACCGGCGTCCAGCAGGCCTGGGACGCCGAGGGCCGGGCGCTGTTCGTCTTCCTCAGCGCGTTCACCGGCTACTACCTGGCGCTGTGGACGGTCATCCTGCAGACCGCCGCCGCGTCGAGGCGGGTCCCCGACGACGAGCCGCGCAACGTCCCGGTCGGCCTCTAGGCCCCCGGCGCCGGGCCCAGCCCCGCGTCGCGGGCCAGCGCCACCGCCTCGGCCCGGCTGGCCGCGTGCAGCTTGGTGAGGACGTCGGAGACCCGGTTGCGCACGGTCTTCTCCGACAGGAACAGCCGCTGCGCGATCGCCCCGTTGGACAGCCCGTGCGCCACCAGGTCGAGCACCTCCCGCTCCCGGTCGGTCAGCTCGGGGAACGGCACCGCGCTCGACCGGGCCCGCGACGAGGCGAAGAAGGCCAGCACCCGGTCGGCGATCCGCGGGCCGAACACCGCCTCCGACCGCGCGGCTGCGCGCACCGCCCGGGCGATGTCGGCGCCCTCCGACTCCTTCAGCAGGTAGCCGCGGGCGCCGGCCCGCAGCGCCGCGAACACCGAGTCGTCGTCGTCGCTCATCGTCAGCACGACCACCGAGGTGCCGGGGTGGGTGGCGGCGATCCGGGCCGTGGCCGGCAGCCCGCCGGTGCCGGGCATGCGCAGGTCCATGAGGACGACGTCGGGCTGCTGCGCGTCGACCACGGCGACGGCCGCCTCGCCGTCGGCGGCCCGGCCGACCACCTCGATGTCGGGCTCGTCCTCCAGCGCGTCGGAGACGCCGTCGCGGTAGACGGGGTGGTCGTCGACGACGACCACCCGGATCCGGGTGTCCAGCTCGGTGTTCAGCGTGCCTCCCTGTCCATCAGGCGGTCGTCCGTCGGGCGGTCGTCCGTCCGGCGGTCGTCCGTCGGGCTCTCCATCGCGTGCAAGGGGAGCCGGGCGCGGACGGTCGTGCCCTCCCCGGCGGCGGTGACGACCTCGAGCGTGCCGCCGAGCTCGGCGGCCCGCTCGCGCATGCTGGTGGTGCCGACCCCGGGCACCGCGTCGTCGGGGACGCCGCGGCCGTCGTCGGTGACCTCGACGACCAGGTCGCCGTCCTCGGCGGTCAGGGTCACCCGGCAGGTCGAGGCCTCGGCGTGCCGGACGGCGTTGGTGACCGCCTCGGTGGCGATCCGGTAGGCGGCGACCTCGACCGCGGCGCGCAGTTCGGGCAGCTCGCCGGCCACGACGGTCACCCGGTCCGGCTCGGGATCGGCGCCGGTCGCCCCGGCCGCCACCGGCATGCGGTAGGCGGCGACGTGCTCGCGCAGCGCGCCGACCAGGCCCAGCTCGTCGAGGGCGGGCGGGCGCAGGTCGTCGACCACCCGGCGGACGGCGGCCACGGTGCGCCGCATCTGGTCGCGCAGCCGCCCGGCCAGGCCGGCCAGCTGCTCGTCGCCGGCGAGCTTGCCGGCCAGCCGCTCCAGCTGCAGCGCCATGCCGGCCAGCTCGGGGCCGACGCCGTCGTGCAGGTCGTGGCGCAGCCGGCGGCGCTCCTCCTCCCGGCCGGCGACGATCCGCTCGCGGCTGGCGGTGAGGTCGGCGACGAGGCCGGCCGCCCAGACGAGGATCGCCGCGCGGCGGGCGACGTCGGCGAACGCCGCTCGCTCGGTGCGCCGCCACCGCTCGCCGGGGTAGCGGTGCGTGACGTGCAGCCGGCCGACGTCGGTGCCCAGTGCGTTCAGCGGCAGGTCGCTGACGTCGCCGTCGTCGCGGCCCGGCCCCTCCGACGCCGCGCTCGGCAGCCGCGGGTCGGCCGGGACGATCGCCACGCGCGGCAGCCGCAGCGCTCGGCGGACCTCCTCGGCCAGCGACTGCAGCGCCTCGGCCGGGCCGCCGGCGAGGTCCAGCGACGTGCCGACCCGGTGCGCCACGGCCAGCGGGTCGCGCCGCTCGCCGTAGAGCAGCCGCTCGACGGCGCGCTGCGCCCGCTCCCACAGCGCGGCGGCGGCCAGCGCGGCGAGGGCGACGACCGCGACGGCGATCCGCCGCTCGCCCGTCGACAGCTCGCCGGCGATCGCGATGACCACGGCGTAGGCGACGACGAGCAGGGCCGACAGCACGGTGAAGACGACGGCGCGGCTGGCGACCAGGCCGACGTCGAACAGGCCGTGCCGGAGGACGGCGATCGCGATCGCGACCGGCACCGCGGCGAACCCCACCGCGAACAGCGCGATCTCGACCGCCCGGGGCACGGCGAGCACGAAGGTGCCGAGCACGCACACGAGCAGCACCGACGCGCCGAGGACCAGCCACTGCAGCTGGGTGCGCTCGGTGCCGGTCGAGCGGCGCATGCGCACGACGAGGGCGGCCACGCCGAGCGGCGCCCCGAGCAGGAAGGTGCCCATGGCGCCGATGCGCAGCGCGTACTCGGGCACCAGCGTGGTCGTGAAGGAGAGGGGGTTGGCCAGCTCCTCGGAGAAGTCCGACGACCGGCGCAGCATCGCCGCCACCGTGGCGGTGGCGGCCAGGGTGACCAGCACCCGGGCGACCGGCCGCCAGCGGGGCGAGGGCAGCTGCCCGGTCGGGAAGTACAGCGGGACCAGCGCGATGATCGCGTAGTACGGGGCGAAGCCCCAGGCGGTGAGCCAGACGGCGAAGCCGCCGAGCGGGCCGTTCGTGCCGTGCTCGAGGGCGGTGCCGACCGCGTAGTCGGCCGAGAGCAGGTACGGGCCGGTGATGACCGTCGTCATCAGCAGCCAGCCGACCTTGTTGCCGGGCTGCCGGCGCAGGACCAGGGCGGCCACCGGCGGGTACAGCAGGCCCAGCATGGCGTCGCCGGGGTCGACGGGGATGCCGTCGCCGAAGACCGCCAGCCCGATCGCCACCGTCGTGCAGACGACGCCGACCAGCGCGAGCAGCCCGGGCACCCAGCGGGGCACCCGGGACGGCTCTGCGGTCGCGCCCGGCACGGCGGACATCCTGCCTGCCGGATCGCCCGCGGCGGCTCGCCGCCACGATCAGCTCACCTGATCGTGACCCGTCCTCCCCGGCGGTGCGCGGCGGGGGAGGAGCCGTCGCGGCGTGGGAGGACGGCGCCGGGGACACCTCCGCCCGGGACTTCGGGACAGCGAGCCCTGGGGCCGGGGACGCGGGGCGGGAGACCTTGTCGGTGCCCTGAACGACCCCCTGGAAGGACATCCGATGACCGCGTCCACCGAGCCGACCGCCGCGGCGGCCGCCCCGCGCACCGAGGTCACGCCCGGCAGCCGGTTCCGCCGGATCGGCGGTGGGCTCTCGCTCATCGCCTCCGGCACGACCGTCTGCGTCAGCCTGGCGATGATCCCGTACGAGAACAACACCGACGCCGAGTACCTGCAGGTCGGCGCCGACCACACCGCGAGCGTCCTGTGGGCCGCCGTCGTCCTGCACTACGGCTACCTGCTGCTCCTGCCCGCCGCGCTCACGCTGGTGCACCTGGCCCGTCGCCGCGCCGCCCGGACCGCCATCGCCGCGATGCTCTTCGCCGGCCTGGGCGCGGGGCTGTCGGGCATCGTCGCCGTCGACTTCTACGACGTCGCGCTGGCCACCACGCTGCCCGCCGACCAGGCGCTGCAGGTCTACGAGGCGGCCGGCGGCTACGCGCAGGGTGCGCTGTTCAACCTGCCGGCGATCATCGGCCTGCTGATCGGCACGAACCTGGCGGTGTTCGCCGCGTGGAAGGCCAAGGCGATCCCGTTCGTGCCGGTGGCGCTGAGCGTCGTCGGCTGGCTGGTGTTCTTCTTCTTCGCCAACGACGCCTGGCTGCCCACCCTGAGCACCGCGCTGGTCGCGATCTCGCTGGCCTGGTGCGGCGTCATCGTCCTGCGGATGCGCGACGAGGCCTGGGACCGCGCCTGATCTGGCAGAGGCGCAGGAGGCCATGCACACGGTTCCGGTCCCCGAACCGCGTGCATGGCCTCCTTCGCCTATCGCGTCGCGGGCTGTCCGGGCGCCAGGCGGGAGAGGTAGGGCGGGAGCTCGCCGGGGTGCACGACCGCCAGCGCCCGGGTGGCGCGGGTGAGCGACACGTACAGGTCGCTGAGACCGCGCACGCCCTCGGCCACGATCCCCGCGGGGTCGACCACCAGGACGGCGTCGAACTCCAGCCCCTTCGCCGCCTCCGGCGGGAGGACGACGGGGCCGGCGGTGAGGTCGGCGGACGCGTCGGCCGAGGTCCCCGGCAGCCGCGCGGCCACCGCCCCGGCGACGGCGGCCAGCCGGCTCGGCGGGGCGAGGACGGCGAGCGTGCCGCCCTCGGCCGCCAGCCGGGCCGCCGCCTCCGCCGCCCGCGCGGGCAGCTCCGCCTCGTCGGCCCGCTCCGCCGTCGGGTGCACCCCCGTCGACCGCACCGACCGGGGCGGCTCGGTCCCGGCACCGCTCGCGGCGAGGACGTCGGCGGCGACCGCCATGATCTCCGCCGGCGTCCGGTAGTTGACGGTCAGCCGCTCGATGCGCCAGTCGGTGCCCAGGTGCGGGCGCAGCATCTCCTCCCACGACGTCGCGCCGGCCGCCGACCCGGTCTGCGCCACGTCGCCGACGACGGTCATCGAGCGGGTGGGCACCCGCCGCAGCACCGTCCGCCAGGCCATCGCCGAGAGCTCCTGGGCCTCGTCGACGACGACGTGGCCGAAGGTCCACGTCCGGTCGTCGGCCGCCCGCTCGGCGGCGGTGCGGGTGTCGACGACGGCCTGGCGCTCGGCGAGCAGCTCCGCGTCGAGCAGGTCGCCGGCCGAGAGGAACTCCGCCTCCTCGTCGACGTCGACGTCGGTCGACTGGGAGCCGAGCAGGATGTCGAGGGTCTCCTGGGCCTGGCGCACCAGCACTTCCCGCTGCCGGTCGGCGCGGGACCGCCGGGTCGGGTCGGCGCCGAGCAGCTCCTCGGCCTCCTCCAGCAGGGGCACGTCGGCCGGCGTCCACGCCGCGCCCGCCGGGCGGTGCAGCAGCGCGCGGTCGGCGTCGGACCAGCCGCGGGTGGCCGCGCGGATCCGCCGCGGCGAGGCGTACAGCTCGGTGAGCAGCCGCTCGGCGGTCAGCCGCGGCCAGAGCCGGTCGATGAGGTCCCGCACCGAGGGCTCGGCGGCCACCTCGGCCCGGAGGTCGTCGAGGTCGTGCCGGCTGAACAGGTTCGCGCCGCCCAGCGGGTCGGCGCCCAGCTGCTCGGCGTAGCGCCGGGCGAGGACGTCGACCACCTCGCGGGCGAACACCGCCCGGCCCTCGTTGTGCAGCCGCCGGCCCGCGCGGCCCCGTGTGCGGGCGGCCTTGGCGTCGGCCGGCCGGAACTCGACCTTGGTGCGGTCGACCACCACGGTCTCGGTCCCCGACGGGAGCTCCTCCCGGTCGCGGACGGCGGCCTTGAGGACGTCGACCATGGCCAGCCGCCCCTTCACCTCGGCCACCTCCGGCGCGTCGGTGCCGGTGGCGGTGAGCCCGGGCCGCAGCGAGGCGAGGTCGCGCAGCAGCACGCCCGTCTCGCCGAGCGAGGGCAGCACGTCGGCGATGTAGCGCAGGAACGTCGTCGACGGCCCGACGACGAGCAGGCCGCTGCGGGCCAGCCGCTCGCGGTGGGTGTAGAGCAGGAAGGCCGCCCGGTGCAGAGCGACCGCCGTCTTGCCCGTGCCCGGCCCGCCCTGGACGACGAGCACGCCCTTGGCGTCGGCGCGGATGATGCGGTCCTGCTCGGCCTGGATGGTCCGCACGATGTCGGTCATCCGGCCGGTGCGCTGCGCGGTGAGCGCGGCCAGCAGGGCCGACTCGCCGGTCAGGCCCGAGGAGGTCGCCGCCGCCGGGTCGTCGGGGTCGAGCACCTCGTCGCTGACACCCACCACCCGGCGCCCGCGCGTGCGGATGTGCCGGCGGCGGGCGACGCCGAGGTCGTTGAGGGCGGTGGCCACGTAGAACGGCTGGGCCGCCGGTGCGCGCCAGTCGACCAGCAGCGGCTCGTCGCCGTCGTCGGCCGGCAGGCCCATCCGGCCGACGTACCGGGCGCCCACCGCGCCGTCGCGCAGGTCGAGCCGGCCGAAGACCAGGCCGCTCTCGGCGGCGTCGATCGCGGCCAGCCGGGCGGTCTGGAAATTGGCCGCCGCCTCCCGCTCGCCGACCGACTGCGGGGTGGTCGGCCGGGTGGCCAGCGCCTCCTTGAGCCGGCGCACGGCCAGCTCGCGGGCCTCGTCGAGCCGCTGGTAGCGGACGGTCACCGCCTCCTGCTCGGCGGCTGGCCCGGGATCGCTCCCGGCCGAGGGGACGACGTCGGATCGAGTCCTCGACAATTCCTGCTCTCTCCGTTAAAATGCCGGAATCCGTGGCTAATAGCGCATTTCTGCGCTGCGCAGCAATTGACCATTGTGCGCACGTCCGCCGCGCCTTGTCACCTGCCCGCCGCGGCATGTCGCGCTACCGTTCGCCCGTGGGCGTCGGTCTGCTGGTCGCGCTGACCCTGCCGGGTCTGGTGCTGCTGCTCGTCGCGGTCGCCGTGCTCGAGCAGCTGGCGGCGCGGGGGGCCCGGCGCGGGCCGCTGTCGCGCCGGCGGCGCTCGGCGCTCACCGCGAGCGGGATGGACGTCTTCTCCGCCGCGCTGGCCCCCGGGCGCGCGGCCGACCTGGAGCAGCAGCGGGTGCGTGAGCTGCGGCGCGACGACGTCGAGGACGGCGCCCCGCCGAACCGGATCGACCTCGACGGCGGCGTGGCCTACCTGTGACGCACGGCATGTGAGCGATCACAACCCGGTCGACCAGCGCATACCCGAGCGCAACGTCGAGGTCACCGGCTCGTCACGTCGGCTTCCTACGGTGGTTCCCGACCGCCACCGAGGGGGATGAGATGAGCACCACGACCACCGAGGAGCGGCAGGCCACCTGGGTCTGCCCGAACTGCCGCGGCGAGACGCGGCCGCCGCGCAAGCGGTGCGCCGACTGCGGCACGTCCCGCTACTGAAAGGACCCCGCTGCCCCCACGCCTCGCACGCTCGGCGCGGGACCCTGCAGCGGGGCCTCCCAGCGGACCTCCTCCCTAGAGCGCCGGGGGAGCACCCCGCAGCCGGACGACGGCGGCCCGGTAGCGCCCGCGGCCGACGAGCCGCCACGCCCACCGGCGCGGAGCGGGCAGGCCCGAGAGCAGCCGGGCGCGGTCCGTGGCGCAGGCGTCCTCCAGGGCGAGACCGAGCACGAGGGTCTGCTCCCGCGGCGAGAGGTCGGAGCGCACGGAGCGGGCGATCCCGGCCCAGACCGAGGCGTCGAGCCGCGCGGCGAGCAGCGGGTGCAGCACCTGCTCCTCCCGGGCGGTCTGCGCGTCGACGGCGTCGGCGAGGTCGAGGCAGGCCATCGCGAAGCTGTCGCGGGCCGGGCAGGTCTCGGCGACGGCCCACTGCCGGGCCGCGGTGGACAGGTCGCGCAGCGCGTGGTCGATCTTCCCGCAGCTGGTCGTCCACTCGGCCACCAGCGCCGGCAGCTCGGCGTCGCCCGGCAGGGCCTGCTGCAGCGCCGGCCACAGCAGTTCGCGCTCGACGCGGTGGTGGTGCAGGAGCACCCGCGCGACGAGGTCGGCGTGCCGGGTCAGGGCCGCGGTGCGGGCCGGCTCGGCGGCGGGCGCCCAGGTGGCCAGCTCGGCCAGCGTGCGCAGCTCGCGCCGCACCAGCTGGTGGAGCACGCGCTGGTGGGCGACGGCACGGCAGGAGGTCGGGCCCGGCGCCGGGGCCGGGCGGGGAGGGGAGCTGGGGAGGACCGCGGTGGCGGTCATGGGGCACCTCGTTCGCGTCGCGTTCTGCTCGTCTCTGGCTCGGAACGGGGAGCACAGTAGGGAGCCCGGTGTCCCGGCCGACAGGGATTTCCGTCCCGTTCCGGCCCGGGACGCCGGAAATCGTCCGGGCGGCGCAGGAGGACGGCCGCAGGCTCCGCCGTGCGGCTGACCGGGCCTCCGCCCCGAGGCGGACGTTCCCGTGCCGCAAGGGTTGTTCCGGCCGCCGTCGGCAACCACGATGGGGCGGTGGACGTCGGAACGCGCAACCGCGTCCGTGCGCGGGGGCTCCCGGCGGGGCGGCCGATGCTGTTCGCCCACGGCTTCGGCTGCGACCAGGAGATGTGGCGCTTCGTCGCCCCGGAGTTCGAGGGGGACCACCGCGTCGTCCTGTTCGACCACGTCGGTTCGGGTGGCTCGGACCTGTCGGCCTACGACTTCGGCAAGTACGGCTCGCTGCGCGGCTACGCCGAGGACGTCGTCGAGATCTGCCGCGAGCTGGACCTGACCGACGTCGTCTTCGTCGGGCACTCGGTGAGCGCGATGATCGGCGTCCTGGCCCTGCAGCGGGCCCCCGAGCTGTTCGGGGCGATGGTCATGATCGGGCCGAACCCGCGCTACGTCGACGACGAGGGCTACGTGGGCGGGTTCAGCCGGCAGGACGTCGCCGACCTGCTCGAGGCGCTCGACAGCAACCACCTCGGCTGGTCGAGGCAGCTGGCGCCGGTGATCATGGGCAATCCCGACCGGCCGGAGCTCACCGAGGAGCTGTCCAACAGCTTCTGCCGCACCGACCCCGACATCGCCCGGCAGTTCGCCCGGGTCACGTTCCTCTCCGACAACCGCGCCGACCTGCCCGGCGTGCGCGTGCCCACCCTCGTGCTGCAGTGCAGCCAGGACGTCATCGCCCCGGACGCCGTCGGTGCGTACGTGCACGCGACCGTCCCCGGGAGCACCCTCACCCGGCTGGCGGCGACCGGCCACTGCCCCCACCTGTCGGCGCCGGAGGAGACCGTCGCCGCGATCAGAGCGTTCCTGGGACCGTGACCGGCGTCGACGTCGGCGGCCGCGACCCGCGGCTCGAGCTGTCCCGCCTGCTCGAGGAGGACCCGGCCGACCTCTACGAGAACGCACCCTGCGGCTACCTGTCCGCGCTGCCCGACGGCACGATCGTCAAGGTCAACCGCACCTTCTGCGCCTGGACCGGCCGGACCGCCCGCGAGGTGCTCGGCAGCCGGTTCCAGGACCTGCTGTCGATCGGCGGGCAGGTCTTCCACGAGACCCACCTCGCGCCGCTGCTGCGCATGCAGGGCGCGGTGCGCGAGATCGCGCTGGACGTCGTCCGGGTCGACGGGTCCGCGCTGCCGTGCCTGCTCAACGCGGTGGAGGTGCGCGACGCGTCCGGCGCCCCGCTGCTCGTGCGGGCGACGCTGTTCGAGGCCACCGCCCGGCGCCGCTACGAGCGGGAGCTGCTCGCCGCCCAGCGCGCCGCGGAGGAGTCCGAGGCCCGCTCGCGGACCCTGCAGGCGGTCGTCTCGGACCTGGCCGCGGCGACGACGGTCGTCGACGTGGCGGCCGTGATCGTCGACCACGGCCGCCACGCCCTGCACGCGCCGGGGGCGGCGCTGCTGCTGCTCGACGAGGCGGCGGCGGAACCGGGGGAGGAGCCGGCGCTGCGCCTGGTCCGGGCCGACGGGCTGACCCGGTCGCTGCTGGAGGAGCTGCGCGCGGCGGCGCGCGGCCGGCTGGCGCTCGAGCTCGCCGGCGGGGTGCGCGCGGTGCCGGTCGACGCCCGGCTGCGGGAGCTCCAGCCGCTGGTCGCCGCCGAGATGGCGGCCGCCGGCCTGACCGACCTGGTCGTCGTCCCGGTGTCGGCGCAGGGCCGGCGCCTCGGCGTGCTGCTGCTCGGGCTGGGCAGCGGCGGCGACGGGCTGCTCAGCCTCGACGAGCCGGCGACCGGCGTGCACCGGCCGCTGCCCGCGGCCGACGTCGACCTGCTGCGGACGCTCGGCCGGCAGGCCGGGCAGGCGCTGGAGCGGGCGCGGCTGCGCGAGGAGGCGACGCGGGCGGCCGAGCGCGCGACGTTCCTGCTGGAGGCGGCGCGGCTGCTGGCCGGGGCGGCCGACGTCACCGACGTGGTCGACCGGCTGGCCGGGCTGGCCGTGCAGCGGCTGGCCGATCTCTGCCTGATCGACCTCGCCACCGACAACGGGGTCACCCGGGTGGCGGCGCGGCACGGCGACCCCGGGCGCCAGCCGCTGGTCGAGGAGCTGCGC
Organism: Geodermatophilus sp. SYSU D00815; assembly: GCF_054050035.1. Taxonomy (NCBI): domain Bacteria; kingdom Bacillati; phylum Actinomycetota; class Actinomycetes; order Geodermatophilales; family Geodermatophilaceae; genus Geodermatophilus; species Geodermatophilus sp. SYSU D00815. The sequence continues at coordinate 255,423 of NZ_JBJGYO010000003.1, read as the reverse complement.
ACGCGGCACCTGCCGGGGCCCGAGCGGCCGCACCCCGCCACCGAGGCCATGCGGCGGCAGCGCACCCAGTGGATCCCCGAGCTCACCGACGAGGACCTGGGCCGGATCACCGACGACGAGCACCACCTGGCCGTCGTGCGCCGGTTGGGGATCCGCAGCATCGTCAGCGTCCCGCTGGTCGCCGAGGGGCGCGCGCTCGGCGCGCTCACGCTCGGCGCGGACCGCGACCGGTCGGGTTTCACCGCGGCGGACGTCGAGGTCGCCGAGCAGCTGGCCCTGCAGGTGGCGCTGGTCGTCGACCGGGCGCAGCGGTACGAGGTCGACGTCGCCACCTCGCACACGCTGCAGGCCAACCTGCTGCCGCCGCCACCGCCGGCGGTCGAGGGCCTGGCGGTGGCGGTGCGCTACCTGCCGGCGACGCGCGGCGTCGACATCGGGGGCGACTTCTACGACGTCGTCGTCCTGCCCGGCGACGTGGTGGCGCTGGCGGTCGGCGACGTCGTCGGCCACGACATCGCCGCCGCCGCCACGATGGGCCAGCTGCACAGCGTCTACCGGGCGCTGCTGGCCGACCGGCCGTCCCCGAGCGCGGTCATCGACCGGCTGCAGGCCGGCTGGTCGCTGCTCGGGCTGCAGCGGATGGCCACGGCGCTGTTCGGCACGCTGGACCCGGCGACCGGCCGGCTGCGGATCGCCTCCGCCGGCCACCTCGCCCCGGTGCTGGTCACCGACGGGCACGCCGAGCTGCTGCCCGTGCGGCCCGCCCGGCTGCTGGGCGCGCCGCCGGCGCCGGCCCCGGCCGCGGAGTGGGCCGGCGTCCTGCCGCCGGGGGCGACGCTGGTGCTCTACACCGACGGGCTGGTGGAGAGCCGCGACGCCGACCTGGACGCGGGCCTCGACCGGCTGCTCCAGGTGGCCGCGCGGGCCGGCGCCGGGGACCCCGACGAGGTCTGCGACCGGCTGCTCGCCGAGCTGACCGGCCCGTTCCGCGCCGACGACATCGCGCTGCTGGCGCTGACCCGGCTACCCGGTTGAGAAAGGGGGCGCCGGGCGAGGATCGTGGGGGCAGGACGGTTCCGGGGGAGGCGCCATGGAACGCGACGACGCGATAGCTCAGTCCCTCGACGGCGCGACCGGCGACTACGCCGTCTCCGGCGACGCCATGCGCTGGTCGCCCGACCTGGCCGACCAGCCGCACCGCTCGCCGCTGGGCGGCGGGCTGCCCGGGGTCGACGTCGCGGCCGGGCTCGGGTCGGTGCTCGGCCTGGACGCCGCCGGCGTGCGCCGGCTGGTGTCGGGCGCGCTGTTCTCCCTCACCGCCGCCGCCAGCGACGTCGTCAGCGAGCTGCGGCAGCTGACCCGCGGGCCGTCGGCCGAGGAGGACCGGGAGGGCTGACCTCGCACGAGCCGGCCACCCCGCCCTCTGGCAGGGTGCGGGCATGAGCTCGTCCTTGACGCTGGCGCCGGCGCCGCGGTCGGAGGCGGCGGAGCGGGTGCGCGAGGAGGTGCGCGAGTTCCTGGCCGCCGAGCTCGCGGCCGGCTCCTTCGCCACGCACGTCGACACGTGGCTGTCCGGGGTGGACCCCGCCTTCTCCAAGAAGCTCGGTGACCGCGGCTGGCTGGGCATGACCTGGCCGAAGGCCTACGGCGGCCACGAGCGCTCGGCGATGGAGCGCTACGCCGTCACCGAGGAGCTGCTGGCCGTCGGCGCGCCGGTCGCGGCGCACTGGATCGCCGACCGGCAGTCCGGGCCGAACCTGCTGCGCTACGGCACCGAGGCGCAGAAGGCGGGGATCCTCCCGCGCATCGCGGCGGGGGAGTGCTTCTTCGTCATCGGCATGTCCGAGCCCGACTCCGGCTCCGACCTCGCGTCGATCCGCACCCGCGCCACGCGCAACGGCGACGGCGACTGGGTGGTCAACGGCGCGAAGATCTGGACGTCGAACGCCCACCACTCGCACTACGCGATCGTGCTGGTGCGCACCTCGCCGGCCGATCCGGCGAACCGGCACGCCGGCCTGTCGCAGCTGCTGGTCGACCTGTCGCTGCCCGGCATCGGCATCAACCCGATCCGGATCCTCGACGGCGGGCACCACTTCAACGAGGTGGTGTTCGACGACGTCGTCGTCCCCGGCGACATGCTGCTCGGGGTCGAGGGGGAGGGCTGGCACCAGGTGACCGCGGAGCTGGCGTTCGAGCGGTCCGGGCCCGAGCGCTTCCTCTCGACGTACCCGCTGCTGGCCGAGTTCGCCCGGTGGGTGGCCGGGTCGGGCGACGCGGCGGCGGTGGCGACGCTGGGCCGGCTGTCGGCCCGGCTGCTGGCGCTGCGGCAGATGTCGCTGCGGATCGCGGCGGCGCTCGACCGCGGGGAGCTGCCGAACATCCCCGCCGCGCTGGTCAAGGACGTCGGGACGACGTTCGAGGCGGACGTGGTCGACGAGGTCCGCCGGGTGGTGGAGCTGACCCCGTCGCTGGACTCGCCGGACCCGCTGGCCCGGGCGCTGGCCGAGGCGCAGCTGCACGCGCCGGGTTACACGCTGCGCGGCGGGACGAACGAGATCCTCAAGGGGATCGTGGCCCGTGGACTGGGGCTGCGATGACGACAGCGAGTGAGCATCGCAGCGAGGGACGAGCGAGGAGCGGAGCGAGCGCGGAGTCGAGCGAGGGAGCACTGCGGTGAGCGATCAGGACCTGGTGGTCGAGACCGTCCGCGACATCCTCGACGGGCACGAGCCGTTCGTGCTCACGCCGCAGCGGCCGTGGGACGAGGCGCTGTGGGCGGAGCTGGCCGAGGCGGGCCTGACCGGCGTCGGCGTCCCCGAGGAGGCCGGTGGCTCCGGCGGCGAGCTCGCCGACGCCGTGGCCGTCGTCGCCACCCTGGCCGCCGGGGCGGCGGCCGTGCCGGCGGCCGAGCAGCTGCTCGTCGCCGGGCCGGCGCTGGTGGCGGCCGCGGTCGAGCACACCGCGTTCGACCAGCCGCTCACCTTCGCGCTCGCGGACGCGGTGACCACCACGGCGTCGGACGACGGCGACGGCCCGGGGCGGTTCCTCCTCACCGGGACGGCGACCGACGTGCCGTGGGCCGGGGTGGCCGGGCGGGTCGCCCTGCTGGCGCAGCCCCCGGCCGGGCTCGACGGCGCGCTGCTGGCCCTGGTCGACGCCACCGGCCTGGACGCCACCACGGCGGCCAACCTCGCCGGCGAGCCGCGCGGCTCGCTGGTGCTCGACGGCGTCCCGGCCACCGGCGCCGTCCTGACCCCGGCGCAGGCGGCCGGGCTGCGGGCCCGGTTCGCGCTGGCCCGGGCCGTGCAGCTCGCGGCCGCGCTGCGGCAGGTGCTGGCCTGGACCGTGCAGTACGCCGGGGAGCGGCACCAGTTCGGCCGGCCGCTGGGCCGGTTCCAGGCGGTGCAGGTGGAGCTGGCCGAGATGGCCGGCGAGGTCACCGCGGTCGCCGCGCTCGTCGACGCCGCGGTGCAGGCGCTCGACCGCGGCGAGGACCCGGTGCTCGCCGCGGCGGCGGCGAAGGTGCGCGCGGGCGCGGCGGTGGAGGTCGTCGCCCGGCTCGCGCACCAGGTGCACGGCGCGATCGGCTTCACCCAGGAGCACAGGCTGCACCACCTGACCCGCCGGCTGTGGTCGTGGCGGGACGAGGCGGGCAGCGAGCTGCACTGGTCCCGGGTGCTCGGCGGCGGGCTGCTCGCCGGCGGCGCCGACGCCCTCTGGCCCACCCTCACCCGGGTGGTCTGAGCACGCTCGTGCTCTGCATGCCACGGGCATGCAGAGCACGAGCACCCGTCACACGGTCTCCGGCACCCGCAGGTGGTGCAGCACCAGCTCCATCTCGGCCATGCCGGTGATCTCCATGCTCACCGCCCGGGCGAATTCCTCGCGCATCGCCTCGGCCATCGCGTCGGCCTCGCGCATCTTCTCCCGGCTCGCGTAGGTCACCGAGGTCACCGTCCGGCCGGTACCCCGGTCCAGCATGAGGCTGACGCTGCAGAACCCGGGCAGCTCCTCCATGCGCGGCAGCATCACCATGCGGAAGTCCTCGAGGTCGCTGTCCATCTGCTCGGGGCTGCGCTGTCCCCAGATCACCCGCGTGCACGCCCCCTCGGGCGCCTCGTGGAGGCGGTGCATCACCGCGATCTCCCACGCCTGGGTCTCGTAGTCGCCGCCCATGACCTCGGCGGCGCGGCGGCGGTAGTCGACGACGGCCTGCTCCGTGGCGTGCATGGCCGTCTCGTCGGCCCACGCGGAGGTGATGATGCAGCGGCCGCCCTCGCGGTCGCAGAGCATCGACACTCCGACGCAGCCGCTCATCCCCTGCAGGGCCGGCATCACCTCGTCGCGCACGTAGGCGATCTCGTCGTCCATCGCTCGGGCGCTGCCTCGCACGATGGTGGATCGGGCGTACATGCCGCAGCTCCTCTCCCCGGAACGGCGGCGCCCCTGCGGCGTCGCCGCGGGACCCACGATCCTCGCCGGGGGAGGAGCGGGCAACGACCCGTCAGACGAGTTCGGGCACGCGCAGGTGGGCCAGCGCGATGTCGAACTCGTCGACGTCGGTGATGTCGAACCCGTGGCTCGCGGCGAACCGGCTGCGCAGCTCCAGTCCGCGCTCGGCGGAGCGCTCCATCGCCTCGCGGCTCTCGTAGCTCACCGCGGCGACGGCGCGGGCGGTCTCCCGGTCGACGAGCACGCTGACCGCGCAGAACCCGGGCATCCGCTCCAGCTGCGGCGGGATCGTCGTCCGCCACGCGTCGAGGATCCGGTCGAGGGCGCCGCGCTGGGCCTGGCACCAGATCACCCGGGCGCAGGCGCCGTCGCCGGTGTCCCTGACCCGGTGCATCGCGGCGACCTCCCACTGCTCCACCTCGGGTCTCGGCGCCCGCAGGATCTCCGCGCCGCGGGTCCGGGTGTCGCGCAGCGCCTCGCCGCTGGCGCGCACGGCCGCCTCCGTGGCCCACGCCGTCGTGACGATGCAGCGACCGGCCGCCCGGTCGCAGAGCATCGACAGGCCCACGAAGCCGTCCGCGGCCTGCGCCCGGGGCATCACCTCGTCGCGGACGTAGGCGACGAGGTCGTCGACCGCGGCCGGGTCGCCCTGCAGTGTGGTGGATCGGGCGTGCATGCTCCGTCACCTCCCGGACCGGCGACGCCCCTGCGGCACCGCCGCGACGGCCACTGTCCTCGTCCCCGACGGCGGCGGGCAACATGCACGGCATGGCCGGAGCCACGCACACCCACCGCCTCGACCTCGACGACGCCACCGTCCGCGAGTGGGACGCCACGGTGCTCGACGTCGACCCGGAGCGGGGCATCGTGCTCGACCGGTCGGCCTTCTACCCCGGCGGCGGGGGCCAGCCGCCGGACGAGGGCGTGCTGCTGTGGGGCGGGGTGCGCACCCGCATCGCCGGCACCCGCAAGGGCGACGAGCTCTACCTCGTGCCGGTCGAGGGCGACCCGGTGCCGCCGCCGGGGACGGCGGTCCGCGGCGCGCTCGACGACGAGCGGCGGACCGCGCTGATGCGCACGCACTCGGGGCTGCACGTGCTCACCGGCGTCGTCTTCCGCGACTTCGGGGCGCTGGTGACCGGCGGGAACATGGAGCCGCTGACCGCGCGGATGGACTTCGACCTGGCCGAGGTGCCGCCGGACTTCAAGGACCGGGTCGCCGAGGCGGTCAACGCCGAGATCGCCGTCGACCGGCCGATCGAGGTGAAGACGCTGCCGCGCGAGGAGGCGTTCGCGATCCCCGACATCATCCGGACGGCGACCAACCTGCTGCCGCCCGACATCGAGGTCGTGCGGATCGTCGACATCGTCGGCCTCGACACCCAGGCCGACGGCGGCACGCACGTCGCGTCCACGGCGATGGTCGGCCGGGTCGAGGTGGTCAAGATGGAGAACAAGGGCCGCGGTTTCCGCCGGCTGCGCATCCGCGTCGTCTGAGGCCCCGCGGGCTCCCCGCGCGCTGCGGTGGGTAGCGGCGCGCCGCCCGGCGGAACGCCCCGGCCCGGCCCGGTCCCACGGGTCGGGAAGGCTCCTAGCCTGGCTTCGTGCTGCCCGCGCGAGCACGCGTACACCCTCGTGCGACCAGCGGGAGCTCACCATGACCACCACCACCGAGAAGCCCAGCGCAACCCAGGTCACCGGGCTGACGAACCGGGCGTTCCGGCTCCGCCGGCGTCCGTCGGGGCCCCCGTCCGGGGAGGACTACGAGCTCGTCGAGGAGGCGGTCCCGGACCTCGCGCCCGGTCAGGCGCTGGTCCGCACGCTCTACGTGTCCGTCGATCCGACGACCCGGGTCTGGATGAGCGAGTACCCGGCCTACATGCCGGAGGTCCCGCTCGGCGAGGTGATGCGGGCGCTGGGCGTCGGCCAGGTGGTGTCCTCGCGACGGGAGGACCTGCCGACGGGAACCCTCGTGATGGGGTTCACCGGCTGGCAGGACTACTGCGTCACCGACGAGTCCACCCTGATCCCACCGGAGTTCCCCTTCCTCGCGCTGCCCGACCCGCTGCCCGCGCCGCTGACGGCCTTCCTCGGCGTCCTCGCGCACACGGGCCTGACGGCGTGGATGTGCATCGAGCACACCCGCCCGCTGGCCGGGGACACCGTCGTCGTCTCGGCGGCTTCCGGCGCCGTGGGCTCCGTCGCCGGCCAGCTCGCGAAGATCAACGGAGCCCGCGTGGTGGGCGTGTCGGGAGGGCCGGAGAAGTGCCGCCACGTCGTCGAGGACCTCGGCTTCGACGAGTGCGTCGACCGCCTGGCGCCGGACTGGCGGGAGCGGCTGGTGGCGGCCACGCCCGACGGGATCGACGTCGCCGTGGAGAACGTCGGCGGCGAGATCATGGACGCCGTCCTGATGCGGATGAACGTCGGCGCCCGGATCGCCCTGTCCGGGATGATCTCCGGCTACAACAGCTCGTTCCGGGAGGGCCCGGGGCAGGCCGCCGTCATGCAGTTCGTCATGAAGCGCGCCAGCATGCGCGGGTTCCTCGGGTTCGACCACCTCGACCGCTACCCCGAGGTCTCCACCCACCTGGCCGCCCTGATGGCCGTCGGCCGGATCCGCTGCGACGAGACCGTCCTCGAGGGTCTCGAGCGGGCGCCCGAGGCGCTGATGCGGATCATGGACGCCGGCCACGTCGGCAAGGTCGTGGTGCACGTGGCCGATCCCGTGACCACCTGAGCGGGAGCCGCCCGGGAGGCCTGCGTCAGCGGTGGCCGATGCCGCCGGGGCCGTGGTCGGCGGGGACCGTCTCGTCCTCCGGCGGCGGCCCGGGCGGCGTGCCGTCGCCGAACGGCCGGCCGCCGAGCTCCTCGCGCCCGTGCGGGGTCAGCCAGTTCGACGTGTCGGGGCCCTGCGGGACGACCTGCGTCGGGTTGATGTCGGCGTGGACGACGTAGTAGTGCTCCTTGATCTGCGGGAAGTCGATGGTGTCGCCGAAGCCGGGCGTCTGGAACAGGTCGCGGGCGTAGGCCCACAGCACCGGGAACTCGGTCAGCTTCTGCCGGTTGCACTTGAAGTGGCCGTGGTAGACGGCGTCGAAGCGGGCCAGCGTGGTGAACAGCCGGACGTCGGCCTCGGTGATCGAGCCGCCCATCAGGAACCGCCGCGTGGTGAGGCGCTCCTCCAGCCAGTCCAGCGCGGTGAACAGCCGGTCGTAGGCCTTGTCGTAGGCCCGCTGCGAGCCGGCGAAGCCGCAGCGGTACACGCCGTTGTTGACCTCGGTGTAGATGCGCTCCATCACCTCGGCCATCTCCTCGCGCAGCGGCTCGGGGTAGAGGTCCGGCGCGCCGTCGCGGTGGAACGCCGTCCACTCGGTGGAGAGGTCGAGGGTGATCCGGGCGAAGTCGTTGGTGACGACGGCCTTGGTGGGGACGTCGACCATCGCCGGCACCGTGATACCGCGGTCGTAGTGCGGGTCGCGGGCGAGGAAGGCCTCCTGCAGCCGCTCGTAGCCGAGCACGGGGTCCCGGCCGCCGGGGTCCAGGTCGAAGGTCCAGCTGCGCTCGTCGTGCGTGGGCCCGCACATGCCCATGGAGATGACCTTCTCCAGGCCCAGCAGCCGGCGCACGATCACCGCCCGGTTCGCCCACGGGCAGGCCCGCGCGACCACGAGCCGGTAGCGGCCGGCCTCGACCGGCCAGCCGCTCGACCCGTCGGCGGTGATGCGGTCGGTCAGGTAGTTGGAGTCCCGCTCGTACTCGCCGCCGCCGCTGCTGACGTAGCCCGAACCCGTGTTGTCGTCGCTCACGCCCCCACCCTTACCCATCCGGGACGCGCATGCGGTGGACGGCGCGGTATCGAAATCGAGATCGCGGGATCAGGCCGGCACGTCCCGGCGGCGGAACCCGACCAGCGCCGCGGCGCCCAGCGCGAGCGCCACGGCGAGCAGCCCGAGCAGCGGGCCGGCCTCCAGGGCCTCGGCCGGCACCTGCGGCACCCAGCCGAAGGGGGAGAGCCGCACCGCCCACCCCGGCAGCGAGAGCAGCTCGCCGAACATGCCGGCCAGCAGCGCCCACACCAGCACGGCCCAGGCCAGCGGCGCCCACCGCGGCGCCCAGCCCACCAGCGCGGCGGTGAGCCCGGCCAGGACGAGCACCGCCGGCAGCTGGACCAGGGCCGCCCCGAGCTGCCGGCCGAACTGGCCGGCGTCGCCGATCACCCCGGCGGCGGCCAGCCCGCCGGCCGCGCCGGCGACCAGCAGCAGGAGCGCGGCGGCGCCCCCGGCGACCCCCAGCGTGGCGCCGGCGTAGCGCCGCCGGTCCAGGGCGGTCGACAGCAGCAGCTCGGCCCGGCCGCCGGTCTCCTCGCCGCGCAGCCGCAGCACCGAACCCACGGCGAAGCCGCCGGCGAGCAACCCGTGGTAGAGGGCCGCGACCGCCGAGAAGGAGTCGGCCGGGTCGGCGCCGCCCGCGGCGAACACCTCGGCCAGCTGCGGGTTGCCGGCGATCATGTCGGTCACCTGGTCGGTCAGCGAGCCGAAGGACAGGGCGAGGACGAGCAGCCCGGCCGCCCACCCGGCGACGGCGCCGCGCTGCAGCCGGGCGGCCAGCCCCACCGGTCCGGAGAGCGACGCCGCGGCCTCGGCCGGCCCGCGGCGGGGGGCGAACACGCCGGCCCCGACGTCGCGCCGCGCGGTCAGCCGGGCGGCGACGGCGAGCAGGACGGCGATCAGCGCGACCGACAGCAGCAGCGGCCACCACCGCAGGTCGACGAAGGCGCGGGTCTGCTGGGCCCAGGCGATCGGCGAGAACCACGACAGCGGGCTGCCGCCGGTCTGCAGGACGTCGCCGATCCCGCGGACCAGGACGGCGGCCAGCAGCACCCCCAGGGCCGCCCCGGACGCCGCCCGGCCGGTCTGGAACAGCTGCGCGGTCACCGCGGCCACGGCGCCGAAGACCATCCCGGTGAGCGCGAACCCGGCGGCCAGCGCGAGCGACCCGGCCGTGCCCAGCCCGGCGCCGAGCAGCCCGGCCGCGACGACGACGGCGATCGCGACGTTCGCGGCGGCCATGAGGGCCAGCGCCGTGGTCAGCGGGGTGCGCCGGCCGACCGCGCCCGACAGCAGCAGCTCGGTGCCGCCGCTCTCCTCCTCGGCGCGGGTGTGCCGGACGACCAGGAGGATCGACATGACCGCGACCGCGACCATGACCGACAGCCCCAGCTCGTTGGCGACCATCGCGCCGGTCGTGTAGTCGTCGACGCCGAACGCCGGCCCGGTGAACAGGATGCCGGCGGGGGTGTCGACGGCGGCGGCCCGCGCCTGCCGGTCGGCCGCGGTGGGGTAGACCGAGGTGAGGGCGACCGCGGCGTAGACGGTGAGCAGCCCGAGCGCGACCACCCAGATCAGCAGCCGGCGGCGGTCGCGGCGCAGCCCCACCCGCAGCAGCGCCCCGGTGCCCGCGTAGGCGGGGGCGGTCATCGCCGTCCCACCGTCTCGAGCTCGGCGAGCTCGTCGCCGTAGTGCTGCAGGAACAGCTGCTCCAGCGACGGCGGGGCGCAGGTGAGGCTGGACAGCCCCAGGCCGGTCAGCGCGCCGGTGACCGCGTCGAGGTGGTCGTTGTCGACCAGGAACGTCACCCGGTGGCCGTCGGCGGAGAAGTCGTGCACCCCGGTCAGCCCGGCCAGCGGCGCCGGGTCGGCGCGGGTGACGGCGGTGACGGTGTTGCGGGTCAGGTGCCGCAGCTGGGCCAGCGTGCCGCTCTCCACCGTGCGGCCGCCACGGATGATCGTCACGGTGTCGCAGAGCTTCTCGACCTCGGCGAGGATGTGGCTGGACAGCAGCACCGAGCGGCCCTCGGCCTTCGCCTCGCGGACGCACTCGGTGAACACCGCCTCCATCAGCGGGTCCAGCCCGCTGGTCGGCTCGTCGAGCAGCAGCAGCTCGACGTCCGCGGCGAGCGCCGCGACCAGCGCGACCTTCTGCCGGTTGCCCTTGGAGTACGTGCGCGCCCTCTTGGTGGGGTCGAGCTCGAAGCGCTCGAGCAGCTCGGCCTTGCGCCGGCCGTCGTGCCGCCCGCGCAGCCGCAGCAGCAGGTCGACGACCTCCCCGCCGGTCAGGTTCGGCCACAGCGGGACGTCGCCGGGCACGTAGGCCAGCCGGCGGTGCAGCTCGACGGCGTCGCGCCAGGGGTCGGCGCCCAGCAGCCGGGCGGTGCCGCCGTCGGCCCGGAACAGGCCCAGCAGGATCCGCAGCGTCGTCGATTTGCCGGCCCCGTTGGGGCCGAGGAAACCGGCGACCTGGCCGGGCCCGACGGTCAGCTCCAGGCCGTCGAGCGCGCGGACGTCGCCGAAGCTCTTGGTCAGGCCGCGGATCTCCACCGCGTTCGGGGACGTGGCGTTCATGGGCGGTTCTCCTCGAGGTGCTGCACGTAGGCGTCGAGCAGGGACGGATCGGTGAGCAGGCCCTCGGTGAACAGCTCGAGGGCGGGGAGGGAGTGCGTCGTCGCGTAGGCCTGCAGGGTGGCGCGGTAGTCGCCGTCGACCGGCGGGTGGCGGAGGGCGAAGACCAGGACGGCGCCGAGTCCGACGTCGACCAGGAAGGCGGCCCGGGCGGCGGGGTCGCGGCTGGGTCTCATGCGGCCGGCCGCCACCGCCTCGCCCAGGTACTGCTCGGCGTCCTCGGTCATCCGCCGCAGCAGGGTGGCCGCCAGGTCGCCGCCGGCCAGCAGCGCCTGCACCAGGTAGCCGACCATCGGCGCGTACTCCTCGACGGCGGCGAAGTAACCCAGCCACTCGGCGGGCGAGCCGGAGGTGAAGGCGTCGGTCTCGGTCTCCCGGATCACCTGCAGCACGTGCTCGTCGCAGGCCGCGCGCAGGTTCTCCTTCGAGCCGAAGTGGTGGATGACCAGGCCGGGGCTCACGCCGGCGTCGGCGGCGATGGCCCGCACCGAGGCGCCGAAGCCCTCCGCGCCGAACCGGCGGATGGCCGCGTCGCGGATCCGTGCCCGGCCGGTGAGGTCGTCGGCGACTGAACGCATGTTCAGCAGACTAGACGCGCGTTCAGTCGCCCGTCAACGGCCGCGCGACTTCTGCGCTCTCGGGCCTTTCAGGGCCGCAGAAGGCCCGAGATCGCAGAAGCCGCGTCGTGCCTGTGGACGACGTCAGCGCCGGTCCGCTCGCTGCCGCCAGCCTGCGCCGGTGCCTCGACGTCGTGTCCCGTCCCGCCTCGCCGGACCCGCCACCCGCGCCGACGCGGTCGCCGCCGGTCTGACCGACCACCACCTGCGCCACCACGACGTCCGCCGGCTGTCCCGCGACACCTACCTGCCCGCCGGCGACGTCCCCGACCTGCGCCTCCGGCTGCCCGCAGTCCTGCTGACCGCGCCTCCCGGGGCGGTGGTGAGCCACCACACGGCCGCGGCCATGTGGAAGGTCGAGATCCCGCTCGTCACGACCGACGGCCCGGTCCACCTCACGGTGCCGCCCGCCTCCGGTGCCCGGAACCGGCGTGACCGGCAGCTGCACCGGGCCGATCTACCGCTCGAGGACGTCGAGCGGCGGTGGGGGATCGCGGTCACCACGCCGGCTCGGACCTGGCGGGACCTGGCCGGCGTGCTGGAGTCCGCGCACCTGCTCGCGGTGACCGACCAGCTGCTCGACGTCCTCTGCACCGTCGAGGAACTGGAGCGGGCGTTGGCGCGGCGACCAGGCGGTCGCGGCGCCGCCCGCGCGCGCCGGGTGCTGCCCGTGGCCGATCCGCAGGTCGACTCGCCGATGGAGTCCGTCCTCCGCTGGCTGCTGCACGAGGCCGGTCTCCCGCGACCCGTGCTCCAGTTCCGCGCCACCGACGGCGAGGGCCGGCGGATCGGTTTCGGCGACCTGGCGTGGCCCGATCGCCGCGTGCTGATCGAGTTCGACGGCGACGTGCACCGCGAACGCGACGTCTTCGTGCGCGACCTGCGGCGGCAGAACCGGCTGGTCCTCGAGGGCTGGACGGTGCTGCGGTTCACGTCGGCCGACGTCCTCGGCCGGCCCGCCGCGGTCGTCACCGTGGTCCGTCGGGCCCTCGGCCTGTGACTTCTGCGATCTCGGGCCTTTCGGGAGGGTGAAAGGCCCGAGATCGCAGAAGTCGCCGGGACCTGAGGCCCTAGAGGAGGCGGCCGAGGGTGAGGTCGTCGGCGTGGCCGCCGAAGTACTCGTCGAGCACCTGGCCGAACACCGGGTCGCCGTCGGCGGCGGCGAAGAGGGTCATCGACGAGCGCAGCTTCTGCGCGTCGACCGACCCGAGGACGGCGACGGCGTCGCGACCGGGCAGCTCCAGCAGCGCCCGCGCGCACTCGACCAGCCGCGGCCCGAGCACCGGGTGGGCGAGGTAGGCCTGCGCCTCGTCGAGGTCGGCGATCGCGTAGCGCTGCGCGGTCTCGCTGCGGCCGAGGCCCGCGACCTGCGGGAAGACGAACCACATCCAGTGGCTGCGCTTGCGGCCGGCGCGCAGCTCGGCCAGCGCCTGCTCGAACACGCCGCCGTCCTGGGCGGAGAGGAATCTGGAGAGATCTGCGCTCATCTGTCGATCCGGCCGTCGTCCGTTCGTGTAGGAGGTGAGCCGGCAGGGAGCCGGCGCTCGAGGAGGAGACCAGCGATGGCCCAGTACCTGATCAGCATGTACCAGCCCGACGGTGTCGTCCCGCCGCCGGAGTTCCTGGCGCCGGTCATGGCGAAGCTCGGCGAGCTGCAGCGGGAGATGGAGGCGGCCGGGGCGTGGGTGTTCGCCGGCGGGCTGCACGACGCCAGCACCGCCACCGTCCTGCTCACCAAGGACGACGGCGAGGTGCTGATCACCGACGGCCCGTACACCGAGGGCAAGGAGCACCTCGGCGGGTTCACCGTGGTGGAGGCCCCCGACCTCGACGGCGCGCTGCACTGGGCGCGCCGGCAGGCGGAGATCACCGGCCTGCCCCTGGAGGTCCGGCCGTTCCGGGAACGCTTCGAGTGACCGACGCCGCGGAGGTCGCGCGGGTGTTCCGCGAGGAGCACGGCCGCGCGGTGGCCGTCCTGACCCGCGTCCTCGGCGACCTCGACCTCGCCGAGGACGCGGTGCAGGACGCGTTCGAGAAGGCCCTCGAGCGCTGGCCCGCGCAGGGCCTGCCGCCCAGCCCGGCCGGCTGGATCCTCACCACCGCCCGGAACCGGGCGATCGACCGCCTCCGGCGGGAGGCGAGCCGCGACGACCGGCACGCGCAGGCCGCGCTGCTGCACGTCCAGGAGGAGCGGGAGGAGGGACCGGTGCCCGACGACCGGCTGCGGCTGATCTTCACCTGCTGCCACCCCGCGCTGGCCCCGGCCGCGCGGGTCGCGCTCACCCTGCGGCTGCTCGGCGGCCTGACGACGGCGGAGATCGCCCGCGCCTTCCTCGTGCCGGAGGCGACCATGGCGCAGCGCCTGGTGCGGGCCAAGAACAAGATCAGGGCGGCTCGCATCCCGTACCGCGTGCCCGACGAGGCCGAGCTGCCCGACCGGCTGCGGACCGTGCTCGCCGTCGTCTACCTCGTCTACACCGAGGGGCACACCGCGACCTCCGGCGACCGGGCGGTGCGCGACGACCTGCGCGCCGAGGCGATCCGGCTGGGCCGGCTGCTCGCCCGGCTCATGCCCGACGAGCCCGAGGCGCTCGGCCTGCTCGCGCTCATGCTGCTGGTCGAGTCGCGGCAGCCGGCGCGGGTCGGCCCGGACGGCGACCTGGTGCTGCTGGCCGACCAGGACCGCGCGCGCTGGGACCGGGCGCTGATCACCGAGGGGCAGCAGCTCGTGCGCCGCTGCCTGCGCCGCAACCGGCCCGGCCCGTACCAGGTGCAGGCGGCGATCAACGCCGTCCACTCCGACGCCACGACCGCCGCCGACACCGACTGGGGCCAGATCGTGCAGCTCTACGACCAGCTGCTGGCCCTCACCCCGACGCCGGTCGTGGCGCTCAACCGAGCGGTGGCCGTGGCGGAGCTGCGCGGTCCGGCCGAGGGGCTGCGGCTGGTCGAGCGGCTGGACCTCGGCGGCTACCACCTGTTCCACGCCGTCCGCGCCGACCTGCTGCGCCGCCTCGGGCGGGACGACGACGCCGTCCGGGCCTACGGGCGGGCGCTGGAGCTGGTGGTCAACCCGGCCGAGCGCGCCCTGCTGGCCCGCCGCCGGGCCGCCCTCCGGCGGTGACCGCGGGTCAGCCGCGCAGCGCGGCCTCGACCCGCCCGGACACGGCCAGCAGCGTGGCGTCGTCGCCGGGCAGCGCCTCCAGCGACATGCCGATCGGCAGGCCCGCGGCGGTGGCGCCCGCGGGCAGCGAGACGGCCGGCATGCCGGCGGTGGAGCCCGGCCCGGTGTTGCGGATCGTGGTGAGGAAGACCGGCACCTGGCGGCCGTCGAGCTCGGTGGTCTCGTCGTCGCCGAGCGGCGGAGCCGGCAGCGGCACGGTCGGGTAGACGAGGGCGTCGAGCCGCTCCCCGCCCTGCGGCCGCAGCGCCGCGGCGTAGGCGGCCCGAAGCCGCTCCCGGGTGGCCACCGCCTCCCGGTAGACCTCGTCGGTGAACGAGCCGCCGGCGGCGAGCTCGAGCGCCGCGCGGACGTCGGGCGAGGCCACCTGCGCGAGGACGTCGGAGAAGGTCAGCTCCCGCTCCGGGCCGGGCAGGGTGGCGAGGTACGCCGGCAGGTCCTCGGCGATCTCGAAGAAGACGATGGGGAAGCCGCACTCGGCGTCGAGGTCGTGCGCGCCGGCGACGTCGACCTCGACGAGCTGCACGCCCGCGCCGGCGAGCCGGTCGAGCGCCTGCTCGGCGCAGGCGGCCACCTCGGGGTGCAGGGCGTCGAAGTAGCCGCGGCGGGGCACCCCCAGCCGGAGCGGCCGGTCCGGCGGCCCCGCCACCGGGGTGCCGGTCACCAGGGAGTCCACCAGCGCGACGTCGGCGACGGTCGTCGCGAAGACCCCCGCCGTGTCGCGGGTGCGGGAGATGGGGACGACGCGGTCGATGCCCCAGCGGCCGACCGTCGGCCGCCAGCCGACCACCCCGCAGTGGGCCGCCGGCACCCGCATCGACCCGCCGGTGTCGGTGCCCAGCGCGATCGGGACGACGCCGGTGGCCACCGCGACCGCCGACCCGCCCGAGGACCCGCCGGCCGACCGGCTGCGGTCGTGCGGGTTGCGCACCGGCCCGAACGCGGCGTTGTTGCTGGTGATCCCCAGGGCCAGCTCGTGCAGGTTGGTCTTGCCGACCACCGCCGCGCCGGCCGCGCGCAGCCGCTCGACGGCCAGGTGGTCGCGGCCCGGTCGGGACCCAGCGAGCGCCGGGGTGCCGCCGGAGGTGGGGAAGTCGGCGGTGTCGAGGTTGTCCTTGACGGCCAGCGGGACGCCGGCCAGCGGCCCGTCACCGCCCTCGGCCCGGTCGGCCACGTGCAGGAACGCGCCGAGGTCGGCGATCGCCCGTGCCCGCTCGATCGCCTCCTGCACCGACGGGGACGAGCGCAGCGACGACGTCATGCCGCCACCTTCCCCCAGATCCGCCCCGCCGTGCGAGAGTGCGGCGCTCGCCGGCGCACAGGGAGGACGGGGATGAGGGCGCGGACCATCTGGGGCGTGGTGTGGATCGCGGTCGGCCTGGTGGTGTCGGTCGGCGGCATGGTGCTGGCGATCGCCGACCCCGACCGCGCCCTGCTCGGCGGCATCGGCTTCGGCGTCGGGATCCTGCCGTTCCTGGCCGGCCTCTTCCTGGTCAAGCGCGCCCTGCCGGAGGCGGGGAACGGGAACGGGCGGCCCTGGGACACCTCGGGCAGCATCTGGGACTTCTTCAGGTGAGCAGGTGCGCCACCGCCGGCGAGCGGCGCACGGCGACGTCGCGGCCGGCGCGCTCGGCGGCCTCGAGGTGGTCGAGCAGCAGCTCGGCGCCCGGCCGCGACAGCGCCACCACCGAGCCGGCGTCGATGCAGTCGATGCGGGCGGGCTCGCGGCCGTAGCGGCGCCAGAAGGAGTCGACGGCGGCGGCGTCGACCACGCCGGCCAGGCAGAGCGCGCGCCCGCCCGAGGTGTTGAGCAGGCGCACGACGCCCCGAGCGGTCACCGCCCCAGTGTGCCGGTCCGCCCGTGCGGCGACCCGGTGTGCCAAGGTGCCCGCCGTGCCCAAGAACCTGGTGCTCGGGATGCTGGTCAGCGCGTTGGGGCTCGCCGCGGTCGTCGGCGGCGCCGTGCTGCTGACGTCGGACGGCGGCGGGCTGTGGCTGCTCGTCGCCGGCGTCGTCGTCGACCTGGTCGGGGTGGCCCTCGCGGTCTCCGGCCTGCGCGCCCGGCGCGGCGGTTACCAGCCGCACGAGGGCTGAGGCGGCGAGGTGAAGAAGCTGACCGCCACCGGGCTGGCGCTGCTCCTGGCCGGCGTGGCCGCCGTCGTCGTCCCGCTGTTCCTGCTCGACCGGCTGCCGGTGGGCCTGCTCACCGGTCTGATCGTGGGCGGGGTCGTCGTCGTCACCGGCGGCGTCATGGTGCTGTCCTGGTCGCTGACCCGGGACGTCGAGGTCGACCCGGCGGCGCCGAAGCGGGGCCGCGGGGGTGGGGACTGGGCGGGCTGGTCGAGCTTGTTCGACGCGTTCAGGTGACGCCGACGGGCCGGCGCGCCCACTCGGCGGTGGCCTGACCCAGCGCGACGGCGTGGGTCAGCCGCAGGCTGCCGGCCAGCCAGACCAGCACGTCGTGGATGCGCAGCCGGCTCACCGCCGTGCCGAGCAGCCGGACCGCGGCGTCCTCGAGCGCGGCGAACGCCCCGGCCGACCCGCGCAGCTCCCGGTGCACGACCGCCTCGACGCCGCTGTCGCCCTCGCGCAGGTGCGGCCCGAGCTGCCGGCGCGTCGTGGAGTTCAGGTGCGGCACCAGCGTCGGCGCCCGGTGGTGCAACGCGGCGAGGACGACGGCGTCCTGCGGCAGGTCCCCGATCTCCCGCAGCAGCGCGCCGACCGTGCCCGGCTCCTCGAGCACCGAGAACTCCTCCGCCGGCAGCTCCCAGAACGCGCGCCCGCCGGCCCGGGCCGAGACCGCGAGGAACAGCGGCCACGAGCCGTCGAGCGCCGACCGCGCCGCCGTCCAGGACGCGCGGTCGAGCCGGCCGTGCAGGCCCTCGGCGACGAGCACGTCGAAGTCGGCCGGGACGGCGGTGGGCGGCGGCTGGGTGTCGAACCGCGACCACCCGAACGCCGGCACCTGCACCCAGCGGCCCTCGGGGTGCGAGGGCGAGCGGAAGCGCAGCGGCCGGCGTCCCCGGGCGTAGCCGAGGAGGGCCGCCAGCGCGGTGTCGAGGGGGATCGGCTCCGGCCCGGCGCTCGGCAGGTCGAGCGCGCCGTCGGCCACTGCCACCACCCCCCGGCGACCCGCGGGGAGGCGGGCCGTCCCCGGAGGCTAGCGCGCCGCAAGCCGGGTCCGAGCGGCGGACCGCAGGCTCGTCGGCGTCGGCGTCGGCGTCGGTGTCGAGAGGAGAACGGACGTGAGCGCGCTGCTGGTGGGGCTGTCGATGGGCGTGTGCGCGCTCGCCGTCGCGGGAGGCGCCTGGTTCCTGGAGACGACGCCGCCGCTGGGCTTCGCCCTCGTCGGCGCGGGCGTGCTGTTCGGCGTGCTGGGCGTCGTGCTCGTCCACACGGCGCCGCGGAGGCCGACGGTCGCCCCGCCGCCCGCCGGGAAGGGGTCCGCCGCGCCGGAGGCCGCGAACGCCGTCGGCGCGTTCCTGGACGCGCTGCGGTGAGAACGGCGCGGCACGTGCTCGCGGCCTGGTGGGCTCTCTGGTGGAGGTCGTCACCTGAGCGCGCGGCGGCCGCCGTCCCGGTGACCCCGGGACGGCGGCCGCCGGCGAGGGATCAGTGCCCGGCCATCGGCAGCCCGCGGTCGGTCGCCGAGTGCCCGCACGTGCAGGCCCCGTGCCCGCAGTGCGAGCAGGACGCGCTCGGCGGCAGGTCCAGCGCCGGGTTGCCGTCGAAGAAGCCGACCGGCTTGAGCATGAACCCGACGTAGGCGCACGGCATGACCGGCCAGTCCTCCGGCCGCACGACGTGGTGCGCGCCGACGGTGTACCAGAGCACGACGTCGGTGTTCTCCAGC
Source organism: Geodermatophilus sp. SYSU D00815 (assembly GCF_054050035.1). NCBI lineage: Bacteria > Bacillati > Actinomycetota > Actinomycetes > Geodermatophilales > Geodermatophilaceae > Geodermatophilus > Geodermatophilus sp. SYSU D00815. The sequence goes on along the minus strand of NZ_JBJGYO010000003.1, from coordinate 236,857 downwards.
GGCGCGTCGTCGGCCTGGTAGACCGGCAGACCTTGCGCGTCGGGCGACTGGTACGGGTAGTCGCCGGCGGCGTAGAGCTCCCGCGGGTCGTACCTCGTCACCCACAGGTCGTGCTGCACGAAGCGGGCCCGGTCGTAGATGTACGAGCCCTCCTGGACCATCGTCGGGACGACGTCCTTGGGCATGAGCTTGTAGCCCACCGGGCTGCCCAGCTCGTTGACCTTGTTCGGGTTGACGACCTTCCAGTAGCGGGCCGTCTCGTACTTCCAGTCCCGCGCGCCCTCGGCCTCCGAGGCGACCAGGGTGTCGCGGGTGATCCAGGCGTTCCTGTGCGGGTTGAGCGCCGGGTCGGGCTCGGGGATGGAGTCGACCTCGTAGACCGAGTTGTCCGGACCGTCGACGGTCATGTCCATGCGGACGCTGAAGAAGTGCTGGTGGTGCGGGCCGTAGATGCCCGGCGCCACCAGGTTGCCCCAGCGCGGCTTCTCGCCCACCGGGATCGCGCCGGTGGTGAGCACGCCGGTCAGCTTGATCTCGTGCTCGATGTTGCCGTCGGTGTAGAGGTACCAGAAGAAGCCGTACTCGTAGTTGCCGACGGTGGCGATGAAGCTGATGACCAGCCGGCGGGAGCGGCGGACCTCGACCTCGCCGGTGCGGAAGTCGGTGTGCTTCCAGGCGATGCCGTAGTCCTCCTCGTGCATGCAGACGGCGTTCGGGATGGTCACCGCGTTGCCGAGCGAGTCGTTGACGACGCCGTCGAAGTAGTAGATCTCGCCGAGGCAGTCGCAGCCGAGGGTGAGCGGGTTGGCCATCAGGCCCATCCCGACCTCGCCCATGTCGAACACGTTCTTGTTCCAGTGCGTCGGCGAGGTGTCGCCGTAGGGGACGACCATCTCCGACAGCGCCGCCCGGTACATCACCGGCCGGACCTCGCCCCGGTCGGTGTAGGTGAGCTGGTGCAGCACCAGGCCCTCGCGCGGGTTGAACCCGACCCGCAGCGACCACTTCTGCCAGGTCACGTTCCAGCCGTCGACGGTGAAGCTCGGTCCCTCCGGCTGGGTGATCTCGATGGGCTTGAGGTCGTCGCGGAACTGCGTGAACGCCGGGCGGTTGTTCGCGTCGAACATGAACCGCTCGGTGTAGTTGCCGGCGGTGGGCGGCAGCGGGACGACGCCGTGGTCCTCGATCTCGACCACCTTCATCGCGTCGAGGTCGAAGTGCACGATCAGGCCCTCGACCGGGCGGGCGTAACCGTGCTCGCCCGGCGCCGAGCGCACGAACGTCAGCGGCCGGCAGATCAGCGGCGAGTTGTCGTGGTGGTCCTGCGCGCCGTAGTAGCCGGCCGGCCACGGGTCCACCATCGCCAGGTCGAAGTCGGTGACCCCGCGCCTGCGCATCGCCTCCTGCCAGCCGGGGTCCTCCCGGACGACCTTCTCCACGCCGTCCATGTGCTCGGCGAGGTAGGAGGGGAAGCGGCCGGGCACCGGTGTCCACGACTCGACGATCCCGAGGTCGAGGTCGACGACCCCCTCGTAGATCATCTTCTGCGCGTTGTCGTAGGCGACGGTGAACGCCTTGCGCGCCGGGATCTCGTCGAAGACGAGGGTCGCCGGCTTCGGCGGTTCGGCCAGCGAGATCATCACGAAGCGCAGGGTGTCGCTGGTGTGGTCGCTGCCCTGCACGACGGCGGCGGCGCGCTCGATCTCGGCGCCGGTGAGCGGGTCGAGCGGGTGGGCCGCCGCGGACGGCACGCCGCTGAGGTCGGCGAGGGCGGTGTCGACTGCCATGGTTCTCCTGTTCGGCGAGGGGTGGGTCAGACGGTCTCGGGGGAGGCGGGCCTCTTCTCGAGCACCGCGAGGTGGGCCAGCGCGTCGGGGGCGGACAGCTTCTGCGCCGACCGCCGTCCGAAGACGTAGACGAGGAGGGCGACGACGAGGAACCCGACGGTGATCGAGCCGAGCCAGGTCATCCAGGTGCCCGCGCTGACGTCGATCCACGGCGTGGCGAACGAGTAGTAGACGCCGGCCGCGGTGGACAGGCAGCCGATCACCACGACCAGCCAGACGACCGGCATGCCGCCGGGGATCCGCCAGAAGTCCTCGTTCGCGTAGCGGTCGGCGTACTTCTTCCGCGCGATCACCAGCGGGACGAAGAAGAAGAACCCGGACAACAGCCAGATCACGCTCAGCGCGCCGGTCAGGTAGACGGTCACGTTGGCCATCGACGACTGGCTGAACAGCGCGACCATGATCGTCGAGGAGATCGCGCCCTGGACCAGGACGGCGGTCACCGGGTTGCGGGTGCGCGGGTTGAGGTGGGTGAAGATCCGCGGCAGGTGGCGCTCCAGGCCGGAGACGAAGATCAGCCGGGAGTAGGCCACCTGGTAGGTGACCAGCGCGACGAACACGATGAGCGCCAGCACGATCGCGGCGACCTCCATGAGGCCGTCCCACCCGCTCTGGGCGAGCATCCCGATCACGCCGGTCACCGGGTCGATCTCCGCCGTGGGCAGCGCCATCATCGTGCCGAGCGTGGTGAGCAGGTAGATGAGGATCAGCGCCGCCGACCCCCAGGCGATCATGCGGGTGGCGCTGCGCTTCACCGACAGGAACTCCGCGCCCATGTTGAACGGCGTCTCGACGCCGACCAGGTAGAGCAGCACGGTGCCGAAGAGGAACCCGCCGACGGCAAAGTTCGGGACCAGCGCGTCGCGGGCGACGAACTCGGTGGCCGGCCCGCCGTTGCTCACCGCGTAGGTGACGCCGACGACGAAGATCACCGCGGTCAGCACGCCGTACACGACGAACGCGATGTTCATGATCTTCTGGTTGGCGGCGAGCTTGGCCAGCGCCAGGCCGACGACGACCCAGAGGATCACCAGCTGCAGGATGATCGACAGGGTCAGCCCGATCTCGGCGTGGAACGCCAGCAGCAGCAGCTGCACGATGATCGCCGGCGAGGCGGCGCCGTTGAGGATCACCGGCACCCACGACAGGAACCCGCCGAAGAAGGCCAGCGGCTCGTTCATCGTGCGGTAGGCCCAGATGTAGACCCCGCCCTGACCGGGCCAGAGGTTGCCGAGCTCGGCCACGGCCATGCCGGCCGGGATCAGGAACAGCACGATGCCGAGGACCCACATCGGGATGGCCGTCCACCCGCCGGTCGCCATGACCGAGGAGCCGGTGATCCAGCAGATGATGAAGACGTAGGTGGCGGTGAGGCCGAAGGTGCCGAGCACCTTGGGCAGCACCTGCTCGGGCACCAGCTCGGTGGTCATGAGCGCGTCCCGAGCGCGGGGTGTGGGTGACTCCGGCGGTGCGGCGTCGATGGCCATGCTTGCTCTCCTGGTGGAAGGTGGGGGACCTAGTCGGCTTGGATCTCGCCGTCCTTCATGCGGACGACGCGGCTGGCCTCCTCGGCGACCGTCGGGTCGTGCGTGCTCGCGACGACGGTGACGCCGAGGTCGGTGCAGAGGTCCCGCAGCAGGCGGACGACGGTGGCGCCGGTGCGGTGGTCGAGGTTGGCGGTGGGCTCGTCGGCGAGGATCAGCGCCGGGTTGCCGATCAGCGAGCGGGCGATCGCGGTGCGCTGCTGCTCGCCGCCGGACATCTTGGGCGGTACGTGGTCGATGCGGTGGCCGAGCCCGACCAGCTCGAGGAGCTCCACCGCGCGCTTGCGCAGCGCCGTGCGGTCGTAGGGCTCGAACATGAGCGGGAGCTCGACGTTCTCCACCGCCGACAGGAACGGGATCAGGTTGTAGCTCTGGAAGATGTAGCCGATCGTGTCGTGGCGCAGCGCGGCGAACTGGCTCTCGGTGAGCGCCGCGGTGTCCTGCCCGTTGATCACGACGCTGCCCTTGGTGGGCCGGTCCAGCCCGCCGATCATGTTGAGCAGCGTCGACTTGCCGCTGCCCGACGGGCCCATGAGGCAGACGAACTCGCCCGGCATCACGGTGAGGTCGGCCTCGACGAGGGCCTTGACCACCTCGTCGCCCAGCTTGTGCAGCTTCCAGGCGCCGGTCACCTGCACGACGGCGGTGGTCGTGGGTTCCTCGGTGAGCGTCATCGTCAGGCTCCTGCGGTGAGGGATCGGATGGGGGGACGGGAGGCGGCCCGCCAGGTGGGCACGAAGCTGGTGGCGACGGCGGCGACCGCGCTGACCACCACGGCGATGCCGACGCCGAGGGCGGTGCCGGCGGCGGAGACGCCGGACTCGGCCAGGCCGGTGCCGGCCATGACCAGCGCGGCGACGACGGCGAGCCCGGCGCCGGCGACCGCGCCGACCACGGCGGCGACCACCGGCTCGACGAGGAGCGCGGCCACCACGGGTGGGCGGCGAACCCCCGTCGCGCCCAGGACGCCGAGCTCCCGGGTGCGGTTGGCGACCGTGCGCGTGGTGGCCACCGCGACCTCGACGACGCCGACCAGCAGCACCGTGACGGCGATGAGGACGACGGCGCGGCGCAGCTCGGCGGGGTGCCCGAGGGAGGCCGCCTCCTCGTTGATCCCCGAGGCTGTGCCGAGGACCACCACGAGCAGGAAGGCGCCGGTGGCGGTGGTGACGATCGGCAGCAGCAGCGACTTCCTGCGGCGCCGGGTGGACAGCAGCCCGTAGGCCAGACCGTGCCTGATCACGCGACATCTCCCAGCAGCTGGACCGGCCGCTGCTGCAGCAGCCGGTGGACGGGGACGAGGGCGCCGACGATCGCCATGGCCGGCAGGTAGGCGGCGACGGTGCCGGCGGCCTGCAGCCACGCGACCGGGGTGGCGATCCCGGGCAGGACCAGCCAGACGGCGCCGGCGGCCAGACCGATGCCGATGACGTAGGCGGCGAGGAAGACGAGCGCCGACTCGACGAGGAAGAAGTAGAGGACCTCGTCGGCCAGGCCGATGCTCGACATGATCCCGAACTCGCGGCGCCGCTCCTGCACCGCGGCGAGGAACGAGCTGATGGCGATGACGAAGCCCAGGACCAGCCCGATCGTGCTGATCAGCCCGAGGGTGGAGCTGGTGACCTCGCCGGCGAACAGCGCCGAGTACTTCTGCTCGAAGGTGGTCGCGCCGCTGCCGCCGACCGCGTCGTAGACGAGCGGGGCGCCGTCGGGCTCGACCGCGGGGTTGGTCGTGGCCGCGTAGCCGGTGGCCTCGCCGAGCAGCTGCCCGAGGTCGTTGCGGTCGGCGTCCGCGGCCGGCGGGTCGACGGTCCACCAGCCGTTGCCGGCGGCGTCGGTGACCCGCTGCGCCGTCCACCCGTCGGGGACGGCGAGCTCGGGCGGCGGGCCGTCGGAGACGATCGCGCCGGCCTGGCTGTCGTAGTGCACGCCCTCGGCGGGGACCACCCACAGCGCGGCGCCGTCGAGCACCTGGGTGACCGCCTCGTCGCCGGTCGTGGCGAAGCCGGAGGAGATGGTCCGGACGACGGTCACCGACAGGATCGCCAGCGCGATGCCGAACGTGGCCAGGACGAACCGCTCGGGCCGGCGCCGCACGTTGGCCAGCGCGAACCGCAGCAGCCGCACGAACGTGCTGTTCCCCAGCGACGCGGCGCCGGCGGCGATGGGTGGAGCGGCTGCCGAGGGGGAGGGATCCAGGACCGTCGTCGCCATGGCGGGGACTTTCGACCCCGTTTGTTGCCCCTGTCCTGCCGGATTCCTTCCGTCTCGGTTACCGGTTGCTCACAGCGTGAACGGGTTGTTGCGGTCCGCTCCGCTCCGCAGGCGCGCGCCGCGGAAGCCCTGGTCAGCGCGGTGGGAGGCCGACCATGACGAGGGCGATGACGGCCGGCACCGTGCCGCGGTTCACCCACCGGTGCACCGCGCCGTTCTGCACGACGGTGTCCCCGGCGGTCAGCCGGGTGGCCGGGCCGTCGGGCAGCTCGAGGACCACCTCGCCGGCCAGGACCACCTCCAGGTCGATGCTGGCAGTGGCGTGCATGCCGGAGGGGTCGGCGGTGAGCGTCGCGCGCAGGCCGGGCAGCAGCGCGTCCATCTCGGCCCGGGCCGCCCCGTCGTCGGGGGTTTCCGCGGACCCGCCGGGCGGCAGGGCGAACGTGCCGAACCGGACGCCGCCGGGCGGCGGGAAGTAGGCGGTGCCGGCGCCGCCCCGGCCCAGCACCGGGGCGTCGTCGGCCCAGAGCAGGTGCCACTCGGCACCGGGCGCGGCCCGGGTCCGCACCGGCGGCACGTCCTCGTCGGAGACGACGACGGAGCGGCCGTCGTCGGTGAGCCCGGTGACCACGCGGCGCACCTGGCTCACCAGCGGCCGGTGTGGATGCGCACCCTGCGGTAGCGGACCAGCCGGGCGCTGCGCACGCCGGGCACCTCGCCCACCCGGCGGTAGCCGTCGGCGATCTGGGCCTCGGTCGCGCAGGTCATCTCCACCTGCAGCGCGGCGCTGCCGGTGCTCTCGGTGACGTAGGTGGTGTTGGGCAGCCGGGCGAGGGCCTCGGCGACGGCGGTGCTGTCGCGGTCGATCTCCAGCACCACGCGCACGGTCCGCACCATCCCGGACAGCGGGTCGGGGCGGGTGCGGATGCGCACGACGCCGTCCTTGAGCAGCCGCACCAGCCGCTGCCGGGTGGCCGGGACCGACAGCCCGGTCCGCTCGGTCATCGCCGTGACGGTCATGCGGGCGTCCTCGGCGAGGCAGGTCAGCAGCTGGCCGTCGACGTCGTCGAGCGGCCGGTGGGTCTCCTCGCCGCTGCGCCACAGCATGGAGTCGCCGGCGCGCGGGGGTGCCGGGGCGCCGCTGAAGGTGAACACCGGCGACCAGTTGCGCAGGTGCACCATCGTGGTCAGCCGGCCGATCTGCTCGACCGGCCGCACGCCGGCGTTGAGGACGGCGGCGAGCTCGGCGTTCGACGCCGTCGACAGCTGGAAGTAGAGGGTGCGGTAGTCCTGCCCGAGCGCCATCCACGCCACCTGGTCCAGCGCGGCCAGCCGCTGCTCGACCTCGTCGATCCCGCGGTCGACCTCGGCCTCCACGAACGCGACGACCGAGCGGCCGACCGTGCCGGGGTCGACCAGGGCGACCGAGCGGATGTAGCCGCTGCCGACCAGCCGCTCGTAGCGCTGCCGCACGGCTCCGACCGCGATGCCCAGCTGCCGGGAGATGCCGAGCAGCGAGGCCCGGCCGTCCTGCTGGAGGGCGTCGATGATCCCGAAGTCGACCGCGTCGATCCCCGGCCAGCGCAGGTCGTCCTCGGCCGCCGGGGCTGCGCTGTCCTGCATGGCGGTCCTCACCTGGCCGGGAACCGCCGAACCGTAGCAAGCAGGACGGCGCAGCCGGCCGTCACCGCCGGGGCGCCCGCGGATCGGCCACGAGCGCGTCGATCTCGGCCGCCCACGCGGCCCGCTCGCCCGCCCCGACCGAGTCGTCGTACCAGGCCAGGTCGAACGAGGTCTTGGCCGCGGCGCCGACGTCCACCTTGTTCCACCCCAGCTTGCGGGCCAGCAGGGCGTAGTCCTGGGCGATGTCGGTGTGGTGCAGCTCGGGGTCGTCGGTGCCGATCGCCAGCGGCACCCCGGCGTCGGTCATCACGGTCCAGGCCTTGTGCCAAGGGCTGTCGGAGTGCAGGCCGCCGAGCGCGTAGCCGCTGGGCGTGAAGGTGAGCCCGACGCCGGCCTCGACCAGGCGGGCGAGGACGGCGGGGTCGTCGGCCGCCATCCAGCCGTGGTCGATCCGGTCCAGGCCGATGTCGAGCGCGGCGACGACGTCCTCCAGCTCGTCGGCGTGCCCGCAGAGCCGGAAGCCCTCGGCCCGGGCGCGCTCGTAGGCCGGGGCCAGCGCCTCGAACGGCACGGTGCGGTGGTCCCCGTCGTTGCCGACGCCGAGGATCGTCAGGCCCTGGTCTCGCAGCGGCAGGACCTCCTCGACCAGCGCCAGCGCGGCGTCCGGGCCGTCGAAGCGGTGCATCGCGACGATGATCCCGCCGGTCAGGCCGAGCTCGTCGCGGGCGACGGCGAAGGCGTCGGCCACGGCGGGCAGCAGCACCGCCGGCGGCATGCCGATCTCGGCGCGGTGCAGGTCGGGGGTGCAGAACAGCTCCAGGTGCCGCACGCCGCGGTCGTAGGCGTCGCAGATCATGCGCAGCGCGCCCGTGGTGACCGTGGCCGAGTCGCCCCACAGCTTCACGGCGCGGTCGAGGTCGTCGAAGAACTTGCCGACTCCCCGGTTGTCGTAGGCGGCGTTGGCCTCGTCCCGGGAGAGGGCGGTGCCGCGGGTGGCCTTGACCAGCCGGGCGTACTCCGACGGCGACTGCGAGCCCATGTGGTGCATGTGCATCTCCGCCTTCGGCACCCGGCGGGCCAGCAGCGCGACCTCCTCGTCGGGCTCCATGGGCAGGAGGTCGTAGGTGACGTTCGGGTCCTTGCTCGAGGGCACGGTGGTCTCTCCTGGTCAGTAGGTGGCGAAGCCGGACCGGGCCAGCCGCTTGCGGGAGCGCTCGAGGAAGATCGCCTCCCACTCGTACGGCGTGACGGGCTCGTACCGGGGGCCGCCGTCGTCCACGCAGGAGGGCAGCGGCTCGACGACCGTGTCGATCGCCGGCAGGTAGAAGGTGGGGATCGAGACGCGCGAGCGGCCCGGCTCGTACGCGGCGATCACCCGGTGGGTGGTCGACTTCCACCGCCCGTTGGTCCAGCGGGCCATGAGGTCGCCGATGTTGATGACGAAGGAGTCGGGGACGACGGGGATGTCGATCCAGCTCCTGTCGTCGGCGAAGACCTGCAGGCCGGTGTAGTCGCCGGTCTGGTAGAGCACGGTGAGCACGCCGGAGTCGGTGTGCGCCGGGAAGATCACCCGCGGGTCGTCCGGCGTCGACAGCTGCTCCTGGGCCGGGTAGTGGTTGGCCGAGAAGGTGGAGACGTCGACCTTGAGCGCCTCGTCGAAGTGGTCCTGGGGCAGGGCCAGGGCGAGCGCGAACAGCTGCATGATCGAGCGCCCGAGGTCGCGGGTGGCGGCGAAGCAGGCGCGCCAGGTCTCGGGCAGGCCCGGCACCTGCGTCGGCCAGACGTTGGGGTGGAAGTAGTCGCTGTAGTCGACGGGCACCCCGGCGGCCACCGCGGCGTCGCCGTCGTCGAAGACGTTGACCTGCAGCCGGCTGACCCGGATGTCGCCGACGTCGTCGCGCTCGGTGCGCACGCCGCGGAACGGGTGCCCGGTGGGGGAGGACATGCCGTCGCGCACCTCCTGCGGCAGCGCGACGAGCTCGTTCATCGACGCGACGACGCCGTCGAGCAGCTCCTGCGGGACGCGGTGGCCGGTCACCTGGAAGAAGCCGACGTTCTCGCACGCGTCGCGGACCGCGGCGGCCGCCGGGCCCGGGTCGCCGCCGGCGAGGAAGTCGGAGAGGTCGATGACCGGGACGGTGGTCCCTCTCTTGACGGTGGCCATGGGGGGATCGCTCCTCGGTTCAGTGGGTGGCGGTGGCGGGGGCGCGGTCACCGAAGAGCAGGCCGGCGATCGTGTCCTCGTAGGCGTGGAACTCGGGGCTGCGCAGCAGCTCGGGGGTGCGCGGGCGGGGCAGGTCGATCGGCACGTCGGCGACCACCCGGCCGGGGCGGGGGGACATGACGACGACGCGGTCGGCGAGGAAGACGGCCTCGCCGATGCCGTGGGTGACGAGCAGCGAGGTGATCGACCGCTCGCTCCAGATGCGCATCAGCTCCAGGTTCAGCCGCCGGCGGGTGAGGTCGTCGAGCGCGCCGAAGGGCTCGTCGAGCAGCAGGGTGCGCGGCTCGGTGACCAGCGCGCGGGCGATCGCCGCCCGCTGGCGCATCCCGCCCGAGAGCTGGAACGGCCTGGCCGACTCGAACCCCGACAGGCCCACCAGCGCGAGCAGGTCGCGCAGCTCGGCGGCCGACCGGCGCAGCCCGGTGATCTGCAGCGGCAGGCGCAGGTTCTCCTCCACCGTGCGCCACGGCAGCAGCGCGGAGTCCTGGAAGGCGATGGAGATGGCGTGCTTCCTGCGGGCGACGTCGGGGTGCTCGCCGGCGACCAGCGCCCGGCCGGAGGTGCAGCCCTCCAGCCCGCCGAGGATGCGCAGCGCCGTCGACTTGCCGCAGCCGGACGGCCCGACCAGCGCGACCAGCGAGCCCTCGGCGACCTCGAGGTCGACGTGGTCGAGGGCGGTCACCGTCTCCCCGCGGAGCGGGAAGGTCTTGACGACGTCGTCGAGCAGCAGGCCGGTCATCAGGACAGCCGGCTCTTGCCGTCGTAGGCCTCGTCGAGCAGCTCGGCGGTGACCAGGTCCTCGATGGCCACGTCGATGCCGGAGTCGTCGAGCACGACCTGCGAGGAGGTGAGCGAGTCGGGGGAGATCCGCAGCAGCCCGTTCTGCTGGGTGTACTCGGTGGAGACGTACCCGATCAGCGCCTCGAGCGAGGCCCGCTGGGTCTCCAGGTCCAGGCCCAGGTCGCGGCCGTACTCCTCGACGGTCAGCCGGGCGGCCTCGGCGACCCCGTCGTTGTAGACGACGTCCTCCCAGCCCCGGATCTCGCCCCAGAGGAACCCGACGAGGGTCCGGCGGACGTCGGCGTCCTCGATCGACTCCCGGCGGACGATGTAACCGGCCGACACCGGGTTGTAGCCGTAGTCGGCGAAGAGCATCACCGTCGGCTCGATGCCCTGCGACTGCAGCGTGGTCAGCTCGCCGCCGGCGTAGCCCTGGAAGCCGTCGACGTCCCCGGTGACCAGCGGGGTGACGTCGTACTGCACCGGCACCTCGGTGAGCTCGGACTTGTCGATGCCGTTGAGCTTGAGGAACAGCGACCACTGCGGGTCGTTGGCGGCGAAGACGCCGATCCGCTTGCCGCGCAGGTCCTCCGGGGTGCTGATCGGGGCGTCGCCGCGGGAGAGGATGTTCAGGCCGTTCTTCTGGAACGTCGCGCCGATGATCGCCAGGTCGGCGCCGCCGTCGGCGACGAGCTGGGCGGCCTCGTCGAGCGACGCGCTGCCCACCAGCGACTGGCCGGAGGCCACCGCCTGCACCGGGCTGGAGTTGCCGCCACCGGCCTGCAGGTTGACCGTGACGTCGCGGCTCTCCCAGTAGCCGCGGGCGTCGGCGAGGTAGCTGCCGCCCCACTCGTAGTCCTTGGTCCACGAGAGCTGGTAGTCGACGGTGCCGGAGGCGCCGCCGGACGCCCCGCCGCCGTCGGAGCCGCACGCGCTGAGCAGGGTGGCGCCGCCGCCGAGCAGCACGGCGCCCGCGCCCAGGCGCAGGCCGCCCGCCAGCAGGCTGCGCCGGCTCAGCTGGCGGGCGGCGAGGGTGTCGAGGTCCACGGGGACTCCTTCTGGTTCTCAGTGGGGGGAGCGCCGGAGCCGGTCCGGTGCGAAGTGACCCAGGCAGACGGCCTCGAGGACGCCGACGGCGGCGTACCAGGCCATCGTGAAGACGGTGGTGACGGCGACGGCGGCCCACAGCTCGGAGTAGCCGCCGGCGCCGGTCGAGGCGGTGATCATCAGGTAGCCCAGCCCGTCGCCGGTGGCGAGCCACTCGGCGACGATCGCGCCGAACATCGCCGAGGGGACGGCGACCCGGGCGGCGGCGAAGAGGTTCGGCACCGCCGAGGGCAGCCGCAGCCGCACCAGCGTGGCCACCCGGCCGGCGTCGAGGCTGCGGAACCAGGTGAGCTGGTCCGCCGGAACGGCGCGCAGGCCCTGGCTGGCCATGACGAAGGTCGGGAAGAAGACCGCCAGCGTGGTGATGACCAGCGTGACCACCATGCCGCGGCCGAAGAGCAGCACGAACAGCGGCAGCACGGCGAGCACCGGCAGCGCCTGGGTGAGGAGCAGCACCGGCATCAGCGGCCGTTCCAGCGCGGGCAGCAGCACGAAGGCGATCGCCAGCGCGGCGCCGACCAGCATGCCGACGACGAAGCCGGTGACGGCGTGCACCGCGGTCTCGCCGAGCGCCGTGCCGATCGCCGACCGGTTGAGCGCGGCGTCGTCCTCGGAGAAGAGGAAGGCCCAGACGTCGGCGACGCTCTTGGTGCCGAAGGAGTCCAGCCCGAAGGTGGTGACGGCGAGCTGCCACAGCAGACCCATCGCGGCCAGCGAGGCGACCAGCCAGCCGAAGTCGGTCAGCACCCGCCGGGTGACCGTCGTCCGGATGGGGGCGCGGCGGACGGTGGCGGTCACCGCTGCACCTGCCAGCCGTTGACCAGCCGGTTGCCGAGGCCGACGAGCGCGTAGCCGAGCACGGTGAGCAGCACCAGGACGACGACGCAGGCGTAGACCCGCGCCGTGTTGAGGTAGCCCAGCGCGTTGACCATGAAGATGCCGAGGCCGGTGTCGGCGCCCAGCCACTCGCTCGCGATGGCGCCCAGCAGCGCACCGGGCACCGCGACCCGCAGGCCGGAGAAGACTCCCGGCAGCGCGCCGCGCAGGCGTACCCGGCGCAGCGCCGTCCACCGGGTGCCGCCCAGCGAGCGGACGAGGTCGAGGGCATCGGGGGTGGCCGCGCGCAGCCCGGCGGCGGCCGCGATCAGGGTCGGGAAGAAGACGACGAGGGCGGCGACGGTGATCCGGGTCCCCTGCGGGTCGAGGAACAGCTTGAGGATCGGGGCGAGCACCAGGGTCGGCAGCGCGTACAGCGCCAGCGCGAACTGGGACAGGATCCGGTCGACCAGCGGCGAGAGCACGAAGCCGACGGCGAGCACGAGCGCCGCCAGGTTGCCGACGGCGAAGCCGGCGACCGCGACCTGCACGGTGGCCCAGGTGTTGACCAGCAGCAGGTCCCGGTCGGCCCAGCCCTGCCGGGCGGCGTCGAGCGGCGAGCTCAGCGCGAACGAGCCGGGGAAGAAGACGTCGGCGGCGAGCTGCCACAGGGCCACCAGGACGACGACGGCGACGACGACGTCGCGGGAGGACGGCGAGAGCAGCCGGCGGCGCCGCCCGCCCGGCAGGCCGGCCGGATCGAGGGCGCGGACCGGGCCGGCGGCGTTCCCGACGGGCGGGAGCGCCGGCCTGGTCGCGCGCTGCTCCTGGACCGGCAGGGGCAGCGCCCGTGGTGGTGTGGACATCCACGACCCTCTCGGGGCAGGCGGGACGGCGGATCCCGGGACGGAGCCGCACCGCCCAGCTCCCGGGAGGGATCGGTCAGTTCTGTCGAGGAACACTTTCGTTCCAACAGAGCTGACGTCGAATTGCCGACGATCTGAGCAGGAGAGCGATCGCCGGTCAACCGGCGAAACATGATTGTCACGGCCGGAAACGTGCTCGTCGCGGACGGGGCGCGAGGCTGGGCCCGTGCGCGTCTACCTGGCCGGTCCGCTGTTCACCCCCGTCGAGCGCCGCTACCTGGACGAGCTGGCCGCCGTCCTGCGGGCCGACGGCTTCGACGTCTTCGTCCCGCACGAGCAGGAGTTCCTCGTGCCGGCCGAGGAGATGGCCGCAGCGGTCGTCCACGAGACCGACCGGCGCGGCATCGACGCGGCCGACGCGGTGGTGGCCGTGCTCGACGGGCCGATGGTCGACGACGGCACCGCGGCCGAGGTCGGCCTGTTCGCCGGGTTGACGGCCGGCGACCCGCGCCGGCGGGGGATCGTCGGCGTGCTCACCGACAGCCGCGCCGTCGCCCGGGACGGCCGGCCGATGGAGGGGCGCGGGCTGAACCTGTTCCTGCGCGGGCTGGTGGAGTCGGTCGGCTGCGTCGTCACCAGCGCCGACGACGTCCTGCCCGTGCTGCGCCGGTGGCGCGACGGCTGAGGGCTACCGCCGCAGCGCGGCGGCGCCGGCGAGCGCGAGCTGGCCGGTGACCAGGGCGAGGCCGGTCCACATCAGCGGGTGCGCGGCGGCGTGCGCGTGGTGCGGGGCGGTCGCGAGCATCTGCGCGTGCAGCAGGAGCATCGCGCCGTCGACCGCGGCGGTCAGGCCCCAGGTGGTCGCGGTGGGGTGCCGCCACAGGTGCCAGGCGCAGGGCAGGCAGAACAGCGCCATGAAGAGCATGACCAGCGAGCCGAGGGAGCTGGCCTCGAGCAGCAGCAGGTGCACGACCGCCGACGCCCCGGCGAGGGCGGCGGCGACCCGGCCCAGGGCGGCGGCCCGGACCGGCCGGTCGAGTGGTCGTTCCAGTGCGGTCATGCGCCCGACCTTCGTGCGGCGGCGTTACCCGCGTGTCTCCGACTGGGGACGATCGTGCTGCCCGGGGTCCAGGCATAGGAAGCCATGCCTGCGAATTCGCGGCGGAAACCGCAGGCATGGCTTCCTATGCCTGGACACCGGAGCGACGCGGCGAGTCGACATGTCCGCAACGAACGGGTGCTGACATGTCGACATGAGCACGACGCAGCGCACCCTCCCTCCCGGCGCGACCGTGGTGGAGGTGCACGGCTCGCGCTTCCTCCTGGAGTGGCTCGACGTCACGGTGCTCGCCGCGGCGGCCGCGTCGCTGCGCCGGACGACGGAGCCCGCGCCGCCGCGATGAGTTGACCGCGCCGACCCGGTCCTACCGGGCATGCAGACGCAGATGCTCGACCTCGGCCCGCAGACCGCCGAGGTCGCCCGGATCGTCGCCGGTGTGCGGGAGGACCAGCTCGGCGACCCGACGCCCTGCCCCGGCATGCCCGTCGCCGGCCTGCTCGACCACCTCGTGGGGCTGACCCTGGCGTTCCGGCACGGGGCGGAGAAGTCGCCGCTCGCCGGCGGGCCGCGGGCGTCGGCGGAGGACCTGACGCCGCAGTGGCGCACCGAGCTGCCCGCCCGGCTCGAGGCGCTGGCGGCCGCGTGGCGGGAGCCCGCCGCCTGGGAGGGCCTGACGGAGGTGGGCGGCGCGCGCATGCCCGGCGCGGCGATGGGCGTGGTCGCGCTCAACGAGGTGCTGGTGCACGGCTGGGACCTCGCCGCCGCCACCGGCCAGGAGTACCGCCCCGACCCCGCGGCCGTGGAGGCCTGCCTGCGGTTCGCCGTCGACCTCGCCGCCGGTTCGCCGGAGGTGCGCGACTCGATGTACGGCCCCGTCGTCCCGGTGCCGGACGACGCCCCGGCGTTCGACCGGCTGCTCGGCCAGACCGGCCGCGACCCCCGCTGGACCGCCTGATCGCCGGCTCGAGCGGCGACGTCCCCGCTCCCGCGGCGCCGAGCGCCCGGGGGGTGGCCCGGACGGCCGACCGAGCCGGCGAGGGGTCCCTCCCGGGGTCGGGTTCGTGCTCCGCGGGGGCTGCCGGACCCGCGGACCACGAGATCGACCCCGGAGCGGGGCCGTTCGCGACGGGCGATGCCGCTCCGTGTTCACAACGTGACTGGTGGCGGCTACGGTGCGCGCGTGCTGAGCCCCCGCGCCGCCGTCGCCGATCCGGCCCGCCTCGCGGCCATCGACAGCTACCGCCTGGAGGGGCACGCCGGCGACCCCGACCTCGACGCCGTCGTCAGCTACATGGCCCGCACCCTGCGCGCGCCGATCGCGATCATCAACCTCGTCGGCCCCGACCGGCAGTGCTTCCCGGCCGAGATCGGCGTGGGGGTGCCCTACTCCAACGTGCCCGACGAGCTGTCGTTCTGCGCGTACGTGGTGGCCGAGGGCGTGCCCCTGGAGGTGCCCGACGCGACCGCGCACCCCGTGTTCGCCGCGAACCCGGCGGTCGTCGCCGGCGCGATCCGCTCCTACCTCGGGGTGCCGCTGGTCGACGAGGACGGCTACGTGCTGGGCTCGCTCGGCGTCTTCGACGACGCGCCGCGGAGCTTCTCCGGCGAGGAGCTCGACGTGCTGCTCGTCCAGGTCCGCCTGGTCCGCACCGTTCTGTCGCTGCGCCGGCAGGTGGCCATGCACCAGTGGGACGCCGCCCTGCTCGCCGTGCAGAACCGGGTGCTCGAGGCGGTGGCCACCCGCCGCCCGCTCGACGACGTGCTCGACCTGCTCGCCGCCGCCGTCCGGGAGCTCTCGCCGGACGCCGACGACCGGCAGCGGGCCGGTCTCCACGAGGCCGTCGACCGGCTGACCACGGTCGCCACCGAGGCCGACGGCTGGCGCCGGACGATGACCCGCGTCGCGCGGCAGGACCCGCTCACCGGCCTGGCGAACCGGGCGTACCTGCTCGAGGCCGGCCGGGCGGCGCTCGCGGCCTGCGGCGGCGCCGTGCTGTTCGTCGACGTCGACCGGTTCAAGGAGGTCAACGACCGGGGCGGGCACGCGGTCGGCGACCAGCTGCTGGTGCGCCTGGCCGACCGGCTGCGCGAGCAGCTCGAGGACGTGCCCGACGCGCTGGTTGGGCGGCTCGGCGGTGACGAGTTCGCCGCGATCCTGCCCGGGCTCGACCTCGCGACCGCCGAGGCCGTGGGGCAGCGGCTGGCCCGCGCGCTGGTGGACGAGGTGGAGGTCGGCCGGCGCAGCGTGCGGGTGAGCGCCAGCATCGGCCTGGCCGTCGCCGGGCCGGGCACGGCGCTGGAGAGCGTCCTGCGCGAGGCCGACCTCGCGATGTACGGCGCCAAGGAGCGCGGCCGCGGCGTGCTGCACAGCAACGACGTCGGCGAGTTCACCGCCTGACGGCGCGCCGTCGCCGCGCCCGCCGACGGGCGTGCCGCCGGGGAGGTGGCCGCGCCGGCGCCGGTGCCCGTGCCCACGGGGAAGGCCGGCTGCCGGACACCGGTCGCGGCCACCTCACCCCTGTCATCGTCGCGGAGGCCGGTAGGGGTTCGCGGTTCCTGCGGTTTTCTTGCGGATGCGTGGAGCTGATCGCGCGCTTCGCCCGCCAGAGTTCTCCGTGCGGGCAGGGGGAGCCCGCACCAGGGGGAAGTTCCGGGCCCCGCTCGTCCTGCACGGGGGAAGACGAGCGGGGCCCGAGCTCTGCCCACGGGTCGCCTGCACGGGTGGAACCCGCCCCCGGACGGGCTACACCGCGGGCCGGCCGCCACGGACCGTGACGGTCCGCGGGGCACAGTGCGTCGGTGCGTGTTGTCCGGAAGCTGGCCGCGACGGCGGTGGTCCTCGCGGCGGCCGTCGCGCTGCCGCTGGTCGCGACCGTCGGCGACCTCTCCGGCGACGACCCCTTCCCCAGGTCGGTGGTGGCTCCGTGACCTCGTGCCCGGCGTACGTGGTCGTCGCCGAGGGGCGGGAGGTGCGCTGCACGCACCCGGCCGGCCACGGCCCCGCCGAGGACATCCACCAGGGGCTGCTGCGGGTCACGCTGCCCGACGGCCGGGAGGTGGCCGCGTCCCTGGTGTGGAGCAGCTCGCCGAACGAGTGGGACGCGCGCAACCTCGAGCAGTCCGGCTGAGGCCTACCGCCGCCGTCCGATCGCGACGAAGACGGGGGCGAAGTAGGTCGGGCGCGCGGCGGCGGCGTCGGCACGGGTGACGGCGGCCTCCCAGCGGGCGACGTCGTCGGCGGTCGCGACGCCCTCGGCGACCATCGCGTCGCGGGCGGCCCACATCGGTGCCTGCACCCCGGGCGGCAGCGTCGCGATCGTGTACCGGCTCTCGTGCAGGTCCACGTCGAGCCCGGCGCGCTCGAGCAGGCGGCGCAGGCGCAGCCCGGTCATCAGGTCGTTGCCGCGGCGGCGGTGGAACTCGAGGTACTTCTCGAACAGGTCGTCCAGCTCCGGGTCGAGGTCGAGGGTGCGCGCCGCCGTCCCGTCGACGTCCACCAGGTAGACGCTGCCGCCCGGCCGCACCAGCGAGGCCAGGTGGTCGACGATCCGCTGCTCGTCCGGGCCGTTGTGGGCCAGGACGTGCCGCATCATCGCGACGTCGACCGAGCCGGCGGCGAGGCCGCTGCTCGTGCCGGTCCCTGCGGTGAGCTCGACGTTGGTCGCGCCGGACGCGGCGATGACCTGCCGGGCGGCGGCGCGGGCCGACGCGTCGGGCTCGACGGCGAGCACCCGGCCGGACGGGCCGACGACGTCGGCCACCTGGACGGCGACCGCGGCCGGGCCGCAGCCGACGTCGGCGACGACGGCGCCGGGGCCGATGCCCGCGCGGCGCCAGTGGTCGGCCTCGTCGGCGCGGGCCCGCTCGGCCATGAAGCGGTACCGGCGGACCTCGGCCTCGCTGACCGCGAGCGCGTAGTCGGTCATGGCGCCCTCCTCGGGAGAGCGCCAGCCTGGCAGCGGATCAGCCCGCGGTGTAGGGGGCGGGCCGCCGCGACGCCACCCGCACGACGACCGCCCCGGGACCCTGCCGGGTCCCGGGGCGGTGGCACCGCGTCGTCGGGATCAGGAGACGGCGCGGACGTGGCCGTCCCAGTGCGGCTTGCGCAGCTCGGTCTTGAGCACCTTGCCCGCGGCTGACAGCGGCATGGCCTCGACCAGCTCCATCGACCGGGGGGTCTTGTAGCCGGCGATCCGCTCGGCGCAGAAGGCCCGCAGCTCGGGCAGGGTGATCGTGCCGCCGGCCACCGGGACGACGACGGCGTGCACCCGCTCGCCCCACCGCTCGTCGGGGACGCCGATGACGGCGCACATCGCGACGGCGGGGTGCAGGCTCAGCACGCTCTCGACCTCGGCGGAGTACACGTTCTCACCGCCGCTGATGATCATGTCCTTCATGCGGTCGCAGATGTAGACGAAGCCGTCGTCGTCCATGTAGCCGCCGTCGCCGGTGTGCATCCAGCCGCCGCGCAGCGCCTCGGCGGTCTCGACCGGGCGCTCCCAGTAGCCGAGCATCACGTTGCCGCCGCGGACGACGATCTCGCCGGTGGCGCCGCGGGGCACCTCGGCGCCGTCCTTGTCGACGACGCGCACCTGCACGTGGGCGAGCGGGCGGCCCGCGGAGCGCCGGCGCACCGGGTCGTCGTGGTCCTCGGGCGAGAGGAAGGTGACCGACGGCGCGAGCTCGGTCATGCCGTAGAGCTGGCTGAAGGCGGCCTCGGGCATGGTCTTCATCGCGCGCTGCAGCAGCCCCTCGGAGATGGGGGAGGCGCCGTAGAAGACCCGGCCGACGCTGGTGAGGTCGAACTCCTCGACCCGCTCGTGGTCGACGAGCATCTGGATCATCGTGGGCACGAGGCCGAGGTCGGTGATCCGGTGCTCGGGGATCGCCTCGAGCACGGCCAGCGGGTCGAAGCCCGGCATGATCACCTGCCGGCCGCCGCGGGTCACCTGGGCGAAGGCGACGCCGAGGCCGCCGACGTGGAACATCGGCATGACCATGAGGAACGTGCCGCCCGGGGTGAGGAACTGCTCGGTGGCCAGGCAGCCGAAGATCGACGTCATCATGTTGGCGTGGCTGAGCATCACGCCCTTGGAGCGGCCGGTGGTGCCCCCGGTGAAGAGGATGGCGGCCAGGTCGTCGCCGTGCCGGTAGGCGTCCTCGACCGGCGCCGCGGCGGCGACCAGCTCCTCGTAGGCGAGCATGCCGGCCGGCGCCGGGCCGTCTCCGGCGTGGACGACGTGCTGCAGCCGCGGGTGGGCCGACCGGATGTCCTCGGCCATGGCGGCGAAGGCGTCGTCGACCACGAGGATCCGCGCGTCGATCTCGACGAGCGAGTCGACGATCTCCGGCACGCTCCAGCGCGTGTTCACCGGGACGACGACCCCGCCGGCCCAGAGCGCGGCGCAGGCCGACTCGACGTAGCGGTCGGAGTTGAGCGACAGGATCGCGGCGCGCCCGCCGGTCCTCAGCCCCAGGCCCTGCAGCGCACCGGCCAGCCGGGCGACGCGGTCGAGCGTCTCGGCGTGGGTGCGGACGCGCGGCCCGCAGATGGTCGAGACGCCGGCCGGGTCGTGTTGCGCGGCCCGGTGCAGGCCCTGGGTGAGGTTCACGGCGGATCCCCCTGTTCCGTCGGATGGAGCGGTCGCGATCACGGTGAGTGACCTCACAGAGGGTTCACAAGATCGCCCACTCGTTCGGAGGGGAGGCGTCACGCCTGCGGGGGTTGGGCATGCCAACCGTTTGAACGCAGCGTGACGCCGTGTCATCCGAACGTGAGCAGGGCGCGGGTGCTGGACCGGGCGACGGCCGAGCCGCACCATGCGAGCCGTGATCGACCGCCGGCTCCCGCTGCTCGCCCTGGCGACGGCCGTGGTCGCCGCGTGCGGGGCCGGCGCCGGCGGGCCGGGGGAGCCGCTGCCCTACGTGGCGGAGTTCGCGCTCGGCGAGGGCCCGGGGTTCGTGCTCGGCCCGACCCCCGGGCCCTCGGTGGAGGTGCTGCCGGAGCCCTCCCCGGCGCCGGTGCCCCCCGAGCCGATGCGGTCCGAGCCGGTCCCGCCGACCGCTCCCGGGGACCTCCCGCTGTTCGAGCCGACGGTCGCGTGGGTGGACGACGGCCGCTACCTCGCGGTGGTCGGCTACGGCAGCAGCAGCTGCCCCAGCGGCCCGCACGGCCTCGACGTCGTGGGCGACCAGGCGATCGAGGTCCGCCTGGGGCCGCTCTTCCCCGACCGGGACCCCTGCACCGCGGACCTCAGCGGGCACGTCACCGTCGTGGAGCTGCCGGAGGGGATCACGCCGACGAGGCCGCTGACCGCCCGCTTCGGGGAGCGCGAGGTGACGATCCCCGCGGTCGGCTGAGTCACGCGGTCGCGTCGCGGGGTTCGAGGACGACGACCGGCGTCTCGGTCGACCGCCGTCCCGCGTAGCCGTCGAGGTCCGGGTCGACCGCGCGCCAGCGCTGCCACAGCCGGTCCCGCTCCTCGCCGGTCGCGGCGCGGGCGCGCACCGGGCGCGGCTGCTGGTGCGCCAGGCGGACGACGGCGTCCGGGTGGGCCTGGAGGTTGAGCCACCACGCCGGCGAGCCCTCCTGCCAGCCGTTCATCGCCAGCAGGACGAGGTCGGCGCCGTCCTCGAGGTAGCCGAGGATGACGCTGCGCTCCTGGCCGGACCTCCGCCCGACGGTGGTGAGGCGCAGCGCGCCCCAGCCGCGCTTGTTCGCCGGGGTCCAGAGGAAGCGGCCGCCGCTGACCCGGTACAGCGCCCGGTGGACGCACCAGGCCGCGCGCACGAACCACTTCGGCGGTACGCGGGGTGGTCGGGTGGCCGCTCCGGTCATGGCACTCCCTCCCTCGCGGCGCAGCGTCCCACCGGTCGGTTGCCGCGGAAAGGGGCTGGGGCGCGCACTGCTCCCGCGGTGTCGTGCGCGCGTTCGCGGTCGTGCAGGACCGCAGACGCGGGCGCAGCACCGCAAGACCGCCGGCTGGTCGCGAGCATCGCTCGGAAGGGCCAAATCTCGACCGGTTCGGTCACTCCTCGGCCGCAGTGACTGGTCTGCCTGCGGGACACGGAACACGCTGCCGAGTCGAATCGGTACGTGTGACGACGGAGAAGCCTTGCCCATGAAGACACCTGCCGCGCTGTCGGCCGCTCTCGTCCTCGCCTGTCTCCCGCTGACGGCGTGCGGTGGTGACGACGTCTCGGAGGCCGCCGCAGCCGGGAGCACTTCTCGCAGCGCTCTCCCGCCGACCACCAGCACCGCTCCGACGACGACCGCCGCGACGCCGTCCCACAACGAGCGCAACAACATCGTGAAGCAGCTCGGCCAGGAGGGCGGATTCGCCGACACGACGGGCAAGGAGCAGGTGTTCTCGTTCGCGGTGGACAACATCACCGTGAACCCGGTCTGCGACAGCGGCTTCGCCCAGCCGCCGGCGAACGGCCACTACATCGCCGTCGACATCCGGGCGAGCACGACCGCCAACTACACCGAGCAGGGCATCCCGGTCCTGTTCACCGCCGACCAGTTCCAGGTGATCGGTCCCGACGGGGTGACCGTCACCAGCCTGAACGGCAACTCCTACTCGTGCCTCCACGAGAGCCGGCGGATCACCCAGGACTTCCTCGGCGACGCCCAGCAGTACCGGGGCACCGTGATCCTGGATTCGCCCGTCGACCACGGCTCGCTCGTGTTCCTCGTGGCGGGGACCGACGGGGGCTGGGAGTGGACCTTCTGATACCGGAAGCGGCCCGCCGCTCCCGGGGTCTTCCTCGTACTCCAGGGGTCCTGCAGCACCCCCGGAGCGCGAGGAAGGCCCCGGCAGCGGACTAGCTCGTGACCTCGTCGAGGGCCGGCGGCAGGGGCAGGCCGAGCAGCTGGAGCAGCTCGGCGACGGTCTCCTCGACGAAGTCGGTGTCCGGCACCGTGCTGCCGTCCTCGGCGACCAGGTCGCGCACGTCCTCGGGGTGCGGCGCCCGGCCGAGGGTCTGCCGCGCCCAGCTCACGAAGCCGTCCACCTCGGCGGGGACGTCGAGCGGCCGGCTGGCGTCGGGGTCGGCGAAGTAGTCGCGCGGCTGGATGCCGAGGTAGAACCGGCCGAGCCCCGGGGGAGCGGGTCGGTAGTCGACGGTCGCGATGTCGCTGTCGTGGATGTCGACGACCAGCTCGGGCGTCCCGTCGGCGCGGTCGCGCCACTGGCCGTCGGAGTAGATGAAGGTGCCGAAGTAGCCCACGGCGTCAGGGTGGGGGAGGGCCTCGCGCAGACGGGCCAGCCGCGCCGCACGGCACCTGCCGACCCGGGCCCGGATCGCTGTCAGCAGATGACGACGCGCCGCTGCCTCAGCCGCCCTCCTCCAGGAGCCGCTTGAGGGTGGCGAGGTCGCGGTCCATGCCGCGGCCGATCACCCGCGCCATGACCGGGCCGAGGAGGCCGCCCACCGTGAGCTCGTACGACACCCGCGTCCCCGCGCCGTCCTCCTCGCAGCGCAGGACGCCGTCCGGCCGGACGGGGCCGGCGGTGGTGTGGAAGTCCTGCCGCTCGGGCGGCTCGTGCCGGGTGATGACGAAGGGCGAGCGCATCTCCCGCCCCATCACGCGGCGCACCTCGACCCCGCGGGACCCGACGCCGATCGGGCCGTCGTCCACCATCTCCGTGCGGACCAGGTCCCTCTCCCACTCGTGGTGCCGCGACACGTCGGCGAGGTAGTCGAAGACGGCGGCCCGGGGGCGGGCGACGACGACCTCGCGGCGGACCGTGCTCATGGGGCGGCAGTGTGCCGCCGTCCCCACCGGCCGCGACAGGGCACACCGACCTCGAACTGTGGGGGCGGGTGTGGGACCGCTGTGGGTGTTCCGTGCACCGGTCCGGCCGCAGGCTCGTCGCCATGACCGAGACCGCCACCCTCACCGACGTCCACGACATGTACGTCGTGCACCGCGCCTTCCGCCGCGAGTTCGGGCTCATGCCCCGGCTCGTGCGGGCCGTCCCCGCCGGCGACACCGCCCGCGCCGCCGTCCTGGCCGAGCACGGCCGTCGCATCCTCGCGGGGCTGCACCTGCACCACTCCGGCGAGGACGAGCTGCTGTGGCCCAAGCTGCTGGAGCGCTGCCCGCCCGACGAGGCGTTGATCCACCGCATGGAGGCCCAGCACCACCGGGTCGAGGAGTGCACCGAGAAGCTGCGGACCGCGCTGGCCCGCTGGGAGGCCGAGGCGCGCCCGGCGGTGACCGCGGAGGTCGCCGCGCTGTTCCAGGACCTCGCCGACGGGTTGTTCGAGCACCTCGCCGAGGAGGAGCAGCACATCCTCCCGCTCGCCGAGCGGCACGTGACTCAGGAGGAGTGGACCGAGCTCGGCGACCACGGCTTCGGGCAGATGAAGAGGTCCGACCTGCCGCTGATGGGCTGGATGATCTTGGAGGAGGCCACCCCGGAGGAGGCGGCCGAGATGTACGCCAAGGTGCCGCCGCCGGCGCGGCTGCTGTTCCGGACCGTCTTCGCCCGCAGGTACCGGAAGTACGTCAGGCGGGTACGCGGGTGATCCGCGCGGCGAGGCCGGGGACGTCGGCCGGCTCCACCCGCCGGCCGCGTTCCCAGGCCCGCCGGAACGCCTCCTCGCCGAGCTCCGCGCGGACGGCGTTGAGCAGCCGGCTGGCGTGCTCGGGGTCGGGCGGGACGGCGACCGTGGTGGCCGCCGCCTCCGCCGCGGCGCCGAACAGCTCCGCGGCGAGCTCGGGCTGCCCCCGCTCGGCGGCCAGCGCGCCCAGGTCGGGCAGCGCGTAGGCGGTGTTCCACGTCGTCCTGATGCCGGCCGCGAGCTGCACCACCTCCAGCAGGTGGGCGAGCGCGGCGTCGTCCTCGCCCCTGACCCTGGCGAGGCTGGCCTGCGCGTTGAGGACCGTGGCCAGCGTGAACGGGCTCCCGAGCTCGCGGGCGACCCGCTCGGCCTCGTCGAGGACGGCGCCGGCGCCGGCCGGGGCGCCCGAGCGGATGAGCCGCTGCGCCTCCAGCTGCGCGCCGTGCGCCTGCGCCCAGCGGCTGCCCGACCGCGCCGCCACGTCGCGGGCCTCTGCGACCAGCCGGCTCGCGCGCTCGGCGTCGCCGAGGAACACCGCCGCCGACCCGCCGAGCACCAGCGCCTCGGCCAGCAGCTCGTCGTCCCCGACCTCGGTCGCGCTGCTGACGGCGCGGGCGGCCGGCGCGACGATGCCGGGGATGTCGCCGGAGGCGTAGCGCAGCGCGGCGACCGCGACGTCCAGCCCGGCGCGCTCCGGGGCGTCGAGGCCGTCGTCGGGGACGCGGGCGAGCCAGCCGAGCCCCTCGACGGCGTTGCCGCGCAGCGCCCAGTACATCCAGGTGTCGACGCCGAGCAGCGCGGCGTCGCCGTACCGGCGGGCCTGGAGCAGGTGGGCGAAGGCGGCGCCGAGGTTGCCGTGCTCGGCCTGCAGCCGGTCGAGCCAGTCGCCCTGGTCGGGGCCCTTGAGCCCGGCGCGGGCGTCGGCGGCCAGGTCGAGGAAGAAGTCGGCGGCGCTGCCGGCGATCACCGCGGTCTCGCCGGCCTCGGCGAGCTTCGCGGCGGCGTACTGCCGGATCGGCTCCAGCAGGCGGTAGCGGCCGTGCTCGGCGACGACCAGCGACTGCTCGACCAGGCCCTCCAGCGCGGGCAGGACGTCGCCGCCGCTGACGTGCTCGGCGGCCTCCAGGCGGAAGCCGCCGGCGAAGACGGACAGCCGCCGCAGCAGCACCTGCTCGGCCGAGGTGAGCAGGTCGTGGCTCCAGTCGAGGGTGGCCCGGATCGTGCGCTGACGCTGCGGCAGATCGCGCGAGCGCGGCTCGCCCACCACCCGGTCGAGCCGGGCGAGCAGGGCGGCGGGGTCGAGGAAGCGGGCGTGCGCGGCGGCGAGCTCCAGGGCGAGCGGGAGGCCGTCGAGGCGCCGGCAGATGGCGGCGACGTCGGGTGCCGACCTGTCCAGCGCGATGTCGCGGCCGGCGGCGCGGGCGCGGTCGAGGAAGACCCGGGCGGCGGGGGAGCGGCCGACGTCGTCGGGGTGCGTGCTGCCCGGCACCGGGAGCGGCGCGAGCGGGTAGTCGCGCTCGGCGCGGATGCGCAGCGGCGCGCGGCTGGTGGCGAGCACGGTGAGCCCGGGGGCGCGGCGCAGCAGCTCGGCGACGTCGCCGGCGGCGTCGAGCACGTGCTCGACGTTGTCGAGGACGACGAGGTGGTCGCGGCTGCCGAGGTGGGCGGCGACGGCGTCGATCAGCGGGTCGGCGAGCTGGCGGACGCCGAGGGCGCGGGCCAGCGTGGGCACGACCAGGCGGGCCTCGCCCACCGGGGCGAGCTCGACGACGGTGACGGCGCTCGAGGCCGCGCGGGCCACGTCGAGGGCGAGCGTCGTCTTGCCGACGCCGCCCGGGCCGGTGAGCGTGACCAGCCGGGTGGTGCCGTCCGTGAGCAGCGCGGCGAGCTCCTCGCGCTCGCGGCTGCGGCCGATGAGCGGCGCGGCGGGGAGCGGGACGCCGGGCGGGACCGGCGGCTCGGGCGGCGCGGCCGGCCGGGCGGCGGCGGAGAGCGCGTCGCGGTCGGCGTCGCCGAGGCCGAGGGCGTCGGCGAGCGCGCGGACCGTGTGCGGGTACGGACGGCGCCGCTCGCCCCGCTCGAGCGCGCCGATGGCCTTGGCGGTGACGCCGGCGCGCTCGGCGAGCTCCTCCTGGGTGAGCGCGGCCCGCTCGCGGAAGCGCCGCAGCTGCTCGGCGAACACGCCCGGTCCCTCGCTCATCGGCGGGGAAGGTAGCAGCGCGCGGGCGGGGTCCGAGGGCTCTCAGGCCCGGGCGGTCGGCTCGACGGCGGCCATCAGCTCGGCGATGACCTCCGCCGCGGGCCGGACGTCGTCGACGGCCCCGACGCCGGTGCCGGCGTAGAGCGCCATCGCCGCGACGTCGCCGTCGACGCCGGCGAAGGGCGGCAGGCCCGCGCCGCGGGGGACGGGCACCTGCCGGCCGCCCATCGCCGCGGTCCCGACCACGTCCGCCGCCCGGGCCACGCGCTGCACCGCCGACCGCAGCACCCGGGCGCGCGGGCTGGTGGCGCACAGCGGGCAGACGGCGAAGGCGCCGGTGATCACGGTGGCGTCGTCGCCGGCGTCGACGAGCGCCTGCTTGTAGGCGGGGTGGGCGCCGGACTCCACCGTCGCGATGAAGCGGGTGCCGATCCGGGCGCCGTCCGCCCCGGTGCGCATCACCTCGGCGAAGGTGCCCGCGTCGGCGATGCCCCCGGCGGCGAGGACGGGGACGTCGACCGCGTCGAGGACCTCCTGCAGCAGGGGGAACAGCGGCTCGTAGCCGCGCACGTGACCGCCGGCCTCGGAGCCCTGGACGGTGACGACGTCGCAGCCGGCGTCGACGGCGGCGCGGGCCTCCTCGACCGAGCCGACCTGCCAGTTGACCAGAGCCCCCGCGCCGTGGGCGCGCTCGACGACCGCGGGGGAGGGGTCGAACCAGAAGCAGTCGACGAGCCGGACGCGCGCGGCCGCGTCGGCGACGACGCCGGGGTCGACGTCCTGACCGGCGAAGTTGACCGCCAGGACCCCGCGGGTGCGCCTGAGCAGCCCGTCGATGCGCTCGAGCAGGAGCTCCGGCGCGACGTTCAGGGCCGACAGGGTGCCGACGGCGCCGGCGTCGGCGACGGCGGCCACGAGGGCGGGGGCGGCGATCTCGCCCATCGGGGCCTGCTGGACGGGGACGGTGCAGCCGACGAGCTGCGTGAACCGGGTGCGCACGACCGACCTCCCGTGCCGGTGGTGACGGAACGGTCCTCCCTCCGGCGGTGCGGGGTCAACGGGATCACAGCCGCCCGACCGTGCCGGTGGCCGCCGCGCCCGCCGATAGAGGTACGAGGTGGCGGATGCTCCTTCGATCCCGCCACCTGAGGAGGGGGCTGGGGGATGGCCAGACGGCGTGGACGGGTCGGCAACTGGCTGGCGACGCTGGCGGGTGCGCGACCGGACATCCTCGAGGTGGCTCCCGGCGCACGGGCGAAGTTCGCCGCGCTGGGCGGGGTGCTGCTGTCGACCGGCGGCCTCGCGGTGCTGTCGGCCGCGTTCGCGGTGTCCATGGCGCTCGGTGTGTGGTGGCCGTTCGCGGTGCTCGTCGGCATCGGCTGGGGCTTCGTGATCGTCAACCTCGACCGGATGCTGCTGGTCGGGATGGCCCACGACGCGTCGCTGAAGCGCAACGCCCTCATGGCCTTGCCGCGGGTCGGCCTGGCTCTGGTGCTGGGCATCGTGATCTCCACGCCGCTGACGCTGCAGATCTTCCACAAGGAGATCGACACCGAGATCGTCGCGCTGCAGGCCGAGAAGTCGGATGAGTACAAGCGGTCGCTGGACTCCGACGCCCGCTTCGCCGGCCTGCCCGAGCTGCGGGAGCGGGTGGCCGCCGAGCAGGCGATCGTGGCCTCGGGCGGGCAGTCCGACCCCGACCTCGCGCCGCTGCAGGGCGAGGTGGCCGCGGCCCAGGCGGCCTACGACCAGGCGCTGGCCACGCAGCGGGAGCTGTCGGCCAAGGCGCAGTGCGAGCTCGACGGCACCTGCGGCACCGGCGACGCCGGCACCGGGGAGGCCTACGTGCAGGCCCGGGCCGCCGCCGACGCGCAGGCCGGCGTCGTCGACTCGGCCCGGTCGGAGCTGGACGCCGCGATCGCCGCGGTGTCGGCCGGCGCCGGGCGCGCGATGCAGCAGGCCGCCGCCGACCTGGAGACCGACAAGGCGGAGCTGGCGCGGCTGACCGGGGACCAGGCGCGGCTGCAGGCGGCGTTCGACGCGACCAACAGCGACAACACCGGGATGCTCATCCGGCTGGAGGCGCTGTCGCGGCTGACCGACTCGAACGCCACGATGGCCGCCGCCCACTACATGCTGGCGCTGCTGTTCATCTGCATCGAGCTGCTGCCGGTGCTGATGAAGATGCTGCTCAACTTCGGCCCGAAGACCACCTACGACCGGCTGGCCGAGATGCGCGACGACGGCGACCTGTCGGTGGAGGAGCTGCAGCAGGCGGCGCGCCGCGAGGTCGAGGAGGCGCAGCAGGAGCTGCTCGTCCTGGCCGAGAAGGAGCGCGTCGACCGGCAGAAGGAGGCGGTGCTGGAGCGCCGCCGGGCACGGCTGGCCGCGGCGGCCGAGCGGTCGGTGCTGGGCCAGGTGCCGGAGGCCCGTCCCGCGCCCGAGGCGGCCGACGACGACACCGCCCGCAAGCCGTGGGACACCGGCCCGATCCTCGAACTGGCCCGCAGCACCGCCTCCCGCGCGCTCCGGCCGGTGCGCCGCCGCCCGGCCGAGCGGGTGCCCGAGAGCGTCTGACCGCCGTGGTAACGCCCCCGGGGCGGCGCCCCCCCGCGCCGGGGGGGGCCCCCCACCCCGGCCCCCCCCCGGCCCCCCCCCCCCCCCCCCCCCCCGCGGGGGCCCGCCCCTCGGCCGTTCAGCCGATGCTGCTCCCGCTGCCAGGTCGGAGTAGGAAGGCGACGTGCGCGACCTCGTCTACTACGTCGGCGTCACCATCGACGGCTTCATCGCGGGACCGGGCGACCAGATCGACTTCTACCCGGCCTCGCAGCCGTACGAGGAGTGGATGGCCACCGAGTTCGGTGACGCGCTGCCCACGCACATCCGCCGGGCGCTGGGGATCGACTCCGTGCCCAACCGGCGCTTCGACACCATCGTGATGGGCCGGCGCACCTACGACCCCGCGCTCCAGGCCGGGATCACCAGCCCCTACGCGCACCTGCGCCAGGTTGTCGTGTCCCGCACGCTGGAGTCGCCGGACCCGCAGGTGACCGTCGTGCGCGACGACCCGGTCGCGGCGGTGCGCGCGCTCAAGCAGGAGGAGACGGGACTGGACGTCTACCTCGCCGGCGGGGGACAGCTGGCGGGCCGGCTCCTCGACGAGATCGACCGCCTGGTGGTCAAGTGCTACCCCGTCGTCGCGGGGACCGGGCGCACGGCCTTCGGGCCGCAGTTCGCGCCCACCCGGTTCGACCTCGACGACGTGCTCACCTTCCCGGGCGGCAACGTCGTCCTGTTCTACTCGCGAGCGCGCTGACGGAGCGCGGCGTCAGCCGGTCCCCTCCCCACCGTCACGGTGGGCGGACGGCGGCCGCCCGGTCGTGTGACCGGGCGGCCGCCGTGGTGCTACCGCGTGCCGATCAGAGGAAGCTCTCGACGAACTCGAGCACCTCGGGCAGGTCGACGCGCTGGGAGTAGGTGACGCCGGCGCAGGTGCCGTTCGTCACGAAGGAGTTGACCGCCAGGACGGTGTCCGTCCCGCCCAGGAAGTCCGCTCCGCCGGAGTCGCCGAAGCAGGTGCCGCCCCGGCCCTGCGCCGGGTTGGCGGTCAGCTTGATGAACCTGTCGCTGAGGCCGTTCTCGCTGGCCACCAGCAGCGAGGGGGCGTAGTAGCGGGTGAACGTGCCGGTCCACTCCGGCGGCCCGCCACCGACGACGCGCTCCTGCACCCCGTAACCGACGAGGTCGACCGGCGTCCGCATGGGGAGCGTGTCGACGAGGCCCGCCGTCGGCAGCACCGCGAACTCGGTCACGGTCGAGGGCTCGTCGAGCACGACGACGCCGATGTCGTAGTCGGCGAACCGGGTCAGACCCGAGCCGCACTCGATGCAGAAGTCCGGATGGGTGTACGCCGTGCCGGTGGTGAACGGCCCGGTCGCCAAGAACTCGGCGATCGGCAGGTCGCCGCGGGGCACGTCGGTGTCGAAGGTGGCCCACACCTCGGTGGCGCCGTCGGTGCAGTGCCCGGCGGTCAGCACGACGGTGGGGCTCAGCAAGGAGCCGGTGCAGCGCCAGAAGGTGCTGCCGTCACTGAAGAGCAGCAGGCCCTCGTAGGGATGGTTGTCGCCGTCCGGGATGCCGTTGGTGACGGCCTGCGCGGGGCCGGCGACCGCCAGCAGCCCGAGCAACGCGGCGAACAGGACGATCAATCTGCGCATGTGGTCCCCCTCGGTGTGAGCGCAGGACCCCCGTGTGGCCGAGCACCACGCCGTGCTCGACTGTTGGTGTCGTACCAACTGCAGAGGGTCACCGCAACTGGGACGGGACCGGCCGGTTTCGAAGCGTGGGTGGCTAGCGCGCGTCCGTGACCGAGCGCCCATGGGTGTCGCGCGGCCCGGGAGGCGCCGCGGTCCGGACGGGGTGGGGGAACTCCGGGCCTCCAGTGGCGGCTGGTGCACGCGTGCCCGACACGTCGGTGCGGACGAGCTCGGTTCGTCGGCCACGACCTCGGAGTGGCGGAGCCTCTCACTGCTGTCGGCCACCGGGGTCGACGCGTGCCGGGTCGATGCCCGGCGGGAGACGGTCACCGGGACGGTCTCCGGAAAGGCTTCGATTTCATGCGTCGCACCCTCGCCGTGGTGGCAGCCGCCGCTGCGTCCCTGCTCGCGCTGTCCGGCACCGCGCAGGCCGCCGGGACGACCTACGTGTCCGCCGAGGACCTGGGCACGCCGTTGACCGGTGCCACGAGCTCCTGCCAGGTCACGGAGTCGGGCTGGTGCACCTACCAGCGCGGCGCCGGAACCGTCGCGCTCGTCGACGTCGAAGGCGACACGCACCTCCAGCTCTCGACGCCCGTCGACGGCAACGCCAAGGCCTTCGCCCTCGAGTACGACCACCGCGGTGCGCTGCTGAGCAGCATCCGGACGATCTCGTACGACTACCTGGTCACGGCGCCCGGGTCGAGCGATCCGCGGCAGGCGCCTGCCATCAACGTCGAGATCGTCACGGAGGCGGGGGTCCCCGCCGTCCTGGTGTACGAGCCGCTGTACGCGGTGGCCGGTTACGCGAACCCGACCACGTGGAGCTCGCAGACGCCGACCTCCGCGGAGGGCGGCTGGTGGACTCCGCAGTCGGCGCTCCAGCAGGAGCTGCAGGCCGCGCAGGACGACCCGAGCGAGTACGGCGGCGCCACGTGGGCCGACGTCCTGGAGGTCACTGGGAACGCCACCACGATGGGCATCGGCGTCAACCAGGGCGGCGGCAACGCCGGCCTGGTCTCGCTGGTCGACCTGCTGACGGTCGACGACACCGTCTACGACTTCGGCGCGGAGCCGGCGCCGGAGCCGCCCGCGAAGCCGGCGACGGCCGAGGACTGCAAGAACGGTGGCTGGCGGACGTACACCGACCCCGCCTTCCCGAACCAGGGCCAGTGCATCCAGTTCGTGAACACGGGCAAGGTCGGCCAGGGCGCTGCCGGTGCGACGCCGAGGCCGAGCGCGCCCTCCGTCGGCAAGGTGCGCGCCGCGTAGCCGTCCGCTGGAACGCGAAGGGGTCCCGGTGTCCATCGGGGCCCCTTCGTCGTCCAGCGCCGTCGCCAGGGCCTCCGTGGCCTCGGCACCGCGCTGCCGGCGGGCGCCGACGGCGTCGGCCAGCACGAGCGCGGGATCAGGCGCGGCGCTCAGCGGCACCCGGACCGCGTCGCCGGGGAAGTCCTCGGCGACGGAGGACGGCGGCGCCGAGTTCGTCCACTGGGGCGACTGACGCCCCCCGATCCTCAAGGCGAGGCCCTCACTAGCCGATTCCTTATCCAGAAGATAAGTTTCCGCGTAGTGAGAGGAGGCGGGATGGCAGCCCTA
This sequence comes from Geodermatophilus sp. SYSU D00815, assembly GCF_054050035.1. Lineage (NCBI taxonomy): Bacteria > Bacillati > Actinomycetota > Actinomycetes > Geodermatophilales > Geodermatophilaceae > Geodermatophilus > Geodermatophilus sp. SYSU D00815. Next base: position 205,148 of record NZ_JBJGYO010000003.1, on the reverse strand, counting down.
CCCGGGGAGATCACCCGCGCGCCGCTGCGCACCTTCCGTCCGCAGGACCTCGCCGAGGTCTACAGCCAGCCCAGCGTGCAGCTGCACCGGCTGGTCCGGGACCCGCGGGTGCGCAAGGCCGCGCACGGCCTCTACTACACCGTCCCGGACGACCAGGATCCTGCGTGGATGCCGACCCTCGAGGCCGTCGCGGCGGGCGTCGCCACCGCCATCTTCGGCGAGCGGGTGCCGGTGCTCATGCACCTGACGGCCGCGCGGCTGCTCGGCGCACTGCCCCGGGCCATCGGTCAGGCCGTCGTCGCCGTCCCCCGGCAGCACGCCCCCCTCCGCCTCACCGACCGGCCTGCCGCCACGGTCACCTTCGTCGCCCGGGATGTCGACGGGCTCGACGCGGCCCTGCGCCCCACCGATCTCGGACCGGCCCTCGTCACCACCCCGGAACAGACGGTGCTCGACCTGACCAGACGACCCGAGCTGGGCGGCATGCCCGAGGAGTGCCGGGCCGCGACCCGGGTGCTGCTGCCCCGTTGCGATCCCGGACGCCTGGAGGAGATCGCGCGCGCTCAGCGGATGGTGCGCACGCTCGAGCGGCTGCGCGCCGAGAACGCGTAGGACGTCGACCATGGAGGAGCCCGGCGGCGCGCATCCCCGCAGCCGGTACGAGGCGCTCGCGCCCTCAGACCCCGGCTGGCTGGATGCCGCCCGCGACTACGCGAGCACACCGGAGGGTCGGGAACGGCTCGCCACCAGTTGCTCGACGCCGACCGCTACCCCCACATGGCCTGAAGAGGCGTGGCAGACCGCGCTCGGCCACCAGGGCGTCGTCCGCGTGCCCGCCGAGGAGGCCCTCACCGTCGTCCGTGACCGGTGGCGAGCTGCCACTCGGCCGGCCTCGCCGGCGGAGCAGGCAGTGATCGCGACGCCGCCTCCAGGGCACCACGCCGCGTAGCGGCGACCGCGGGCGCGGCAGCGGCGCTGGCCCGCACCACCAGCCAGGGTGGGAGCAGCTCCGCGACGACGGGGTCCGTGCCGCCCAGCTGCGCCACCAGGAGCTGCAGCGCCGCCTCGCCGAGCCCGGCGAAGTCGGCGTGCACGGTGGTCAGCGGAGGGGTGAAGTGCGCCGCCTCGGGGACGTCGTCGAACCCCACCACGGCGACCCGGCCGGGTACGGCCAGACCACACTCGTGCAGCGCCCGCAGCACACCCAGGGCGAGGCAGTCCCCGGCCGCGAACACGGCGGTCACGCCCGGGCGCTCGCGCAGGTCCAGGCCCGCGGCGTAACCGGCCGCCGCGCTCCAGTCGGCGGCCGGCACGAGCGGCGGCGGCTCCGACCCGGCCTCGTGCAGCGCCAGCGCCCAACCGGCAGCGCGCTCCCGTCCGTCCGGGCAGTCGTCCGGTCCGCTCACGTGCCAGACCGTCCGGTGGCCCGCCGCCAGCAGGTGGGCCGTGGCCTCACGGGCGCCGGCCCGCTGGTCGATCCGGGCGGCCGGGTGGCCGCCGACGGCCACACCCAGCCCCACCACCGGCACCCCGACGTCGAGCTCGGGCACCGGCAGCTGCACGGCGAGCCCCGCGACCCCGTGGTCGAGCAGCCGGCCGGCCGCGGCGCGCACCTCGTCCGGGTCGGCGACCGGGACGTTCGCCACCTGGACTGCGAACCCGGCGCAGGCCGCGGCCCGCTCGAAGGCGGCGAGCGTCTCGGCAGGCCCGTACGAGGTGAGCCTCGTCGTCACGATCCCGATGACGGAAGCCCGGCCGGTGACCATGGCCCGCGCCGCCCAGCTCGGCCGGTACCGCAGCTCGGCGATCGCCGCCTCCACCCGCCGCCGCGCGTCGTCGCTGACGCTGGGCGAGCCGTTGAGCACCCGGGAGACGGTCTGCCGCGAGACGCCGGCCCGGCGGCCGACGTCCTCGATCCTCGGGCGACGTCCGGACACGGCCGCGCGCCGTCAGTCCCGCGCGACGGGCAGCCAGACCCGCATTGTCGACGGACCCCGGTTGCCCCAGGAGTGGTACGGCACCAGCGGTACCTCGCGCAGCTCGGGTCGGGTGCCCTCGGCCGGCGTCCCGTACGGCCACGCCGGCTCGGGCACCGGCACGGTGCCGGCCCGCACGACCGGCGTCCCGTCGCGCTCGCCCGGCGGCTGGGAGACGTCGACCCGCACGTCGTCCACCGGCGCGCCGAGGTCCACCGACTCCAGGCACATCACCAGCGGCCCGCGCTCGACCGCGACCTGCCCGCGTACCGCGTCGATCCGCGGGTGCGGCCAGGTCCAGCGCGGCGCCACGGGCAGCTCGAGCGAGACGACGTCCCCGCGTTCCACCCGCACGGTCACGTAGCCGGGGCCGGCCGTCTGCGACCCGGACGGAGTCCGCAGCGTCGCCGTCCCCGCCCACGCGGGGACCCGCAGGCTCAGCACGAAGCTCGACGGCCCGTGGGTCACCTCCACCCGCACGGCGCCGTCCGCCGGGTAGCCGGTCTCCACGCGCAGGCCCACCGGCGACCCGTCCGGCAGCGTCGTGGCGATCTCCGCCGGCGCGTACTGGTGCAGCTGTACCCCGCCGTCGTCGACCGACGCCAGGTACGCCCCGAGGGTGGCGAAGGTGCGCGCGACGTTCGTGGGGCAGCACGAGACGTTGAACCACGGCGCGCGCAGCGCCGACGCCGCCCGGGGGCTCGCGACGTCCGGCGGCGGGACGGCGCCGGGGACGCGCTGGTGCAGCGTGTTCGTGTAGAAGAACGCCCGCCCGTCGGCCGCGGGCGAGGTGGCGACGACGTTGAACAGCGTGCGCTCGACCGTGTCGGCGTACTCGGGTCCGCCGGTGGCCAGCAGCAGCCGGTGGGCGAGCATCACCGAGGCGACGCCGGCGCAGGTCTCGGAGTAGGCGCGGTCGGGCGGGAGCTCGTGGTCCAGGCCGAACGACTCGCCCTCGTGGTGGGCGCCCATGCCGCCGGTCAGGTAGGTGCGGGTGGCGAGGGTGTGCCGGGTCTGCCGGGTGACGGCCTCGAGCAGCTCGTCGTCCTTGGTGTCGACGGCGAGGTCGGCGGCACCCATCGCCAGGTACAGCGACCGGACGGCGTGCCCGCGGTGGACGGCGGCCTCCCGCACCGGAACGTCGTCCTGGTAGTACGCGGCGCCGAACTCGATGTCGCCCAGCACGCCGTGACCGCGGCGCTCCACGAACAGGCGGGCCTGCTCCAGGTACCTCGCATCGCCGGTGTACCGGGCGAGCTCGACGAGGGCGACCTCGATCTCCGGGTGTCCGTCGACCGACTCGATCCCTCGGGGCCCGAAGACCTCGCAGACGTGGTCGGCGGTCCGCAGGGCGACGGTCACGAGCAGGTCGTCGCCGTGCGTGCGGCCGCGGGCGACGGCCGCCTGGATCAGGTGGCCGTAGCAGTACAGCTCGTGGCCCCACCGCAGGTCGCTGTACCGCGGCTCCTGCCCGGGCCGGCCGAACCTGGTGTTGAGGTAGCCATCGGGCTCCTGCGCGGCGGCGATCCGCTCGACGAGGGCGCGCAGCCGGCGGTCCACGTCCCGGTCGCCGGTGCGGCCGACCTCCCAGGCCATCGCCTCGACGAGCTTGTAGACGTCGGAGTCGGAGAACTCGCGGCCGCGCCGGTCGGCAGGCAGGCGGCCCTCGACGGCGGCGTCGAAGTTGCCGATCCAGCCCATGTCCTCCATCCACCGCTCGCAGTGCCGGAGGATGGCCGTCGCGTTCAGCTGCTGGCGGTCGGCCCAGAAGCCGCCGGTGATCCGGACGTCGCCGATGCCGAGCGGGCGCCAGGTGCCGCAGGCCGGGACGACGGGGCGTCCCCACGTCAGGTCGCCGTCACGCACGCCGGGCCGCCCAGTGGGCCTCGAGATCGGTGGTTCCGAACCGTTGGAGCAGCTGCGCGTGGGCGTCGAGGCCGACGGCCGAGATCCACGGCAGGCAGGTCTTGTTGCCCTCGCCCTTGCCGCGGCCGCCGAACCCGGTGCCGAGGAACATCGGGTCGTCGATCAGCCACCAGCTGACCAGCAGCCCCTCCTCCTGCAGCCCCGGCCGGGCGTAGCCCCACGTCTTACCGGGGGTGGCGACCGTCTCGTTGGAGCCGTGCAGGCACAGGACGGCGACGGTGGCCAGGTCGCGGTCGTCGGCGGCCAGTGCCACCGCGTACAGGTCGGGGACGGCGTGCACCTCGTAGGGGTGGATGTAGCCGGCGCCGCAGGTGTCGCAGGCGCTCCAGCCGGTGCTGCGGAAGCCGTACCCGGCGAGCGTGCTCGATGGAGGCAGCGGGACGTCCCACAGGTAGATCCAGGTGGCCAGCAGCCTGGCCGCGTCCAGCGCCGCGGCGTGCCAGCGGCGGTCGGGCTCCACCTCGGCCATCCCCAGCGCGGCGCGCAGGCAGAACAGGATGCTCTCGCTGTCGACCAGCTGCGGCCGGGCGTAGATCGAGTCGTGGATGCCGCCGTTGTGCTTCATCCCGTCGACGAAGTGCTCGACGACGAAGGCGGTCGCCCGGCGGGCGGCGGCCAGCCACCGCGGGTCGCCGTCCAGGGCGTGCAGCCGCAGCAGCAGCGGGACGACGGTGGCGGTGGAGGACTTCTGGTTGAGCTCGGTCGGCCCGAACCACGAGCGCGGCTCGACGATCGGCTTGCCGTCGAAGTCGTAGGCCCGCCGCCAGGTGCCGTCGTCCTCCTGCACGTCGAGCAGGAACTCGCCGAACCGGCGGGCGGTGGCCAGCCAGTCGGCGTGCTCCCGGCCGCGCGCGGCCTCGGCCTCGTAGGCGCGCAGCAGCGCCTCGTGCTCCTCGGCCATGCACCGCAGGTAGGTGCCCTCGACGCCCGACAGGGCGTCGATCGCGTGCTTCATGTGCGTGTAGACCGGGCCCATGAGGTCCTCGAGGTCGGTGGCCTCGTCCGCGTAGGCCAGCGGCAGCAGCAGCCCGCTCCACCAGGCCCGGCTGCGGCCGTCGTCGAGGTCGTAGAGCGTGGGGCACAGGCCGAACGGCGATTCGCGCACTTGGTGCACGAAGAAGTCGATGGTCTTGCGGGCCTTGGCGTCGGCGTCGTCGTCCCCGGTGCGCGCGGCGTGCTCGAGCACGTGCAGGGCGTTGAGCACCGTCTGCCCGGTGAAGCCGTACTGCAGCACGTTGCGCAGCTGCTCGCCGTTCTGCGGGTGGCAGTTGGTCACGAAGCCGGCCGGCACCGGCTCCTCACCGGCCCGCTCGGCGTAGTAGGGGAGCAGCGCCTCGATGCGCAGCCGGTGCAGCTCGTCGAAGGACGCCGGCAGCTCCACCCGGCGCGGGGCGAGGTGCTCGATCCGCCGCTGCCACAGCGCCCACAGCGCGCCGACCGGGGTGTCGGCGACGACGGCGGTGAAGCCGTAGCGGACGTCGAAGCCGCCCTCGGCCAGCGGCCAGAACGCGCCCCAGGGCTCGCGGCCCTTCGCGGTGAGCGCATGGCTGCGGGTCTGCTCGACGAACGGGTACGACGCGACGGCGCTCACCCGCTCGTCGTCGTCCGGCACCAGGCCCAGGCTGCCGATGTCGGTGCGCTGGAAGAACTCCTGCTGGCCGCGCTCGCGGTCGGGGACGTCGTCGAAGTCCGGGACGTCGTCGCGGCTGAGCGCGATGCCCAGCCCGGCCGACGGCAGGTAGGACAGCACGGCCAGGCCGGTCAGGCGGTCGTCGCGGAAGGTCAGCGAGCGGCTGTCGGTGTAGTCCTCCACGCCGTCGCCGTCGACGTCGTTGAGGTCGTACAGCGCCGGCGGCGCGAACAGGACGGCGTCGTAGAACCGGGAGCCGACCAGCGTGCTCTCCAGCGAGACGCGCACGGTGCCGGAGCCGGTGACCGCGCGCTCGACGCTCACGCCGCCAGCCCCCGTGGACCATGCGTCGCGCACGACGACCTCGCCGCCGGCGTGCCGGACGGTCGCCGTGCCGGTGAGGACGCCGCCCGCGTCGGTCAACTCGTCGTACGCAGTGCGCAGGGTGGTGCCGTCGGGGAGCTCGACCACCACGGGGGTGGTCAGCCGGACGGCGCGCTCCTCGCCGTGCCAGAGCTCGACGCCCGAGCCCGGGTCGAGGTGGACAGCCTTCAGCTTCATCGGTGCGGTCTCTCCTGGGGTCGTTCGGGGCTTGGGGCCGGTCAGCCCTTCGAGGCGCCGCTCATGAGGCCGGCGATGATGCCGCGCTGCGCCACGACGGTGACCACGAGGACGGGGAGCAGGTAGACCACCGAGGCGGCGGTCATCTGCCCCCAGTAGGTCTGGAACTGGGTGATGTAGCCGGCGATCCCGACCGGCATGGTCTGGGCGTCGGGGGTGCGGGTGAGCGCGAGGGCGATGACGAACTCGTTCCAGGCCGCGAGGAACCCGAACAGCGCCGCGACGCCGACGGCGGGCTTGGAGATCGGCAGCACGATGCGGGTGAGGATGCCGAGCGTGCCCAGGCCGTCGAGCCGGGCCGCCTCGGCGAGCTCCTCGGGCAGCTTGCGGAAGAAGCCCTCGAGCATCCAGATGACCAGGGGCAGCACCACCGGGATGTAGGCGATGACCAGGCCCAGGGTGTTGTTGATCAGCCCCATCGAGCGGAACTGCAGGAAGAACGGCAGCGCCAGCACGACCGGCGGGAAGAACCGGGTGACCAGCGCGGCGCCGAGCAGCACGCCGGACAGCCGGAACCGGAAGCGGGCGAAGCCGTACGCCGCCGGGACGCCGAGCAGCAGGCTGATCAGCGTGGCCCCGGAAGCCACGACCAGGCTGTTGCCGAACAGCTGGAGCACGTCGGTGCCGGTGAGCACGTCGCCGAAGTGCTCGACGGTCGGGTCCTGGGGCAGCACCGTCGGCGGGATCGCGAAGATCTCGCCGGTCGGCTTCAGCGACGTCGTGAAGATCCAGATGATCGGCAGCAGGAAGAGGAACGTCGCGACGACGGTGAGGACGCCGGCGCCGATCGGCTTCACGGGGTTGCGCCGCCGGGGGGCGCTGCGGCGGGGTGCCTGTTCCGGCGCGGCGACCGCCGGGGGACGGGACTTCAGCAGGGTGCTCACGCTGCGTCCTCCTTGTCGCGGAGCAGGGCGAACACCGCCCACGCGCTGGCGGCGATGACCAGGACGAAGACCACGGCGGCCGCCGCGCCGCCGGCGAAGTCGGTGTTGGTGAACAGCAGCCGGTACAGGTAGCTGCTCATCACCTCGGTGGAGCCGCCGGGGCCACCGCCGGTGAGCACGTAGACCGAGTCGAAGACGCGGAAGGCGTCGGCGAGCCGGATCACGAGGATGATCAGCAGCGCGGGCTTGAGCAGGGGCAGCGTGATGTGCCAGAACGCCCGCCACGGGCTGGCCCCGTCGGTGCGGGCCGCCTCCTCGAGCTCCCTGGGCACGTTGGCCAGTCCGGCCAGGAGCACCAGGACGACGAACGGCAGGGCCAGCCAGACGTTGGTGACCAGGATGGTGATCCGCGACAGCCACTCGTCGGCGAACCACGACGGGGTCGGCAAGCCGAGCACGGACAGGCCCCGGTTGATCAACCCGTAGTCGTTGGAGAACAGGAACTTCCAGGCCAGCGAGGCCACGACCGGGGCCACCATCAGCGGCAGGGCGATGACCAGCCGCATGACCTTCCGGCCCCGCGTCTCGCGGTTGAGCAGCACCGCGATGGCCAGCCCGAGGACGACCTCGACGACCAGCGAGGTCACGACGAAGCCGATCGAGTGCAGCAGGGCCTCCTGGAAGGCGCTCGACCCCAGCACCCGGCTGTAGTTGTCCAGCCCGGCGAAGGTGGCCGGTGGCCCCGCGGGGGAGAGGCTGAACTCCTGGAAGCTCAGCGAGACCGTCCACAGCACCGGGAAGGCGACGGTGACGGCCAGGGCGACGACGGCCGGGCCGGTGAGCAGGACGCCGGTGAGCCGTCGCCGGCCGGCCAGCGTCCGCCCGCGCCGCCCGGCCGTCGTCGCCGCGGTCACTGCCCCGACTCCTCGTAGGCCGCGTCCATCGCCTCCTGCGCCGTCCTCAGGGCGCTGTCGACGTCCGACCCCTGCGACATCACCGCCGAGACGGCGACCGCCATGGCCTCCTGGTACTGCGGGTAGGCGGGCGTCATCGGCATCGAGGTGCTGGCCGCCACCGAGTCGGCGAAGACCTGGAAGGTCTGCCGCTGCGCGTCGGTGAGGCTGGTGTCGGCGGCGAGGGTGTCGACGACCGACTGCCGGGGCGTGGGGACGGTCTGGTCGCGGCTGATCTGCTCGAGCATCTCCGCGCTGGTCGACCACTGCAGCCACTCCCAGGCCTCGTCCTGGTTCTGCGAGGCCGAGGAGATGCCGAAGCCCCAGGCGAACGTCGTCGCGACCTGGTGGGGGTTGCCCGGCGCGGGGGCGATGGCGACGTTGCCGGCGACCTTCGACTGCGCCGGGTCCTGGGCGAGGGAGTACAGGTAGGGCCAGACCAGGGCCATGGCGACCTTGCCCTCGAGGAACTGGCCCTGAATCTCGGTGAGGTCGTGCAGGCCCTCGGGGCTGGAGCGGTCCTGGAACTGGACGCCGGTCATGAGGTCGAACGCGGCGCGGGCCTCGGGGGTGTCGATGGTCGGGGCGCCGTCGTCGCCGACGATGTCGCCGCCGGCCTGCTGGATGTAGCTCTGGAAGCGGGTGGAGACCTCGTTGTCCTGCTTGCCCGGCATGATCGTGCCGTAGACGCCCGCGGCCGGGTCGGTGAGCCGGATGGCGACGTCGCGGTACTCCTCCCACGTGGTGGGCGGGTTCTGGATGCCGGCGGCCGCGAGCAGGTCGGTGCGGTAGTAGAGCACCAGGTTGTGGACCATGAACGGCAGGCCGTAGAGGCCGCCGTCGTAGCTCACGGTGTCGAGGGTGTGCGGCAGGAAGTCGTCGCGGTCCTCGTCGGCGAGCCGGTCGGTGACGTCGACGAGGTACCCCTTCTCGGCGAACTCGGGGATCCAGGGCTGGTCGACGGTGTAGACGTCGTAGGCGCCCTCGCCGGAGACGGCGTCGGAGAGGAACTGCTGGCGCATGTTCGCGTGGGGAACGGCGAGGATCTCGACCTCGATGCCCGTCTCCTCGGTGAACTCGGGCGCATGCTCCTTGTAGAACGCCTCCCAGGGGGAGCCGGCCTCGACGCCGATGGTGATGCTGCCGTCGCCGTCACTGGAGCCTTCGTTGCCGCCGCCCCCTCCGGGGGCGCACGCCGTCAGGACCACCGCGAGGGCGGTCACCGGGACGAGCGCGGAGCGGCGCAAGCGGCGTTGCCTGCTGGACATGGGTCCTCCGGATCGGATCTGGAGTTCGGACCTTTACCGGGACCGAAACTCTGCCGAAATGCTTTTCGTCACGCTAAAGTGGTGCTCGTCACGCGTCAAGCACCGGCCCGTGCGAAAGCGTTTCGGGATCCGCGAGGGGGGTTCGGATGACGGAGGTGGAGGGCCGGCGACCGACGCTGAAGGACGTCGCCCGCCTCGCGGGGGTCTCCATCGCGACGGCGTCGAAGGCGCTGAACGGGCGCGACCAGGTGCACCCGGAGACGCGGCAGCGGGTGCTGGAGACGGCGCAGCGGATCTCGTTCACACCCAACCCGCTGGCGCGCGGGCTGCTGGCCGGCCAGTCGGGCACGGTGGGGCTGCTCACCAACGACCTCGAGGGCCGGTTCTCGATCCCCATCCTCATGGGTGCCGAAGACGCTTTCGGCGCCGGCCGCATGTCGGTGTTCCTCTGCGACGCCCGGGGTGACGCGATCCGGGAGTCGTTCCACCTGGCGGCGCTGCTGGCGCGGCGGGTGGACGGGCTGATCGTGGTGGGCTCGCGCACCGACCCCCGGCCGTCGCTCGGTGACCTGCCGGTGCCGGTGGTCTACGCCTACGCGCCGTCGGCCTCCGCTGCCGACGTCTCGCTGGTGCCCGACAACACCGCCGCCGGGCGGATGGCCGCCGAACACCTGCTCTCGATCGGCCGGCGGCGGATCGCACACGTCTCGGGTGATGTGGGGTACGCGGCGGCGCGCGACCGTGCCGACGGCGTGCGATCGGCGCTGTCGGCGGCCGGCCTCGACCTCGTGGGTGACCAGGTGCTGTACGGCCACTGGTCGGAGGGATGGGGCCGTGCGGCGACCGGGACGCTGCTCGACCTGCACCCCGACCTGGACGCCATCGTGTGCGGGTCCGACCAGATCGCGCGGGGCGCGCTGGAGACGCTCCGCGACCGCGGGCGGGACGTGCCTGGGTCGGTGGCCGTGGTCAGCTTCGACAACTGGGAGATCCTGGCCGCCGAGGCGCGTCCGCCGCTGACCAGCGTGGACATGAACTTCGAGCGCTTGGGGCGGCTCGCCGCGCAGCGGCTGTTCCAGATGATGAACGGCGAGCCGCACAGCGGCGTCGAGACGCTGCCCTGCCGGCTGGTGATCCGGGGCTCGTCGGTCGCCGGTTAGGCCGACGCCAGGGTGCGCTCCAGCGCCTCCTGCAGCGACCACGTCATGCCCTCGGCCCTCGCCGCTCCGTAGGCCTCGTCGCCCAGTTGCTCCCGCGCCCGGGCGGCCAGGTCGTCCAGCAGCAGGGGGAGGGCGGGGGAGAGCGGCGTCCCGATGGCCGTGCGCACCGAGGCGGCCGCACCGAGGGCGCGGGCGGCGACCGCGGCGTGCCCGTCGGCCAGGGCCAGCGCGGCCAGGCCTTCCAGGGCGTGGGCGGTGCTCGCCCGTTGCCCCGCGTGCCGGCAGGCGGTCACGCCGTCCAGGATCGAACGTCGCGCGGCGTCGACGTCCCCGCGCGCGGCGAGGGCGAGGCCGCGGAGGTTGCGCGCCTGCCCGACCAGGGCGTCGTCCCCCACCGCGTCGGCGACGTCGGCCGCCGCGGCGTAGTGCCGCTGGGCCGCCTCGACGTCGGAGCGCAGCATCGCCACGTCGCCGCTGGCGATATGCATGTGCGCCTGGCCGACCTCGTGGTGCAGCGCGGTGTAGCGGTGGAGCGCGTCCTGGATCCAGCGCTCGGCGTCCGCCAGCGAGTTCTCGGAGATCGCGACGTAGATGCCGGCCACCGCGGCCATGGCGTGGTCGTAGGCGTGCGCGGCGTCGTCCGGGAGCAACGCCCTGCCTTCGGGGAGCATCGCGCGCACCGACGCGAGGTCGCCGAAGACGCCGCCGACGAACGCGCGCAGCACCAGCAGCCGGCCGCGGACGTCCGGGGCGGCGTCGTCGGCCCGCGCCAGTGCCCTGTCCAGCCACTTCACCGCCTCCCGCTCGTCGTCCCGGCGGGTCCGGTACGAGAGCGTGTCGCGCAGCAGCAGGGCCGCGGTGCCGACGTCGCCGGTGTCGATGGCCCGCTGCAGGGCGGCGCGCAGGTTGGCCAGCTCGGCGTCGAGGAGGTCGGCCCGGGTGCGGTGCTCGTGCCCGGTCGCCGTCACCAGGCTCTCGACGAGCTCGACCAGCCACGCGGTGTGGCGGCGCTCGGTCTCGGGGCGGTCGGGGGAGGCGGCCAACTTCTCGGCCGCGTACGCGCGCACCGTCTCGAGCATGTCCAGCCGGTCCTCGCCGGAGCGCACGAGCAGGCTCGCGTCGAGCAGGGCGGAGAGGCAGTCGAGCACGTCGGCCCCGCAGACGGCCTCCGCGGCGTCGAGGGTCCAGCCGCCGGAGAAGACCGCGAGCCGGGCGAAGACCTCCCGGTCGGGCGGGCCGAGCAGCTCGTAGCTCCAGTCCATGGTGGCGCGCAGCGTGCGCTGCCGGTCGGGCAGGTCCACCGGCCCGCCGGTGAGGAAGTCGAGCTGCCGCACGAGGCGGTCGAGCAGCGCGACCGGCGGCATCAGCCGGACCCGGGCCGCGGCCAGCTCGATGGCCAGCGGCAGGCCGTCGAGGCGGTGGCAGATCTCGCTCACCGCCGCGTAGCTGAGGGAGTCGAGGTTGAAGCCCGGGCGGACGGCGCCGGCGCGGTCGGCGAACAGCCGCACGGCCGGGGCCTGGGGCAGCGTCGCCAGCGGGTACTGCCGCTCCGACCGCAGCCGGAGGAGTTGCCGGCTGGTGACCAGGAGGACGGCCGCGGGGACGGCGTCGAGCAGCGCCGCCAGGTCGGTGGCCGCGCCGGCGACCTGCTCGAAGTTGTCGAGGACCAGCAGCGTCCGGTCGTCGTCCAGCGCCGTCGCGACGGCGTCGATCGCCTCGGCGCCGCGCTCGCGGCGGGCGCCGACGGCGTCGGCGAGCGTGGGCAGCACGAGCGCGGGATCGGGGACGGCACTGAGCGGCACCCAGACCGCTCCACCGGGGAAGTCGTCAGCCACGGCGCGCGCCGCCTCGAGGGCGAGCCGGGTCTTGCCGACGCCGCCGGCCCCGGTGACGGTGACCAGCCGGGTGTGCGGTTCGTGCAGCAGCGTGGTGACGGCGGCCAGGTCGTCCTCCCGGCCCATCAGCTCGCCAGGGGGGACCGGGAGCCGCTGCTCGCGGGCCCGGGTCCGCGGCGGCGGGAAATCCGTGGGCAGGCCCTCGACGTCGAGCTGGTACAGGGCGGCCGGCTGCGGGAAGTCCTTGAGCCGGTGCCGGCCGACCGAGCGCAGGGCGGTGCCGGCCGGCAGCTGCTCGTCGACGAGCGCGGCGGTGGTGGCCGACAGCAGGACCTGGCCGCCCGCGGCCGCGGCGGCGACCCGGGCCGCCCGGTGCACGTCCAGCCCGACGTAGCCGCCCTCGCCCAGCGTCGCCTCGCCGGTGTGCAGGCCCATGCGTACCGGCACCGTCAGCGCGCGCTGCGCGTCGGCTGCGGCGGCAAGCGCCTCCCCGGCGGCGGGGAACGCGACGAAGAACGAGTCGCCCTGGGTGTCGACCTCCCGGCCGCCGTGCCGGGCGAAGACGCTCCGCAGCAGGCGCCGGTGGTCCGCCAGCGCGCGCGTGTAGGCCTGGCGATCCTGCCGGACGAGCCGGGTGGAGCCCGCGATGTCGGTGAAGAGGAAGGTCACCGTGCCGGTGGGCAGCGCCGCGTCGTCCACGGTGATCGCCTCCCGGGCCGGTGACCCGACCAGCGTCGGCGTCCCTGCCGTGGCGCAACCAGGGCCCGAGGACCCGAGGCGGTCAGCGGTGGCGGGTGAGGTCCATCGGGATGACGTCGGCCTGCCGGGGGACCGTCCGCGGCGGGAGGTGGTCGCGGCACCAGCGCTCGCAGTCGGCGAGCAGGTTGCCGGTGGAGACGGGGTGCGGCGCACCGAGGGCGGCCAGCCGGTGGGCAGCGGGCAGGGCGCGGTCGAGCATGCCGTCCTCTCGTCGTGCGGGCCGCGGTTCGGATGGCCCTCGATTGCTATCGGCAGGCTCAGACGGTCTCGGGGACCCCGAGGTGGGCGAGGACGAGGTCCATCTCGGCGACGTCGTGGATCTTGGCGCCCATGGCCTGGGCGAACTGCTCGCGCATCATCCGGGCCTGCTTGCGGACGAGGTCGAGCGCCTCGCGGCTCTCGAAGCAGGTGACGCTGACGGTGCGGCCGTTGCGGCGGTCGACCATCATGCTCAGGCTGCAGAAGCCGGGCAGGGCCTCGAGCTTGGGCATGAGGTTGACGCGGTAGGCGTCCAGCAGGTCCTTGAGGTGGTTGGGCTGGATGCGCGCCCAGGTCACCTGCGCGCCGCCGGTCTCGCCGCTGGGGTGGTCGCGGTGGACGACGGCGATCTCCCACTCCTGCACCTCGGGCTGCTCGCCGCCGAGCGCGAGGGCGAACTTGCTGCGCATGGGGCCGAGCTTGGCGCTGGTGGCCCGCATGGCCTCGGCGGTGGTCCAGGACGTCGTGGCGATGCAGCGGCCGGACTGCCTGTCGGCGAGCATCGAGACGCCCATGCAGCCCTCGGTGCGGTCGAGGGTCGGCATGACGTTGTCGCGCAGGAAGGCGACGCCGGCGTCGATGGCGTTCGGATCGGCGTGGACCGTGGTGGACCGGGCGTACATGGGACCCCTCTCGCGCGACGGTGGCGCACACGCTCTCGCTCTCGGGCCCCGCTGTCCAGTTGGCCGGGCCCCGCCGTCAGCCGGTGCCGACGAGGCGGGCGAAGACGACGACGTTGTGCGAGTAGTCGCCCGTCCGCTCGTCGAAGCTCCCGCCGCAGGTGATCAGCCGCAGGGCCGACCAGCCGACGTCGCCGTAGACCTCGCCGGTCGGGAACTCGTCCTTGGGGTGCCGCTCGACCCGGCCGACGCGGAACGTGGCGGTGCTGCCGTCCTCCCGCTCGACGGCGATCCGGTCGCCCGGGCGCAGGGTGCGCAGCCCGTGGAACGCGCCGCGTGCGCCGTTCCAGTCGACGTGCCCGACGAGCACCGCGGGGCCGAGCTGCCCGGGTGTGGGACTGCGGTCGTACCAGCCGACCGGATACGCGCCCGGCGGCAGCTCCATGGAGCCGTCCGCTTCCAGGCCGAGGGGGACGACGGCCGAGCTCACGCCGAGGCCGGGGATGCGCACGCGCACCGGTGGGCTCGCGGCCAGCGGCGGCACGTCCGGCCACTCCTCGGCGGCGGCCGGGTGGACGGCCTGCGGCGAGTCCGCCGTCGTGGGGGCCGGGGGAGTGGTCGGCGACGTCGTCGGGGGTGCCGGGACGACGGCGCGCGGGCTGTCGAGACGGACGACCTCGGCGGGGTGCAGCGGCTGCGGGGCGAGGGCGATGGACCCAATGCCGATCAGGGCCAGCAGGACCGACGTGGCCGCCCAGGCGCGTGCCGCACGGGGCCGCGCTGTGCGGCGAACCTTCCCCCGTGCACGGTCGGGCATGAGGCGCCGTCAGTGGGCCCGGCGGTAGCCGCGCCGGGCGACGGCCGCCGTCACGCCGGCCCCGGTCAGGGCGGCGCCACCGAGGAGGAGGGCGATCGCCCTGCCCCCGCCGTCGGCCGTGCTGCCGTCGCCGGCGTTCACCCCGCCGGCGGGGAGGACCGACACCTGGCTGGTCACGGCGGCGGTGGTGGCCGCGGTGGTCGTGGCGGCCGGGAGGGCCGTGTTGTCCTCGGCCAGGCCGTTGGACAGCGTCTCGCACGCGATGCCGTCGTTGTCGGCGTCGAGGTTGTGCGGGTCGGTCGGGTCCCGGGTCAACTCCGCCTGGGCGTCCGCCTGGGTCGCGAAGTCGGAGCAGTTGAGGTCCTGGACGGCGGCGGTGGAGGTGGTGGTCGCCGTCGTGGTGGTCGCGGTGGTGGTGGTGGTCGGCGCGACCGTGGTCGACGTGGCCGCGGGAGTGGTGGTGGTCGGGGTCGTCGAACCGGACGTCGACGTGGTGGTGGTGGTCGTCGGCGTGGTCGTGGTGGGGGAGGGCGAGCTGCCCGGCAGGGGCGTGCCGTCCTCCGCCAGCCCGCTGGCGAGGGCCTCGCAGGCGGTGCCGTCGTCGTCGGCGTCCAGGTCGTTGGGATCGGTCGGGTCGGCGTTCAGGACCGCCTGGGCGTCCTGCTGCGTCGCGAAGTCGGAGCAGTCCTTGTCCCGGGCGCTCGCGGTCCCCGCCAAGCCGAAGCACACGAGGGCCGCGAACAGGAACCCGATGATGAGGACGGTGTGGCGGCGACGCATCGAAACCTCCCTGTGACGGAACGGTTCGTCTTGACTCGGCCGATCCGGCAGGGTTGCCCAGCCCATCCAATGGGGGCAAGGGGGAGCTGCGTGAGAACTTGAAACTTCTTGGTCCCGGCCGCAGTCGATCGAGAAAGCCCCGTCACGAGCCGGCGGCGCCCACCCGGACTCCTCGGGGTGGGCGCCGCCGGACCGTCGTCCTCAGGCCTGGCCCTTGCCGGCGAGCTCCTGCTGGTAGCGCTCGGTCATGGTGGCCACCGCCTGCATCTGCTGGGCCGCGTAGTCCTCGCGCTTGCCGGAGGCGTAGGACTTCCAGTTCAGCGTCTGCTGGGCGTGGCTGATCTCCCCGCCCTGGAAGTGCGGCATGACGTGCTGGGCGATGAGTTCCCAGGAGCGCTTGGTGGCCTGCGGGTTTGCCCACTCGTGGCCGAGCAGCAGCATGCAGCCGAAGCCGCCGGACTGGTCCCACAGCCGCTGCACCTGGGCGCGGGCGTCCTCGACGGTGCCGATGGCGCCGATGCCGGCCTCGTTGACGAAGTCGATCATCTCCTTGAGGTCGCCGCCCTCGACGGCCATCTGCGGGAACGCCGCCGTCTTCTGGAAGTAGCGGAACCAGGTCTCGATGCCGTGCTCGACGTCCTTGTAGGCCTGCTCGCGGGTCTCGGCGATGTGCATGATGCCGACCAGCCGCCAGTCGCGGCGGTTGGCCGTCTGGCCGTAGTGGGCGGCGCGCTCCTCGACGACGTTCCAGTGGTGGGCCAGCGCGTCGAAGCCGTCCTTGGTGAGGGTGGCGCCGATGGAGAGCAGCCCGACGCCGTAGCGGCCGGCCATGCGCGGACCGGTCGGCGAGGCGACGGCGGCGACGGCGACCTCGAAGCGCGGCTCGGTGTAGGGCCGCAGGTGCAGCCGCGCGTTGACCAGGTTGTGCGTCTTCGTCTGCGCGGTGACGGTCTCGCCGGCGAGCAGCCGCATGATGATGTCGAGGTCGACCTCGAGCAGTTCGCGGGTGTCGGTCGGGGTGAGCCCCAGCATCATCGAGTCGGTGGGCAGCGAGCCGGGGCCGCAGCCGAGCATCGCGCGGCCGCGGGTCAGGTGGTCGAGCAGCACCATGCGCTCGGCCACCCAGAGCGGGTTGTGGTAGGCGATCGAGGTGACGCCGGTGCCGAGTTTGATCCGCCGGGTCCGATCCGCCGCGGCGGCGATGAAGATCTCCGGCGAGGCGATGAGCTCGGTGCCGGCCGAGTGGTGCTCGCCGATCCACGCCTCGTCGTAGCCGAGCCGGTCGAGGTGCTCGACGAGCTCGAGGTCGCGCTGCAGGGCCAGGGTCGGGTTCTCGCCTGCTGGGTGGAAGGGGGCCAGGAAGGTCCCGAAGCGCAGTCGGTCCATGAAGTCCTCCTCGGTCTCGGCGGTGACCGGCATCACACCGTCGGAAGCGCGTGCTGACCAGGGAGCACGGACGGCGGACCGACGGTCGCTGACCGTCCGTCATCGTCATCGCACCGAGAGTTCGCGCCGGGAGCACCCGAGTCAGACGCGAGTGGCGAAACCGATCATCAGGAAGAACAGCCAGAAGACGACGGCCACGATCCCGACGACGAGGCCGGCCACGGCCTGCCCCCGTCGGGCGTGACGCCCGGACATCGCCACCGCCGAGAGGACCAGGCCCAGGAGAGCCGACAAGGGCCCGAGCCAGGCGAGGAGCACGCCCAGGAACCAGAAGAGGCCGTCGAGTACGCCGAACAGGAGGGCCAGCAGCGGCAACGCGAACCCGCCGATGCTGAGAGTGAGGCCCCAGGAGCTCAGCTTGGTGGGCTTCTCGGCACCCGCCGGGATCGGAGCCGCCACGGGCATCGGCGTGGGGACCGCGTAGTAGCCCATCGGTGCCGGGTAGCCGGGCGGCAGGACCCAGGGATCCTGCGACGGGGTTGGTGGCAAGCCCGGAGGCCGGTTCGGCGGACCAGCCGGCCTCGGCTCGTCTGGCCGCGCGCCTTCCTGCTCGTGGGGCTCCATGGGGTCAACGTCGATCACCATTGGTTGCCGCGTCAACGTGGTCGCGTCGCAGGTCACCCATTGGTGCAGCGCGGCCCGTGTCCCGGCTCAGCCAGGCGACACTGAGAAAGGGACGGGCTGTAGCCGGCCTTTCCCACCGGTGACGACGAAGGTGTCGACGCCGTCGTCGATCCGAGCCGGCGTCGACGACGCGCTCCCGCGATCGCGTGATGGACGCCCGGAGTCTCGCTCTGCATCAGGCCGTACTTCTTGACCCGCTCTGCGGACTCCTTGGTCAGCCTCACCCACCGACTCGAGTTCTCCGCAATCTTCGAGCCTGCACTCACGGCCGAAGCCTCAGCGCCGAAGTTTGCGTTGAGCGTGGTACCGCCGGTGTAGAAGACGGCGGCCAGGTCGCCGCCGCCGCGGTGCTCGGCCTCGATGGGCTCGGAGCTGCTGATGAGCTCTTCGAAGGCGAGCATGCCGCCGGGCGTTGGGCCGTCGCCGGCGTGGACCACCTGCTCGATGCGGGTGGACGGGACGGCGCGGTGGAGTCCCTGGGTGAAGTTCACGACGGCCGCCTTGCCGGGCTCGGGATCCCGGTCGCCTCAGCGGGTCCGGGTGGCGGCGCAAGGGGATCGGGCGCGTGGTCTGATGCCCGAGGTGGAGTCGACCGGCAGGGGAGCCGGTTGCCGTGGCGAAGGGTGGGCTCGTGGCCGGTTCCGGTGAGGTGCTGCTCGACTACGACGGCGCGGTGGCGGTCGTGACGCTGAACGCGCCGGACCGGCGCAACGCGCTGACGCCGAAGATGGCTGCGGAGCTGATCGCGGTCTTCGACGAGGTGGACGCGCGGGAGGACGTCGGCGGGCTGGTGGTGCGCGCGGTGGGGAAGTCCTTCTGCGCCGGCGGCGACATCAAGACGCTGACCGACGCCGGCCGTGACCCGGCGGCGCCGGAGGCCTACGCCGGGATGTCGGCGATCTACGACTCCTTCTACCGGCTGGGGCAGGCGAAGGTGCCGACGATCGCGGCGGTGCGCGGGTCAGCCGTGGGTGCGGGGATGAACATGCTACTGGCGGCCGACCTGCGCATCATCGCCCGGGACGCCCGGCTGATCTGCGGCTTCCTCAAGCGTGGGTTGCACCCCGGCGGTGGCCACTTCGTCATCCTGTCGCGGCTGATCGGCCGCGAGGCCGCCGCGGCGATGGCCCTGTTCGGCGAGGAGATCAACGGCGACCGGGCCCGTGAGCTCGGTTTGGCCTGGGACTCCGTGGACGACGACGCAGTTGACGGTCGGGCTCTCGAGCTGGCCGCTCGCGTGGCCGCCGACCCAGCGCTGGCTCGGGTGGCGGTCGGCAACTTCCGCAAGGAGACTGCGACGCCGGTCAGCTGGGAGATTGCTACACAGTTCGAGCGTCCCGCGCAGATGTGGAGCATGCGCCGCCCGGCGGACTGAGTACACCCGACCTCCAGAACCGAAAGGGTCGAGGGCTCAAGTCGGCCTAGACTCCTAGCCGAATTACGTGCGGTGTCCGCTCATGCCACCTTCGCCGCGTGGAAGACGTCGGCGGGCAGCGTGTGCGCAAGTTGCCAGAGGATCCGCATTGGTCGCTCACCGGTGTGCGAGATGTAGGCCATCGGCCCGGCGTAGAGGTACGGCGGCGTTCCGAGGCTACCGTCGGCAGTCTTAGTTTCGCGGACAAACAAGTGCACCGTCGTCCCCATCTCGCGGTGGTGGATGTACCGCTGACCGGTCGGTGACTGCTCCGCGGTCGAGTTCTGCGACTCCCACTGGAACAACGTCGGCGAGATTGCGTGGTCGGCGTACATCGTCGTGGGGGAGAAGTGCGCCTTCGTCTTCACCAGCGTCACGAAGAAGACGTCGGCCCGGTCACCCGGCACCCACCGCACGCCGGACCCCCACGTGCCGTTGAGGTCCTCCAACCCAAACGCGGCAAGCGCCTCCTCCCGGCTGTAGCGCGCGTGCACGTGCAGCGGTCGCGGGCCCGCCACCTCCACCGCCGGCGTCACCCGGTGGATCCGGTCCTGCAGCACGTCCGCCAGTTCTCGTAGCTCCGCAGCACGTCCGCGGTTGGCGAGCAGCCGGGCAAGGCTCTCCTCCACGGCGCTGAACGGAGTCCGCGCGCCGAACAGCGAGAAGTGCAGCATCGCCGCCAGCCGGCGAAGCCGCGGTGACTCGGTCAGGTCAGCCTCCGACGCGGTGACCGCGCGGATGAATGCCAGCCGCTCGAGGTCGTCGATGTGCAGCATCCGGCTGAGCGCCGCGCGCAGCGCCTTGTCGTCCGGACCGGGCTCGTCGACGTCCCACCCTGCCGCTCGCCTCAGGTCCAGCCAGCTGCGGTCGGTGCCCCGGTACAGGTCCTCGAGCTCCACGCCGGTCTCCTCGAGGAACTGGCCCAGCGTCGGGCGGTCCTGCTGACTCGCCTCGGCCACCAGCCCCTTCCACGCCACCGACAGCGACTGCTTGATGTTGTCCAGCACCAGCCGCTGCGCGACCCGGTCCAGCTCGATGTGGCAGCCCGCCGGAAGCGTGGGGAACTCCTGCTCCACCTCCCGCTGCAAACCGCGCCGAGACGTCCCGGTCAGCGCGCGGAAGCGCAAGTCGAACCGGAACTCCTTGTGCTGCGCTCCGATGAAGTCGAGCACGGTCAGGCAGGGCTTGTCCTCGGCCAGGCGTAGACCGCGACCGAGCTGCTGGAGGAAGACCGTCGCGCTCTCGGTCGGGCGCAGGAACAGCACCGTGTCGATCGAGGGCAGGTCGATGCCCTCATTGAACAGGTCGACGGTGAACAGCACGTTCACCCGGCGATCGCGCAGGGCGGCGAGGGCGCCGTCCCGCTCGGCCGGGCTCGTATGCGACGTGATGGCCAGGCTCGGGATGCCGGCCCGGGTGAAGCGGTCGGCCATGAACTGCGCGTGCTGGATGCTCACGCAGAAGCCCAGCGCGCGCATGCGCCCGGGCTCCTCGACCTTGTCCTTGACCGCCTGCAGGATCAGCCGAACGCGGTGGTCGTCGCCGGTGTAGACGTTGCTCAGCTCCGCGACGTCGTAGCCACGGCCGCGCTTCCACTGCAGCCGGTCGAGGGCGACGTCGTCGTGGATGCCGAAGTACTGGAACGGGGCCAGCAGCCCCCGGTCGATCGCCTCCCACAGCCGCAGCTCGACCGCCGTCCGGCCATCGAACCACGTGCGCACGTCGGCGCCGTCCGTGCGCTCCGGCGTCGCGGTGAGACCTAGCAGCACTGTCGGGCGGACGTGCTCCAGCAACCGCCGGTAGGTCGCCGCCATCGCGTGGTGGAACTCGTCGACCACGACGACGTCGAAGTGCTCGGGGCTCAGCCCGCTCAAGTCCATCTGCGCCAGCGACTGCACCGAGGCGAACACGTGCCGCCACTCCCGCGGCTTCTCCCCGTCGACGAGGAGTTCGCCGAAGTCACCGCGGTGCAGCACGTGGCGGAACGTCGACCGGCTCTGGGTCAGCAGCTCCTTGCGGTGGGCCACGAAGAGCAGCGTCTCCGCCGCCCCCGCGGCCTGCAGGCGCCGGTAGTCCAGCGCCGACACGACCGTCTTGCCGGTACCGGTGGCCATCACGACGAGGTTGCGCCAGCGGTTGTGCACCTCCCGCTCTACGCGCAGCTCGTCGAGGACCTCCTGCTGGTACGGGAACGGCCGCACCTCGAGCGTCGAGATCTCGAGCGGCAGGTCACGCGGCCCACCGCGCTCGGCGCTCAACGCCGTCCGAAGCCGTTCGCCGTCCTGTGCCGGTTGGTATGACTCGAACGACGGGTCTTCCCAGTAGCTGTCGAAGGTTTCGGCGAACGTCTGCAGCAGGTGCGCCTGCTCGACGTTCGACAGGCGGACGTTCCACTCCAGCCCGTCCGTGAGCGCCGGCGCCGACAGGTTCGAGGAGCCGACGTAGCCGGTCGACATCCCGGTGGCCCGGTGGAACAACCACGCTTTGGCATGCAGCCGCGTCGTCCGGGTCTCGTAGGAGATCTTCACCTCGGCGCCAAGGCTCACCAGGTGGTCGAGCGCCCGCTGGTCCGTGGCACCCAGGTAGGTGGTCGTGATGACGCGCAGCTTGCCGCCGCGGCGGCGGAAGTCGGTGAGGCCCTTCTCCAGGACGCGCAGCCCCTGCCACTTGATGAACGCACACAGGAGGTCGACGCGGTCGGCGGAAGCCAGCTCTCTGTTGACCTCATGGCCGATCCGGGGCTGGCCGCGCCCGTTGACGAGCAGTGCGCTGGTCGACAGCGGCACCTCGGGGCGGGCGGGGAAGGGCGGCGGTCCAGGAACCCCGCTCGGCGCGGCGACGGCCAGCAGGTTGCGGGCCGGGTCGACGACGGCGTCCTCCGGTACAGCAGCGTCAGGCGCGAGCGCGGTGATTGCCTTGACGATGCTGTTGGCCAGCTCCACCTGGCGGCTGACCGAGCTCCCGTCGCTGCCGCTCATTCCGCGCAGCGCTCGGCGGGCGAGGGTGGTGATGTGCCGGGTGAGCGCCTCGTGCGCGTCGGCCGGGTCGAGGTCCTGAGTCTGCGCGAGCCCGTCGGGCAGCAGGTGCAGCCGGCTCTGCAGACTCGACGTCAGCAGGTCCTCGTACAAGCCGTCGGGCAGGGAGTTCACCCGGCGAAGCTATCCAGACGAAACCGGGCCGGAAGGCTGACGCGCTGACCGCGCGGCTCACGCGCATCGCACGTCACCGCGCCTCCCAGGGGGTGACTCCGCGCCTCCGTTCGGGTGACTTGATCGGCGCGACAGGCGCAGCACTCCCATATGCGCCAGACGCCGCCGATACCTCCGCAGTCCGGCCATGCGGCCGCGCACCAGCCGCGGTCTGGACGACCGGAGGTCAAACCAGGCTCCGTGACCTCTTCGCCGGCGTCGACCGGTGCTCAGGGAGTCAGCCCTTGTGCGAGGACACCTGAACCAAATCGCTTGTCGCTCTGTGTGGCCCTACCGCTTGGTGGACGAGAAGACGACGTCACCGCGACCGTCGAGACATACCCCGCAGCGGATGCACGCCGAGCCCTTCTCTGTGATCAGCGGGATGCGTCCACCGTTCTCCGGACACGGGTAACGCTTGCCGGACACGCTGGCCAGGACGTGCTCTCCGCTGGCGAAGGTTTCCGCCAGATAGGCCCAGTGGGCCCAGGGATGGCGGTCTCGGGCGGCCTTCGCTGCGTGCACGTTGTCGGGATCGACCGACAAGTACAGGGTCAGGTTCGGCAGGCCCGCCAAAGCTTGCAGAACGTCCAACCTCGCCGGATCGAAACTGCGCGTGTAGACCCAAAAGCGGATGTCCGCGTTGGCCCGGATGGTGTCGGCCCAGGCCTCGGCGTACGCGTAGGAGAAGAAGTCGCCGTCCCAGTGGATGCGGAAGTCGAGCGGCACCACCGCGCCTCTCCTGGCGGCTCGTTCGCAGTCGGTCCGGAAGCCAGCGATCATCCCCGTGAGTAGGTACGCCATGCCCGCCCGGTCATGGCTCTTAAGCGCCCGCAGGTTGCTCTCGAGCATCGCCCGGACGCTCGTGTACCGCTCCGCCTTGGCCGAGTAGCACACCCGCTCGCACGTCGCGGTCGCGCCTGGACAGGAGTGCTCAGGCCCGGCGGGGAGGCCGAAGCTGTTCGCGATGCCCGGCGTCCTCCCGTTCGGTGAGGGCAAGTTGGTGATCTTGCGGACGGCTGAGCGTCGTAGGAGAGAAGCGCTTCCGTCACTCATCTCGTGTCCCCCTTACCGGGCAGGAGAAGCATGGGTCCAGCGTCTTCAGTACCGGCCGCGTCCATGCGTTCGAGCTGTTCGTCCCGGCGATGTGGAATCCGGCTCCTCACCCACAGCGCTGACGGCGCCGCCGGTCAGGCCGAGGTATGCGGACCCGGCAGGTCGCGCGACCGGACGGCGCGACCGGCGACTTGATCGACTGGGAGGCGTTGCTCGTTCTGCTCGATGCGACGCCTGACAGTCGTGAGCAGATCGATGTCGAGCACGTCGCAGAACCGCAGGAGGTAGATGGCGACGTCGGCCACCTCGTCCACCAAGCGGTCCCGGCGCTCCCCGGCGCGGATCAGGTCCGCGGACTCCACCTCGGTGAGCCACTGAAGTTCCGCGACCAACTCACCGACCTCACCGGCCAGCGCCATGGCCAGGTTCTTCGGCGAATGGAACTGCATCCACTCCCTCGCCTCGGCGAAGTCCCTGAGGCGGTTCTGCAGGTCACCCACGTTCTGCTCCGACGGCACGTCGAGAGCCTCCTACACGGCGGACGGGCTGCACACAGCTGCCTGTCGCCGCCGCTGGTTCGTGCCTCGCGGCTCACTCGCCGGGGGTGAGTCCCCCCGCCCACGTCTTCCTGGTGCCGGTCGCACGTGCCGATGACCACCTCTGGGCTCACTCCGAGCCCGTGGCCTGCCGAACGCGGCCGATCAGGAACCGACGACACCACGGCGAGCCCTCGGCTCGACGGGAAGGTGGAACAGCAACATGTCTCGCTGCCGCTGGCACGGCTCTGCGCAGGACTTCATCGATTCAACCAGGGTCGGAACCATCGACCGGTTGGTCGAGCGGCTCGCCGCGCCGACCGCCTTCGCCCGGCCCGATGCTCATCGGCGTGGCGAGACCGGCAGCTGGACCCAGAGCCTGCCCCGGGTCGCGAAGGTGCTGGAGGACGCCGGACTAGAGCGCACGCACGTCCTCCTCGAGTACAACCCGTATCAGTCGGGCGGCCGCGTCGACGTGATCGTGGCGGGCTACTCGCCGGCCGGGCAGCGCACGTACGCCGTGATCGAGGTCAAGCAGTGGTCGGCTGCAGACCGCCACCCCGAGACCCGTCAGGTTCACGGGACCGGTGCCCGGTACGAGGGCCCGGAAGGGCTGCAGGACCCGTACGAGCAGGCGCGCAGCTACGCGGTCTTCATCCGCAACTACACCGACGGGATGCACGACGAGGAGCAGGTGCTCATCCGTCCGGTGGCCTACCTGCACAACGCCACCGAGGACTCGATCCGCACCCTCCTCTCCGGCGACTGGCAGCAGGAGCGCCACGTCTTCAGCGGGGATGTGCAGGGAGAGGCTCGATTCGTCGACACGCTCAAGGCGTGGTTCGCCGAGGACGGCGATCACTCCGAGGCAGGTCGCGCGCTCCTCGAGGCGAGGTACCGCCAGGCCCCCGCGCTGCTCGACGCTGCGAGCGAGATCCTCACCAATCCTGAGAACTACCCGATGAGCGACCAGCAGCAGGAGATCCACGCGAAGGTCCTGCACGCCATCCAAGAGGCGCTGTCGAGGAGGGCCGACCGCCCGCGGGCGCTGATCGTCATCAACGGCGGCCCGGGAACCGGCAAGACGTGGATCGCCATGCACCTGCTCGGTTCCACGGCTCAGGAGCGCCGGCAGGTCAGCTACGCGACCAATTCCTCGTCGCTCCGGACCGCCCTGACCCGGCGCGCCCGCCAGGGCCTCCGGATGTTCGACCGTCCGGTCGACGCCCTCATCACGTCGGCTCGCAAGTACTGGAACGAGGAGGAGTGGGACAACCCGCTTGACGTGCTCCTCGTCGACGAAGCGCACCGGATCACCGAGTACACCCCGCGCGCGTGGCCGGCCCATTCTCGGGCGATCCAGCAGGACCTCGAGGAGCGTGGCATCACGCAGTTGTACGAGCTGGCGAGGTCGACGAAGGTCCTGGTTCTGTTCATCGACGAGGACCAGAGCATCACGCCGAACGACGACTGCTCCATCGACCGGATCAAGGAGATCGCGAACCGGGTCGGCGCCTCGTACCAGGAGTTCCACCTGACCGAGCAGCACCGGTCCGGCGGCAGCGAGGCCTATGAAGCCTGGGTCGACGCCCTGCTGGAGGGCAACCCGAAGGTGTGGCAGGACGAAGCGAACTTCCAGGTGCGCGTGGTGGACTCCCCGGAGGAGCTCGAGAGCGTCACGTTCGACCGGGACGGCCGCGGAGCTGACTCCGGGGCGCGCCTGGTGGCCGGCTTCTGCTGGGACTGGAAGCGGTGGCCGCAGGGTGCGCGCAGCATTCAGGACGTCCCGTTCGACATCGAGATCGGCGACTGGAAGAAGCGCTGGAACCTGCGCAACGGCATCGACGGATATCCGGCCGACGCCTCGTGGGCGTCGAAGCCCGAGGGGGTCGAGCAGGTCGGGTCGGTGTTCACCGCGCAGGGGTTCGAGTTCGGTCGCTGCGGTGTAATCATCGGTCCGGACTTCCGCTGGGACCCCGAGTCCGACCGGTGGATCGTCGACGTCTCGAAGACCAAGTACGGCCACCTGCTGACAGCGGCGAGGCGGGCCGACAATCCGGAGGAAAAGGCCGACGCCGAGGACCTGGTGCGCAATCACTACCGGGTTCTGCTCACCCGAGCCATGGCCGCGACCACGATCTACGCCGTGGACGACGCGACGCGGGCGAAACTGGCCGAGCTCGTCAACCCCTGAGGCGCAGCGCTCCATGAGCAGACCCGTGCGCCGCCCTGCCGTGAGGCCGGGCGGCGCACGGGTCATCTGGACCAGGCGCTCCGTCGGCATCGCCGACGGCGGCCGCCACGAGGCCGGAGCCGGCCGACCCGGCCGGCTTCACGCCTCGACGGCGAGCCTCCCGCGCGCGAATGCCTGGAGGATGCGCTGGTGCGTCTGCCGGGGGAGCGACCGCGGACCGGGCTCACCGTGCGGCGTCCCCGGTCGCGCCGGGGCCCGGTCCAGCAGGTCGTCCAGCCCCGCTCGCGCGACCATCAGCAGCCCGTGGGTGGCCCGGGTGCAGGTGACCGCCAGCCGGCCGAACGCCGAGTTGAACTCGTCGAGCCGGTCCGCTCCCGAGAGCGGGTGGATCGCGATCGTGATCCCGTTCGTCTGGCCCTGCCACGAGTCCACCGTCGAGGCCTGGATCACCTTCTCCGGCAGCTCGAGGTCCGCCCGCAGCCGGTCCACCACCGCCTGCGCGTCGTCCACGGCCTGGTTCCTTGTCGCCAGGACGACGATCAGCGGGTCGTCGTCCTCGCCCGGCGCCGTCGACGAGACCTCCGCCGCCCCGTCCGGCCGGCCCGCCGCGTCGTACGACGTCGACTTCAGCGTGAAGCCGCCCGCCAGCAGCGGGCGCAGCAGCTCCTCGACCACCGCCAGCAGCGGGCCGTCGACGTCCGGCGCCTCCGGGTCGGCGAGCCCGTCGACCTCCAGCAGCGTCGGCCGGCCGGTGGCCACCTCGGCCCACACGTCGGCCGCCGCGCCGGCCAGCGGCGGCAGCTTGACCGACCGGTCGCCTGGCCCCGCGACGCAGTCCAGCCGGTCCCACTCGCCGTAGAAGGCGCGCCACAGCCCGAGCTGCTCGGCCGTCGGCCGCCACACCGCGGGCAGGTCGACCGCGTGCGTGGTCGGCCGGTGCTCGTACGCCGTCGGCCACGCGCGGTACGGGTTGTGGCCCGAGTCCCCGCGCCAGGGGTTCGCCCCCGGGTCCAGCGGCGGCAGCTGGCCGACGTCGCCCACGCCGACGGCGATCGGCGCGTACCCCTCCACGTCGGAGAACAGGTGCAGCGGCAGCTGCCACGCCTCGTCGACCATGAGCAGGTCGAAGACCCGCTCCCCGTTCGTCGCCACGCCCAGGCGGTCGCCGACCCGGCCGCGCTCGCGCGGCACCCCCAGCCGGTGCGAGGTCGCGACCACGACGCCGGCGTCGACGGGGATCTCGGTCGCCTTGGCGGCCACCGTCACGAGGGCGGCCACGTCCGGCGGGACGTCGCCGACCCGAGCGCCGGACAGGAACAGGCACACCCGCTCCCTGCCGAGGTCCCGGCCCAGCTCTCGCGCCAGCGGCAGGATCTGCTTGTTCGTGAACGCCGTGACGGCGATCCGCGAACACCTCTCGTGCTCGAGCGCCTCGCGGACCATGCGCTTGAGCGCGTGCGACTTCCCGGCGCCGGCGGCCGCCCGCAGCAGGATCTTGTCCTTGCCGTTGCTGCGGCTGAGCGCTGCGTGCAGCGCCGTGATCGCCTCGGTCGTGGCCGCCGCGTTGCCCGCGGCCGCGACCTCGTGGTGGCGGGCGTCCTCGCCCGTCGCGGCCGGCATGGTGAAGGAAACGGTCATCTGCTCGCTCACTCGAACTCGTCCCTCGTGGCGTCGGCCGGCGGGGAGGTCGGGTCGACGGTCACCTCGACGTCGTCGACCGCGGCGACGTCGAACCGGTCGTCGTCGATCACCGGCGGCCAGGCCTGCGGGTTCATCTCGCCGCGCTCCCGCCGCTCGGCCTGCCGGTCGGCGGTCTCGGCCTCCATCACCGGGTGCGGCCGGCAGCAGTACCGGTGGGAGTCCGGCGCCTCGGCGTAGGACTCCGGCAGGCAGGTGGGCTTGGGGGCGGAGCGGGTGTCGGTCTTCGGGCGGGTCACGGTGAACTCGTGGCCGGAATCCAGGACCTTGGCGAACCAGGAGGTGTCGGCCACGACGAGCCGGTCCCCGACGGCGAGGCCCGGGAGCCGGTCCTGCAGCCAGTGCAGCCCCTCGACGCCCTCCTCGGCCACCAGCAGGCCGATCGGCATCTGCTGGAACTTGAACGTGCCCTGGTTGACCACCAGGCCGGTGCCCGGCATCTCGGCGACGGCCGCGCCGTTCACGTGCAGCGCCACCACCCGGCTGCCGTCGCCGATCCGGCGCGACGCCACCGCCAGCCGCAGCGGCGAGGTGGAGACCACCTCGGCGATCGCCAGCTCGCGCATCCCGGGGTCCTCGGCCCGGCCCAGCGCGTGGTCCGGGTCGACGAGCGCCGACAGCTGCGCCGAGCACGACGCGTCGGCGTCCAGCATCGTCACCAGGTCGTTGCGCCACACCGGCCAGGTCAGGGAGAACCGCACCAGGTCCGACGCCTGCAGCGCGTGGCGGCGCCGCCACACGGCCTGCGCGTCGCCCTCCAGGGCGCGGTAGGCGGCGCGCAACCGCGAGACCGGCATCGCGGCCAGCACGGCGAGGGCGCGATCGACGACGTCGATCTTGTAGTCGACGGCGGCTCGGACGAGCGAGCGGTACCGGGCCTCGTCGCCCCGCTGCGCCGCGTGGATGTCGTCGGACTCGGCGTTCGACAGCCGCGCACCCGGGGTGTGCCGCTGCCGGGCGATGTCGTCGGAGACGGCCCGGTGGTCGAGCCGCTCGGTGGCCTCGGCCCAGCGCAGCAGGTAGTCCAGACGGCCGCTCTCCGACGCCGGCCCGCCCGCGACGACGTGCGTGACCAGCACGGCGCGCAGGTCGACGACCGGCTGGCGCAGCGTCATCGCCCGCGCCCGGTCCTCGTCGAGCAGGAAGGAGACGGCCAGCCGCTCGTCGGCGGCCAGCGGCGCGGGGATCGTCGCCTCGTCGCCGGAGAACGTGCGCGGCGTGCGGCCCATCGCGCGGTCGCGCTCCCACCGCAGCCGGCTCACCTCCCCGCCGGCGAGCGAGTCGGCCACCGCCACGAGCAGGTCGGCCGTGTACGTGTCCGGCACCACCAGGTGCACCGGGTCCGGGTCCTGCAGGGCCGGCGCCGCGGCTCGGTTCGCGGCCATGGCCTCGCGCAGCGCCGCGCCGAGCAAGCCCATGATCGCGCGCCGTGTCTCCGAGGCCTGCGGCTCCGGAAACTCCGCGCGCACCCACGGGCCGGGCCCGGCCGCGGTGACCCGCTGCACGGCGATCCCGTACACGCCGAGGGCCGCGGAGTCGGACTTGGCCAGGACGACGTTGACCGTGCCGGGCAGCCCGACCGGGTCGGTGCGCCGCCGGGCCGACCGCACCGGGAGGCCGGTCACGGTCGCGGTGACCGTGGCGACCGCCGCGGCCGGCGCCCGGCCCGCGACGCCGGTGCCGTCCACGAGGCCGCGCAGCGCCGGGCGGGCGGCGCGGTCGATGCCGATCTCGACCAGCAGCGCCTCGGGCGCCGCGGACGTGCGCAGTTCCTCGCGGCAGTAGGAGAACAGGCTGCACGTCGGGCAGGTGGCCGGGTCGAACTCGCCGGCCACGTGGGCCACCCAGTCCGCGCGCCGGTCCGCCGGCACGCCGCCGGGGCCGACCTCGTCGAGCAGCTGCCGGCGCTCCTCGGCGCGCGCCCTCACCTCGGCCCGGTGGTCGTCGAGGCGCTCGACGAGGGCCTCGGGCTGCAGGAAGGAGTTGCGCGGGACGGCGAGGGCGCCGGACGGGTGCACCAGCATGCCCGCGGGCAGGTGCCGCCAGGTCGCCGCCGACTCCGCGCCAACGGCGACCTGCAGGAAGCCCTTGAGCAGCCGGCCGTCGTCGATGCGGGAGCGCACCCGCTCGTAGTCCTTGGCGTCACCCATGATCAGCCACGAGCCGGCCGGCTCGCCGTCGGCCCGGGGGCAGACGATCGCGAAGTCCGGCTTGACGAGGGTGGCGTTCTCGTCCTCCATGCCGAAGAAGGGCAGGCCGAGGGCGGTCAGCATCGTCGCCTCGGAGGCCACGACCGCCGCCGCGTGCGCCCGGGCGAGTTCCCGCGCCGTCTCGGCGGGGGAGCCGTGCGCCGAGCGGGTGCGGACGCCGGCCGGCCGGGGGAGGTCGAGCCGGCCCACGGCCGTGGTGAGCAGACGGGAGACGAAGCGGTCGTTCTTGACCATCGCCTCGAACATCATCGCCCGCATCCACCGGGCCTCGGGGATGCCGGCGGTCACGTCGGGCTTGCCCAGTTCGGCCGCCAGTTGGCGGCGGGTGACCGTCGTGACCAGCGGGTCGGTCCGCCGGAAGCGCTCGCAGGCCGCGTGGGTGGAAGCGGCGACGGCACTGCTGCCGCCACCGGTGAGCATCTGGGGCAACGGGTCTCCAGGGGACGCCGAACGTTTCGGGTTGGTATCGGCCGGAAGGCCGCTCCGCTTGAGCCGGGTCACGGCCTCTCGGCCGCGTCGGCCCACCGCAGAGCCACCCCGGCGGCCTGCGCGGCCCGGACCTGCTCGACGGTGACGCAGCAGGCGTCGAGCGTGGTCACCACGGCCTGCGCGACCTCGCCGAACAGGCCGGCGACGTCGTAGGCCTGCCGCCCGTGCATCGCGGCGATGACGCCGTGCCGCTGCTGCGCCGGGACCACCAGCGCCCGCAGGTCGGGCCGCTCGGCGAGCGTCTCCGGCACGACCACGTGCAGGAACGCGAGCATCCCCTGGGCCAGCAGGTGGTCGGGGCTCTCGGCGTCGAACCAGGCCGGGACCGCCGGCCGCTCCTCCGGGGAGAGCGCGTGCACGGTCCACGTGGCGCGGGAGTTGGTGGTCAGCGTCAGCAGGTGGCGCGCCCGCAGCGGGTCGCCGTAGAAGTCCCGCGGGTCGGTGGGGCCGACCAGCACGGTGGCGGTGGTGGAACGGGGCACGACGGGCTCCTCGCGACGATCTCTTCTCGGTCGTCGCCCATCGTGGGCAAGGTCAGGACACGGCCTGCCGGTCCTCACCGGTGAGGTCGCACAGCCACCGCGACAGCTTGCGGTGGGCCCGCAGCAGCGCCTCGGCGTCCGACGGCGAGGTGTCCCCCGAGTCGAGCGCGGTGTCGATGAGGTCGAGCCGCTCGAGCGTCTCGGCGGGGCTGTAGCCGAACCGGCCCAGGTGGTACAGGCCGCGGCCGTACGCGGGGCTGACGCTCGCCGTCGCGCGGGTGCCGGACGCGTCGGCCAGCCACACCTGGAAGTCGACCAGTTCGTCGGTCTCCTCGTCGTACTCGCCGACCAGGTCCAGCCCGTCGAGGGCGGGCCGGTCCGGTTCGGGGTCGCGGACCGGGTTGACGACGAAGGCGTAGAGGGCCTCGTGCAGCCGGTGGAGGTCCACGCCGAGCACCTCGGCGAGGTGCCTGCCCGTCGCGGAGCCGGTGCCCTCCTCCAGGTGCCGGACGACGGCCAGCACCACGTCCAGCGGGTTCCCGCGGCCGCGCCGCACCTCGACCAGCGCCGGGCCGGGGCGGAAGCGGGCCCGCGCCCGCTGCAGCGCCGCGTGCTCGGCCGCGGAGAGGTGCAGGGCGGGGTCCTTCTCCGTGCGCCGCACCAGGTGGACGCCGGTCCTGTTCCAGGCGCCGTGGAAGTGGTCGGTGATGCCGGTCTCCACGAACCCGCGGAGGCGCAGCTGCTCGAGGTCGCGGCGCAGCGTCCGGTCGCCGGACTCGCCGTCGTAGTCGTCGGGGCTCAGGGCGCGCAGGTCGCCGGTGGTCACCAGCGCGTCGTGGGGCGCGCGGGCCAGGCGGCGCAGGATCGCGGCCATCCGCTCGGTGGGGGTCATCGTCGGCACGCCCGCAGTGTCACAGCCGGTACCGGCACGACCACGGAAAGTCCGGCCGGGTGTCCCTCCGCGGAGGGACGAAGCGGAACGATCGCGCCCGGAACCGGTCAAGCCGGCCCCGCGGGTGCCGATGTTCCCCTGCGGTGGGGGAGCGCTCCCTGCTCCACCGCCTCGGGGAACGAGAGGAACCGCCTGCATGACCGCCGTCGACGACCGCCCGACCACCGAGACCGCGGACCCGCTGCTGCCGCGGCTGATCGAGAGGCTGGCGGAGTCGGACCTCCCGGACGACGCCCAGTACCTCGTCGTCGCCGCCTACGAGGGCGCCGACGAACTGGAGTCGCTGCTCGACGGCACGGCGACCGGCGCCCTGCCGGACGCCCGCGCGGGGGAGCCGGTCGAGGTCCCGCACGCCTGGATCGAGCGGATCACGGTGGCCGGCTTCCGCGGCATCGGCCCCGAGGCGAGCCTGCACCTGAAGGGCGAGGCCGGGCTCACGCTCGTGGTGGGGCGCAACGGCTCGGGCAAGTCGAGTTTCGCCGAGGCCGCCGAGATCGCGCTCACCGGCGCCAACGCCCGCTGGGAGTCGCGCACCGCCGCCTGGCGGGACGGCTGGCAGAACCTGCACCGCGGCGACACCCCGCCGTCGGTGACCGTGGACCTGCAGGTGACGGGGGAGCCGGGGCTCACCCGGGTGCACCGGACGTGGTCGGGCGATCGGGTGACCGACTCCGAGGTCTGGACGCAGCGGCACGGCGCCCGGCGCGAGCCGGGCGGCCTCGGCTGGGACGAGGCGCTGGTCTCCTACCGGCCGTTCCTCTCCTACTCGGAACTGGGCGCCATGCTCAACGGCCGCCCCTCCGACATGTACGACTCCCTGTTCCGCATCCTCGGCCTGCAGCGCCTGGTCGACGCGCAGGACCGGCTCAAGGCCGCGCTGGACGTGTTCAAGGAGGAGGAGAAGCAGCTCAAGGCCGAGCGCGAGGACCTGCTCGACGCGCTCGCCGGGATCGACGACGAGCGGGCGGGTGCGGTCGCCGAGGAGCTGCGCAAGCGCGCCCCCGACCTCGACGTGCTGCGCGGCCTGCTGCGCGCGGAGGTCGGCCCGGTCGGCGACCTCGCCCCGCTGCGGGCGTGGAGCACCCTGGCCGCGCCCGACGTCGAGGAGGCCACCGCCGCCGCCGACGCGCTGGAGGCCGCGGTCGCGGCCGTCGCCGACCTGGCCGACGGCGACAGCGAGCAGGCCCGGCGGCTGGCCGCGCTGCTCGAGGCCGCCCTCGACCACGCGCGGCACGCGGCCGGCCGGGACTGCCCGGTCTGCGGCACGGCCGACCGCCTGGACGACGCCTGGCGGGCCGCCACCGTGGCCGAGGTCGCGCGCCTGAAGCAGGCGGCGACGGCAGCCGACGCCGCGCACGCCGCGCTGCGCAGCGCCCGGGCCCGGGTCGAGGACGTCGTCCGGGTGCCGGCGCTGCTGCGCACGACCCCGCCGGCCGGCGTCGCGGGGGAGGGGCTCGCCGACCGCTGGGCCGCGTGGGCCGCGGCCGCCCAGGCCGACGCCGCAGCCGCCCTCGCCGCGCTGCGCGACGGGACCGCGAGCCTCGCCGCGGCGGTGCGGGCCGCCGCCGCGGGAGCCGCCGAGCAACTGCGGCGCCGCGAGGACGCCTGGCAGCCGCTGGCCCAGCGGCTGCGCGAGCACGTCGACCGCGCCGCCGAGGTCGTCCTGCGCTCCGACACCCGCGCCCACCTCGACGCGGCCTGCACCTGGCTGCGGGCGCAGGCCGACCACCTGCGCAACGAGCGGCTCGAGCCGCTCGCCCGCGGCGCCGCCGAGACCTGGCAGAAACTGCGCCAGGGCAGCAGCGTGGACCTCGGCCCCGTGCGCCTGGAGGGCGACCGGCGCTCGAACCGGCGGCGGGTGGCGCTCGACGTCACCGTGGAGGGCCTGGGCAGCGCGGCGCTCGGCGTGATGAGCCAGGGCGAACTGCACGCGCTCGGCCTGTCGCTGTTCCTCCCGCGGGCCACGCTCGAGGAGAGCCCCTTCCGGTTCGTGGTGATCGACGACCCGGTGCAGGCGATGGACCCGGCCAAGGTCGAGGGCCTGGCCGAGGTGCTCTTCGAGGTGGCGAAGACGCGACAGGTCGTCGTCTTCACCCACGACGACCGGCTGCCGGCCGCCGTGCGCCGGCAGGCGCAGCACGCCGACCAGGACCGCGCGCCCGTGACGATCTGGCAGGTCGTGCGGCGCGAGGGCAGCACCGTGGAGGTGAAGAAGACCGACGACCCGGTCAGCCGCTACCTCAGCGACGCCCGCGCGGTGGCCAAGGCGGAGGCCATGCCCGTCGAGGTCCGGCGGCAGGTCGTGCCCGGGCTGTGCCGCTCCGCGGTGGAGGCCGCCTGCCACGAGATCGTCCGCCGGCGCCGCCGGCTGGCCGGGCACGACCACGCCGAGGTGGAGCGGGCGGTCACCGAGCTCTCCGGCGTCCGGGTCGCCGTGGAGGCCGTCCTCTTCCCCGACGGCAACCCCGAGGACAAGAAGGTCCCCGACGTCCTGTCCAACAGGTTCGGCTCCCGCGCCAGGGCGACCTACCTCTCCTGCAAGGACGGCGCCCACGACGGCCACCGCGGCGACCTGGAGCAACTGGTCAGGGACGTCGCCCTCCTCGTCGCGGACCTCCGCCGGTGACCACGGCCCAGACGCTGCTCGTCTCGGCCGACCGGCTGCTGCGGGAGGTCGTCCCCGGCAGCCGCGGGCTGTGGCCCCGCACGGTCGCCTTCCTGCTGCGATCGGTGCTGGAGCGGGAGATCGACGACTACTGGCGGCGGCACAGTCCGGGCGTCGAGCGGGCGCCGATGCGCGCCCAACTCGTCGTCCTGGGCCGCCGGGAGTACGCCGGGCCGGCGGTGGGCCGGGCCGCCGGGAACGCCTGGGACCTGCTCAGCGCGGCCTGCCACCACCACGCCTACGAGTTGGCGCCCACCGCGGAGGAACTGCGGTCGTGGCTCACCCAGGTGGCCCACGTCCGGGCCGCGCTGCAGCGGGCGCCGGGTACCGCCTGAGCGGCAGGCCCCGGAGTCAGGCCGGCACCGCGGCGGACGCGTCGTCGTCGAGGTAGCGCCGCAGCACCTCGTCGGCGACCGCGGTGACCGTCGCGCCCTCGTGCGCGGCGCGGAGCAGGACCGCCTGCCAGTCGTCGTCGCACATCCGCACGGGGTAGTCGTGCCGGTCCGCCGCCGGCGCCCGCCGGGGACGGCGCGGCCCGGTGGCCGGCACCGGCGGCAGGCCGACCGGCCGCACGGTCGGCGCCGCCTGCACGCGCAGGGCGACGGCCTGGCGGGTCATGCCCGGCACGGCACCGCCCGCCACGAGCGCGTCCCCGAGCGCGCGGTACGGCCAGCCCGCGGCCGCCAGCGCGGCCAGGTAGGCGTTGACGCGCTCGCGGTCGCCCTCGTGCCAGAGGTCCACCAGCGACCGGCGGGCCGGCTCGGGGAGGGCGGGCCGGCGGCGGCGCGCCGCCCCCTCGGCCGGCGCGGCCGCGGCGTAGGCGGCCAGGCCCCGGCGCAGCGGCTCGCACAGCGGCAGCCCCTCGGCCCCGGCCTTCGCGCGGGCGCGCTCGAAGAGGTCGCGGGAGAGCACGAGGTGCCGGTTCTGGGCCGGGCGGCCGTGCAGGCTCGGCCGGGACGAGCCGGCGGTGCCGGGGTGGAGGTGCGGGGCGTCGGGGGAGGAGTACACGGCTGAGCCCTTTCTCGGGGACGGACGGTGCTTGGTGGTGGAGGGGACTCTCCGGAAGGTCAGGACACGCCCTCGCGGAGCGTCGCCTCGACCTCCCGCGAGGCCGGCAGGTCGCGCAGCGCCGGCACGATCTCCGCGGCGTGCGCCGCCTCCATCTCGTGGCTGACCCGGGTGAACGCGGCCTCGTCGGCGATGTCGCCGGCGAACGCGCCCGGCGCGACGCCGCCGAGGTCGACGGCGGTCAGGTCACGCCCGCGCCAGCCGCACAGGCAGCCCAGGACGACGCGCTCGACGCCCTCGTCGAGCCAGCACGTCGCCTCCCGCCACCCGCCGGTGGCGGCGCGGCGCAGGGGCACGAGGTCGAGGGTGTGGTGGGTCATGGCGGATCGACTCCTCGTCGGTGGGTGGTGCGTGCTCGGGAAGAACTGTCCGCAGGGTCCGGACACGGCCTCAGCGAGCGGGCGCGGACGTGCTCGGGGGCGCCGGCGGCTCCGCGACCCGGGGGGTGCCGCACAGGCCCGTCCCGGCCAGGACGGCCCCCGCGAGCAGGACGACGACGACCCGGCGCCGCGCGCGGCTCCAGGCCTCGGCCACGACCGCGCGCCACGCCGGCGCCTGCTCGCCGGCCGCGCTCACCACGCGCCGTCCACCGGGACGAAGCCGGCCGTGGCGCCGGGCCACCGGTAGGTCCAGCAGGCCGTGCCCTCCGCCGTCGTCACCTCGACGCGCTCGAACAGGCCGGTGGCGACGCCCTCGACGGCATCGAGCCGGCGCAGGGCCGCCGCGGCCCGCGCGGGGTCGAGCGGCACCACGACACCGGGCACGTCGGCGTCGCCGGCGGTCATCGCGGGCCAGCCGTGGCCGGTGTCCCACAGGCGGCCGCGCACCGTGGTCCCGCGCAGGTCGGCGTCGCCGTCGACGAAGGGCGCGAGGGCCGGCCACCGCGAGCGGCCGGGTTTGAGCGTGCCGTAGACGAACACGGCGTCGGGCGTGCGCTGTGGCGCCATCGGGAGTCCTCTCGGGAGTGGTGGAACGGGCATCGCCGCCGATGCTGGGAAAGGTCCGGACACGGCCGTGGCGGCTCCCCGGGTGGCTGGGCCCTCCGGCCATCGAGGGCCCAGCCACGACCGCCGCCCCCTCCGGTTCGAGGTGGCGGCCGGTCGGCCCCGAGGATGGGCGAGGTCCGGACACGGCTCCGCCCGGCTCGTGTCCGGACCTCTCGGAGAGTGCTGCTCCAGCGCGGTCGCCGACCGCCGCAGAGAAGGAGCAGCCATGGACCTCGCCACGTACGCCGCCGGTCACCGCACCGCCCTCGACCTCCTCTCCGTCGTCCCGCTGGTGGGCGCGGAGCCGCACCTGCGCCGGATCGCGGCCACCGAGACGGCGATGGCCCAGGGGGTGCTGGCCGTCCTGGCCGAGTTCTGGGCGCACCGCGAGGGCTACGAGGTCCGGGTCGGCCGCATCCGGGGCGAGTCCGACCCGGCGCACGCGACCGTCGAGGTCGCGGTGGGGCACGGCCGGTGGCTCGTGCTGCACCCGATGGCGGAGGCGCTCGGCCGCTACGCGGACGAGGTGGAGGAGGAGGGGCGCGACGTCGACGTCTGGCACGTGCTGGTGCGCGGCGCCGACGGCGCGATCGTCACGGTCGACGGCCGGTCGGTCCTCCGCACGGAGAAGGTCGGCCTCGACCCCCAGGCCGCCCCGGGTGTGATCCGGGGAGTCCTCGCCGCGCTCGGTCTCGCGGAGGCCGTGTCCTGACCTTCCGGACGGTCGGTGGCATGGACATCACCGACCGCACCCCTCGCCGCTCCGTCGCCTCCTGGGACGGCGCCCCCGCCACCGACTTCCCGGCCGACCCCTACCCGGGCCGCCGTCCCGACGGCTCGTTCCTGCTCGCCGGCGACCGGGTCCGGCAGGTGCGGCCCGGCCCGGACGCCGGCTGGACGACCACGGACGGCGTGGACGTCGACGCCGTGCTCAGCGCGGGAGGCGAGCCCGGCCTGGCCGAGCGGGTGCCGGTGCTGGCCTACGGCAGCAACGCCAACCCGGCGAAACTCGCCGGCCTGCGGATCGGGCCGGTGGTCGCCCTGCGGGTGACCACCACCGGTCTCGCGGCCGCGTGGTGCACCGACCCGCGCAGCGACGGGCAGATCCCCGCGACGCTGATCGCCGCCCCGGGCGCGGTGGAGACCCACCACGTCCTGCTGTGCACGGCCGCGCAGGTGGCGCGCCTGGACCGGGTGGAGGGACGGGCGGCCGGCTACTACGACCTCGGCGTCCTCCGCACCGGGACGGTGACGACCGAGCACGGGCGGCCGGTGGACGACGTCCTGGCCTACGTCGGCGGGTACCGGCGGCAGCCGCTGGCCGGCCCCACCGGCGAGCCGGTGCCGGTGGCCGCGGTGCCCCAGGCGGCGGCCGCCCGCTGGGCCGCCGGGCGCCCCGGCGCCTGCGCCACCCCGGCCGTGATCAAGCCGATCGAGGTCCTACCCGAAGGGGCGAGCACCGGGTTCCCACCGGCGGCCCCGCCCGCAGACTGAGCCGATGTCGCTGATGAGCCACGCGCAGTGGTCGATGCTCCTGGCGGACTGCCTGCACCGCCTCCCCGGCAGCATGGGCCCGCAGCGACTCGGTTACCTGGCCGCGACCTCGAAGGTGGAGGCCCCGGTCCGCGACGAGTTGGCCTTCCTCCTGCACGAGGAAGTCTCGCCCCGTGGCTGGCAGGTGTGCCGCGAGTGGCCGCCCGGTCGTCGTGACCTCGCGGTCGTCGACGCGCAGGGGCAGCCGCTCATGGAGTTGGAGGCGAAGGCGCTGTACGGGTTCGACGCGGCCAGCCCCACGAAGGCCAAGTCCTACCTCGACGGCACCAAGAGCAGTCACGGTCTGGACGTCGCGAAGATGTCCCGGTCGATCGCCGGCGGCCAACCGTGCTACCTGCTCTCGCTGCTCACGCATCTCCACGGCACGGTGCCCGCGCACGCGATGACGGCGGTCAAGTACGCCGGCTCCCACAACAGCGCCGTGAAGACGCTGGGGTCCGCGCAGGCCGTCGTCGACGCGGCGCGGACCTGGGAGAAGGCGGTCGCGGCCTGGGGCGCCGTCGCGTCGGTCGAGTGGCCGACGGTCGAGGTCTACGAGGTGCCGGTCTCGGTGACCGCGCTCCTCGTGGGCCCGCTGGCCGCGCCGCGCGCGCCGGCCTGAGCCGAGCGGACCACCGGCGTCAGTACGGGTAGCGCTCCAGCAGGCCGCGCAGGTGGGCCTTGTCGCCGTCCGACTCGCGCTGCGTGTCGGCGGTCCACAGCATCGCGAGCGCTTCGCAGACCTCCGTCGCGGCCACCAGTTCGGCCATGACCTCCTCGTGGCCCGGCGGGACGACCATCGACGCGAGGCCGTCGGAGGGATGGGTCTCGACGCCCGCCTCGTAGCGCCTCCCCACCCAGCCGCGGAGCAGGTCGAGGGCGGCACGTGCCCGGCCGGACGTGTAGCGACCCTCGCCGCCCTGCAGTTCGCGGACGACGGCCGTGGCCAGGACGACGCGCTCGTCGAGCAGCCGCCCGGCCTCCCACCGCTCGACCGCCCCCGGGTCGGACGACGCCACCAGCCTCATCGCTCGCCCCCGGTCCGCCGCCGCGCCGCGAAGCGGTGCAGCGCGGCGGTGAAACTGGCGTTCCAGAGCCCCAGGTGCGGCCACCGGGCCGCGACGCGCTCGGTTGCCTCCTCGACGGAGAGCCCCTCGGTCTCGATCAGCCACGCCCGCAGCACCAGGCCGGTGCGCGACGCCCCGCCGTGGCAGTGCACCAGCAGCCGCCGGCCCTCGGCGTGCAGCGCCCTCATGTCCTCGACGACGTCGTGCAGCACGGCGTCGATCTCGGTGTTGTGCTCGTCGTCCGCGAGGTACGCCAGGCGCTGCACCCGGTGGAGGAACGGCTCGCCGACCCGGCACAGGGAGACGACGGCGAAGTCGTCGTCGCTGTGGCGCGCGCCGTCGAGGTTCGCCGCCCACACCCCCGGCAGCACCTCGGCCGGCCCGATCCGCGGGATGACGCCCGGGTCGTGGCGCACCCACGCCTTCCCGTCGAGCCCGGCGGCCAGTTCCTGCAGGTCGGCCAGCCGCCACGGGCGATCTGCGAAGCCGGGCACGCGGCCGTGCAC
Source organism: Geodermatophilus sp. SYSU D00815 (assembly GCF_054050035.1). NCBI lineage: Bacteria > Bacillati > Actinomycetota > Actinomycetes > Geodermatophilales > Geodermatophilaceae > Geodermatophilus > Geodermatophilus sp. SYSU D00815. Next base: position 165,547 of record NZ_JBJGYO010000003.1, on the reverse strand, counting down.
GGCCGACGTCCAGCGCATCGGGATGCCGGCCATCCCGTACACCGCGCCGGCCAGCCCGCCGGCCACCGCCGCGACGGTGTCGGTGTCGCCGCCGAGGTCGACGACGCGCCGCAGCACCGCCTCGAAGCCGCCGCCCTGCCGCAGCGCCCACAGCGCCTGGCCGAGCGTCGGCCACACCGCGCCGTTGCTCTCGGTCGCCTGCTCGGGCGTCCAGCCCGGCGCCAGCACGGTCGCCCACCGCTCCCGGTGCTCGGGCGCGACGCGATCCAGCGCGGCGGGGACGGCGGCCAGCGGGTCGCCGCCGTCGAGCGCCACCCGGACGAGCTCGTGGAAGATCGCGCACCCCTCGCCGGCCGACGGGTCGCCGTGGGTGAGCGCCGAGATGCGCCGCGCGGCGTCCATCGTCGCCTGGGTGCCGAACCGGGCGAACCAGATGGCCGCCGGGGTGGTCCGCATCAGCGACCCGTTGCCCGCCGCGTGGCCGGACCGGGCGAAGTGCTCCGCCGCGGCGACGTCCCACGGCCGACCCGACCCGAGCACCGCCCGCGTCTGGTTGCCCACGTCCGGCGGCCCGGCCGCCAGCCAGGCGCGGAACCGGTCGAACAGGTCGGCCTCGTCCAGCCCGCCGCGCTCCACGAGGGACGTCGCCACGAGCAGCGCCATCTGCGTGTCGTCGGTGAAGGAGCCCGGCGCCCAGCCGAACGACCCGCCGCCGCACATCTCGGTCGCCGCGCCACGCGCGGGCGTCGGGAAGCGCCGCGAGAACTGCCCGGGCGGGCCGAACTCGAACGGCGCCCCGAGGGCGTCGCCGACGGCGGAGCCGACGAGGGCGCCGGCGACGCGGTGCGAGCGGTGCATGGACGGGGTCATTCAGGCCTCCTGCAGGGGGTGGGTGAGGTCGACGGCGGTGAGGTGCAGGGTGCGGTGGTCCCAGCGGACGGCGTCCACGGCGAGCCGGCCGGTGCTGCGCAGGCGGCGTCCCAGCCCGGCCGGGCCGTCCGGGGCGAGGCGGGTGCGCTCGAGCCGTTCGGCGAACGCCCGGGCGGCCGCGGCGGGGGTGCGGACCTCCGGTCGGCCGAGGGCGTCGAGCGCGGCGGCCTGCACCAACCCCGCCCAGTGCGCCGCGAGGGTGCGCGGCGAGTCGAAGAGCTCCAGCCAGGCGGGCCGGCCGGCGATGCCGACGAGCACGCCGCGCTGGCCGGCCAGCGGCCGGAGCCCCCGGGTCATGGCCGCCGTGGTCGTCGCGACGTTGTCGAACCGGTCGGTCAGCGACTCCGTGGCCGAGCCGCCGGCCACCGCCTCGTACCGGCGCACCCGTTCCCACACGGCCTGCTGCGAGCGCAGCCGGGGCAGCACCGCGACCGGCACCCGCCGGGCCGCCCGGCGGTGCGCCGCGGCGCCGTGCCAGCGGCCCTGCTCCACGCAGACCACGGGGAGGACGGTCGGCCGCTGCGGGGCCAGCAGGTGGGTCGCGGTGAGGGCGCGGTCCTGCCAGCCGCCCTCGAGCAGCTCGCCGGCCAGCAGCAGGACGGGCCGGTCGGCCCGGCCGGTCACGACGAGCTCCTCGACGACCGGCGTCCCCGCCCGCTCGGCGACGTCGACCGGCGCCTCGGTGCCGGTGCGGTAGCCGCGGGCGGACGCGGGGGCGTCGGTCCAGACCGGGAAGACGCTGAGGGCCCCGCGAGTGGTGCCCTGGCCGACGTGCAGGCGGACGTCCGTGCTCCTCACCCCCGAAGTAGTTATCTGCAACATTGCCAAGAAGTATTACCGGCAGAGTTGCGATAAAGTCAAGCCCGTGGCTGGAGCTCCCGACCTCACCGCCTACCCGCGGCCCTCCGTGGCGGTCGACTGCGCCGTCCTGGTCGCCGGCGGGTCGCCCGGCGAGCTCGACGTCCTCGTCCACCGCCGGCACGGGAGCCACCTGCCCGACGAGTGGGCGCTGCCCGGGACGTTCGTCCACGGGGACGACGGTCCGGGCGCCAGGCCGCGCGAGACGCTGGCCGGGGCGGTGCTGCGCTGCCTCCGGGACAAGATCGGCCTGGAGGGCACCGAGCCGCAGCAACTGCGGGTGTTCGACCGGCCGGACCGCGACGACCGCGGGTGGGTGCTGTCCGTGGCGCACGTCGTCCTCCTGCGCCGACCCGCCGTCGACGCCGTGGTGCGCGAGCGTGCGGACGACGTCGACCTGCGGCCGGCCGACGAGGTCCGCGGCCTGCCGTTCGACCACGACGCGATCGTCCGGCTGGCCACCGCGCACGTCCGCGAGCAGTACGCCCTGCGTCCCGACCCGGTCGGCCTGCTCGGACACTCCTTCACGCTCCGGGAACTGCACGCGCTGCACGAGGCCGTGGCCCCGGAACCGGGCCCCGGCGAGGTCCGGCCGTCGTTCGACACCTTCCGCCGGTACATGCTCGACAACGCGCTGGTGGAACGGGCCCACGGGAACCGCCCGTCCCCGACCGGCCGCCCCGCGCACCTGTACCGCAGGTCGGCGCGGGTGCGGGACGCGCTCGGGGTGGTGGGGGTGAAGCCCGTCCGCCCCGCCCGCGCCTGATCCGCGGCGGTGCGCACCGGGACGGCTTGTGCCGATTCAGGAAGGGCACCTCCTCCTCGAGCTCCGGAGCCCGAACGTGCCCAGGTCCACCCCACCGCGCCGCCGGCCTCCCGCGAGGCCGACCTCCCGGTCGCGCACGAAGGGCAGACAGCGCTCTCGGCCGGGACTCAACGCGGCCGCGCTCGTCGTGCTCCTGGTGCTGGGCACGGCCGGCTACCAGGCGGCCCGGGCCGACCTGGCCCCGTCGTCGCCCGCCTGGCCCCTGACCGGCGTCCCGACCGCTGCGGTCGCCGACCGGCCCGCCCTCGCAGTCAAGATCGAGAACTCGGTCGACGCCCGCCCGCAGACCGGGCTGAACGCCGCCGACGTGGTGTGGGAGCAGGTGGTCGAGGGCGGGATCACCCGGTTCGTCGCCGTCTACCACTCCACCCTGCCGCCCGAGATCGGCCCGGTGCGGTCGATCCGCCCGATGGACCCGGCGATCGCCGCGCCGCTGCACGGGCTGCTCGCCTTCTCCGGCGGGCAGCAGCGGTACGTCGACGCCGTGGCGGCGGCCGGGCTGCAGGTGCTCAGCCAGGACTCCGGGGCCGCAGGGTTCCACCGGACGGCGACGCGCCGGGCCCCGCACAACGTCCACGCCGTGCCGCAGACCCTCGTCGACCAGGCCGACGCCGGGCACCGCGCCGCCCCGGACCCGCAGTTCGACCACGCGGCGGCCGGCGAGCAGCCCACCGCCGTCACCGACGGGCAGCCGACCTCCACGCTCGCCCTCGAGCTGTCCGGGATCAGCGCCCCGCGGTGGACCTGGAGCGCCCCGGAGAGCCGCTGGCTGCGCGCCGAGGGCAGCACGCCGGCCGTCGACGCCGCAGGTGGGCAGATCGGGGCCGCCAACGTCGTCGTCCTGCGCGTCGACGTCGTCCCGACGGAGGCCCGTGACCCGGCCGGCAACCCCGTGCCCGAGACGCTCCTGACCGGCAGCGGCTCGGCGCTCGTCGCGTCCGGGGGCCGCACGGTCGCCGCCACCTGGTCCAAGCCGGGGATCGGCGACGCCGTGGCGCTGACCGGAGCCGACGGCGACCCGGTGACGCTGGCGCCCGGGTCCACCTGGATCGAGCTGGTGCCCAACGGCACGGGGGACGTCGCCACCGGCTGATCTCCCGCAGTTCGTGCAGTCGAGCGTAAAGTCGCCGGATGGTGTACCGCGACTCGTCGGGCAGGTCGCTGCAGGACTACCCGCGACCGTCGGTGGCCGTCGACACCGCCGTCCTCACCGTCGGGCCCGACGGCACGCTCGACGTGCTGCTCGTCCGGCGCGACAGCGCGTACCGCACGCAGGCGGAGGCGCTGCCCGGCACCTTCCTCCACGCGGGGGAGCGGCTGTCCGACGCGGCCGCGCGGGCGCTGGATGAGAAGGTCGGCCTCCGCGGCAGCTTCACCCCGCGCCAGCTGCACGTCTTCGACGACCTGGAGCGGGACGACCGGGGCTGGGTGCTCTCGGTCGCCCACGTGCTCGTCCTGCCGTTCCGCAGGATCGCGCCAACCCTCGAGGGGCGGCGCGACGACGTCCGGCTCCGCCCCGCCCGCGAGGCGCGCGGCCTGCCGTTCGACCACGACGCGATCGTGCGGATGGCGGTGCGCCGGGTGCGCGCGCTCTACCGCGACCGCCCCGATCCGAAGGGGCTGCTGCCCCAGCCGTTCACGATGCGCGAGCTGCGCCGGCTGCACGCCGCCGTCGCCGGTGTGCCTGTCGAGGAGCTCAAGCCGGACACCTTCCGCCGTCGCATGGAGCCACAGCTGGACGGCACCGGGCGGACGACGGAGCGGGCGGTCGGCCGCCCGGCGACCCTCTACCGCCGGCGGCCTGCGCGCTCAGCCGGCTGACGCGTGACGCGGGCAGCCGCCCTCCGACGGCTGGTCCGGGACGTCGGCCCGCTCGGTACCGCTGGCGGCGACCAGCTCGTCCACCGCGCGGTGCAGCGCGTCGACGATCTCGTGGGTCCCCAGCCGGCGGGCGATCGCGGCCTCGACCGCGGTGTAGTACCAGAGCAGGTCGTGCTCGCAGGCGCTGAACGTGCCCCAGAAGCCGGGCCCGTAGGTGCGCAGGTCGCGGGCGATGGACCGGGCGTTGTGGACCTTGTCCGCCGCGGTGACCAGCAGCGCGTCGTCCGACTTCGCGCCCGGCTGCGTCAACCCCGCGACGTAGCGGAGCTTGCGCTCGCGCCACGGACGCTTGCCGTGCTCGTCGTTCAGCGAGTCGCTGCACGCCTCGACCATCGCGCGCACCTCGGCGCCGAACTGCTCGCCGATGGCCCGGAGCACCTCGGGGCCCTGGCCGGGGATGGCGTCCTCGACCGCGTCGTGGAGGAGCGCCGCGATCGCCTGGTCCTCGCTGCCGCCGTGTTCGAGCACCAGCGCGCAAACGCTCATGAGGTGGGAGAAGTAGGGGACCCGGGACCCCTTGCGGAAGTGGAAGCGGTGCCGCTCGAAGGCGAACCGCAGGGCGTCGTCGAACCTCGTCGTGAGCGCGCCGGCGCCGAGGGTCGTGCGGGCTTCCAGGGGCGGGGGAGGAGTGGTCATCGGGCTCCTTCGCTCGGGAACACCCCCTTCCTACCGGCTCCCCCCGACAGTTCGCGCGCATCCGAGGTAAGTGCGGCTCGGGGACGACGCCACCTCGGCGCGCTTCCCGGGCGTCACACGCGCCCCGTCCGCTCCGGCCCACCAGGTTTTTCGCCCGGAGGGCGGGACGCGACCGGTTTCGCTCCGTACTCTGGTCACGACCGAGCGTGAGGAGAGGGACGACGTGGGGAAGCACCTGCTCGACGAGACGGCCGAGTTCAAGCTGCCCGGCTTCGGGCGGCACGCCGCCCAGGACGCCGACGAGCTCGAGGAGACCCGGCGGTTCGACGCCGGTCTCGCCCGCCGGCAGCCGCCGGTCCCGGGCGCGCCGGAGGAACCGGCCGCCCGCTGACCGTCACGGCGGTGGTTGCGCGCCGATGACGCCGGCGACCACCGCGGCGGCGGTGTGCCCGGCGCGCACCGCCTCCACGGCCGTCGCCCCGGCGCGCCACCCCGACAGCACGCCGGCCGCGAAGGCGTCGCCGCAGCCGGTGGTGTCCCGCAGCCGCCCCGGTGGCAGCGCCTCCACCGCGACCGACCAGGTGCCGGCCCGCGCGACGATGCGCGTCGGCCGGGCACCGGCGTGCACCAGCACCAGCGGTGGCGCCCACCCGGGCGGGTCGTCGGACAGGCCCAGCGCGTCGGCCTCGGCGGCGTTGCAGAACAGGACGTCCGCCCGCAGCCCGCTCAGCAGGGCCACGTAGTCGTCGACGCCGTGCCGGCGGATCCGCGCCGCCGCCGCCACGTCGACGCTGACCGGGACCTCGAGGTCGCGGGCGAGCTTCGCGGCCGCCCGCAGCGCGCCGGGGAAGCGCAGCAGGTCGTAGCCGTCCAGGTGGAGCACGGCGGCGTCGGCCAGCCAGCGCCGGCGGACGTCGCCGGGCTCGAGGCCGCCGTCCCCGCGGTCGGCGAGCAGCGTCCGCTCACCGCCCGGGTGGACGAGGACGGTGGTCGTCGGCGTCCGCCCGCGGCGCACGACCGCCGGCTCGACCCCGCGCCGCTCGAGCTCGGCCAGGAGCTCGTCGGCGAGCGCATCGGCGCCGGCCCAGCCCGCCAGCCGCGCCGGCACGGCCCGCCGCGCCAGGTTCGCGGTCACGTTGGCCGGCGCCCCGCCCGCCGCCGTCGTCCGGACCACCCGCTGCTGGTCGCCGACCACCAGGGGGGCGGACAGCTCCAGCACCTGGTCGCCCACCAGCTTGCCCAGCGCCACCACCGGCCCGCGGCCCGCGGCGCGGGGCCAGCGCGGGGCGTCGTCGTCCGTCACGGGGACAGGGTGCCCGCCCGGCGCGCCCGTTTCTGTCGTTGGCGTCTGCCACCCTGCCGGTCCGGTCGTCACGGCGGCGGCCGCGGACGGGAGTGGCATGAGCGGATCGGTCGGCGTGCAGGTGGGGCGGATCTGCCCCGAGTGCGGCAAGGAGGACTCGGTCCCGCTGATCTGGGGGCTGCCGGGCATCGACGCCTTCCGCCTCGCCGAGCGCGGGCTGGTCGCCCTCGGCGGCTGCATGCTCCCGGGCGAGGACCCGGTGCTCGCGTGCCGTTCGTGCGGCCTGCACTGGGGTCGGGACGACGACCCGACCGCCGACGAGCAGGCGCTGGCCGATCTGCTCGGCGTGGGCCACCACGACGTCGTCCGAGCACTGGGGCGGGGCTGGCGTCGCGAGGCGGTCGGCGCGGACGACGGGCTGGAGTGGTTCGTCAGCGGCGAGCCGGCGCAACTGGCCCTCGGCGTCGCCGACTCGCTGTTCGTGCTAGCGCGCCCGCGGGCCGGCTGGGGCGAGGAGCCGCAGGAGGTCTACCCGCCGGACGGCGGCCGGCTCGGTCGCGACGACGTCCTCTGGTTCCCGGAGGTCGTCGCCGAGGCCGCCGAGGACATCGCCTCGCGCCGCCGCCGGTCGTTCCGCTGGTGCCGGACGTGCCGCAGCGCGCACGCGCCCGAGACGTTCGTCGGCGGCCACGGCACCTGCGAGCGGTGCTGGTCGACCGTCGCGCACGCCGGCGGGTGACGGCTCGCGGCGACGCCGTCAGGGAGCGGCCGCCGCTCGCGCGCCGGCGTCGTCCCGGGGGCGCGGCGGCGGGTCGCCGACGCCGTCGCCGGCACGGGCACGGGCCGCGGCGAGCAGCAGGCGGGGGCTGAGCAGCGCCGCCGGCCGCTCGAGCATCCCGTAGACCTGGAAGACGACGTCGGTGACGTGCGGGTCCCCGGTCGCGGCGGCGCCGAGCCGGTCGAGGAAGCGGTACTGGGCGCGCTGGGCCGCGGTCGGGCGCGCGCCGGTGGTGGTCGGGAAGCGCAGGTCCTCGCCCGTCGACTGCGCCCACGGGGCGGCGAGGACGCGGGCGAGCCGGCGCTGGAACCGCTCGGCCAGCCCGTCGAGGTCGGTCGACCGGCGGAGGCAGGCGTCCAGGGTCTCGGCGGCCAGGCCGGCGACGGTGATCCCCTGCCCGTAGATGGGGTTGAAGACGCACGCCGCGTCGCCCAGGACGACGAACCGCCGGGGACGGCGCCGCATCCGCTCGAAGTGCCACCGCCGGTTGCTCGTCCCGTGGTGGACCCGGATCGGCGACACCGGCTCGGCGCCCGCGACGGCGTCGGCGATGACCGGGTGGCGCAGGCTGCGGGCGTAGTCCAGCCAGCCGTCCTCGTCGTCCGGGGGCCGCTCGCCGCCGACGCCGGTCATCGTGACCAGCCACCGGCGGCCCTCCATCGCGAACACCGAGCCGCTGCGCCGGATCGACGGGGGTCGCGTGGTGAGCAGCACCGCCGTCCAGTCGCCGGCGAAGCCGTCCGGGATGCGGAAGAGCCGGCTGCTGTACGTCGTGCTGGAGTCGACGTCGTCGCGCGCCGGTGCGGCGTAGCCCAGCTCCGCCAGCCAGGCCGCGGCCCGCGACCCCCGCCCGGACGCGTCCACCACGAGGTCCGCCTCCAGGTCGGCGGCTCCGGTCGGCGCACCGACCGGGCCGGCCGTCACCCCGGTGACCACCTCGCCGGCCCCGCCGGCGCGCAGCGCCGTGACCCCGTGGCCGTCGAGGACGGTGACCTGGGGCAGCTGGCGCAGCCGGCGGCGCACGACCGCCTCCAGCAGCGGGCGGCTGGCCGAGATCGCCTCCCACCCCGGGGCCCGGCGGTCCATCCAGCCCTGGGCGGTGAGCATGAGCAGGTCCGCGGGCAGGCGCATCGGCACGGCGCCGGCCGCGCGCAGCTCGTCGACGTAGCCGGGGAACAGCCGCTCGATGATCAGGCGGCCCCGGCCCAGCACGAGGTGCGGCTGCCAGCCCTGCGGCACCCCTCGGCGCTGCTCCGGCCCCTCGGGGAGGGGATCGCGCTCGACGACGACGACCTCCTCGAAGTGGTCGGCGAGCACCCGCGCGGCCAGCAGCCCGGCCATGCTGCCGCCCACGACCACCGCTCGCGTCGGCGTCCCGCTCGTTCTGCCCACCGCTCCTCCTCCCGCTGACGGGACAGGTGCGCCGCGGACGGCGTCCGGCCGCTCCGGACCCAGGATGACGGCCACGGGGCCGCAGTGGAGGGGAAAGCGCCGCCGGAGCGACCCCGCTCGCCGGGGGCCGTTCCCGTTCACGAGTGCGTTCCTGGGGCGAGTGGGACGGATGCGGCCGCTACCGGTCCGAAACACCGGGTTTCCCCGCCCCGCCGTGTCATGGTCCGCCGCACGCCGAACCAGTCGGCCGCGGCGGGGCGCGGCCGGGAGCGCAGAGGAGGCGTCGTGACGGTCGCGGTCATCGACGTGGAGACCACGGGGCTGTCGCCGAGGACCGACCGGATCGTCGAGGTGGGCGTCGTCCTGCTCGACGACCGCGGCGAGGTCGAGGCGGAGTTCGAGACGCTGCTCGACCCGGGACGCGACGTCGGCCCGACCCCGCTGCACGGCATCCGCGCCGCCGACGTCGTCGACGCGCCGGCGTTCGCCGACGTCGCGCCGCACCTGCGGTCGCTGCTCGCCGGGCGGGTGGTGGTCGCGCACAACGCGCTGTTCGACCTGCGCTTCCTCGCCCGCGAGTTCGGCCGCGCCGGCCTGCCGGTCGAGCTGCCGCCCACGCTGTGCACCATGCGGCTGGCGCCGCTGTTCTTCGGCCCCGGCACCCGCTCGCTGCGGGCGCTGTGCGACTTCGTCGACATCCCGCTCGTGCACGGCCACGCGGCGCTGCACGACGCCCGCGCCACCGCCGAGCTGATGCTGCACATGCTGTCGTCGCACCTGGGGGAGGGCTCGCTGGCCGGCGCCGGCGTGCGGGTGCAGTTCGAGGACGACGGCAGCTACCGCGGCTTCGAGGCGCTCGACGCGTCCTGGGGCGAGCTGGTCGGCCTCGCAGGCAGCGTCCCCGCCGAGCCGTGCCCGCCGTGCCCGACCCTGCCGCGCGAGGCCGCCACCGCCGCGGCCCGGCAGCGCGACGGGTACCTCGGCGGCCTCGTCGCCGCCCTGCCCGCGCTGGACGACGCCCCGCCGAGCATGGCGCCGTACCTGACCGTGCTCGACCAGGTGCTGGAGGACCGGCTGGTCAGCGTCACCGAGGGCGAGCAGCTCATGGCGCTCGCCGCCGAGCTCGGCTGCGGCCGGGAGCACGTCCGCACCGCGCACCGGCTCTACCTCGACGCGCTGGCCACCGCGGCCCACGCCGACGGCGTCGTCACCCCGGAGGAGCGCGCCGACCTCGAGCGGGTCGCCGTCCTGCTGGGGATGGACGGCCGCGACGTCGCCCTGGCCATGACGGTCGTGCGCAGCGGCGCGAAGGTGTCGCTGCCGCGGCAGGCGTTCCTCCCGCCCGGCACGAAGGTCGCCTTCACCGGCGCGATGAGCCGCACCCGCGACGAGCTCGAGCAGGCCGCGCGCGACGCCGGCCTGGTGCCGACGTCGTCGGTGTCCAAGCAGACCGGCGTCCTCGTCTGCGCCGACCCGCACTCCCGGTCCGGCAAGGCCACCAAGGCCCGCGCCCTCGGCGTCCGGGTCGTCAGCGAGGCGGTGTTCTGGGAGTCGCTGTCCGGCACCGGGGCCCGCTCGTGACGGCGCGGCTGTTCCCCGACGAGCCGCAGCACCGGACGCGCTCGGAGGAGCTGTTCGTCCGGACGCTGCAGGAGCAGCTGCCCGACGACGCCGTCCTCTTCTGCAACCTGCGCTTCAGCGACGGCCGGCAGGACCGCGAGGCCGACCTGGTCGTCGGCTGGCCCGGGCTGGGCATCGCCGTGGTCGAGGTCAAGGGCGGCAGCGTCTCCTTGGACAAGGGGGAGTGGCGCCAGGTCGGGGACGGCGTCGACCGGGTCATCCACCCCGTCGACCAGGCCGTGGCGTGCAAGCACCTGCTGTGCGAGTACCTGGCCGAGCACCCCCGCTGGACCGCCGGCCGCCCGCGCACCGCGCACCTCGTCGCGCTGCCCGCCACCACGCTGCCGGAGGCGTTCCGCGCACCCGGCCTGGCCCGGTGGATGGCGATCGACAGGACCGACGTCCCGCACGCCGCCACCCGGATCCGGACGGCGCTGGAGAAGGTGCGCGACGAGCCGGAGCCGCCGCTGGTCGAGGACGTCGAGGACCTCGTCGACTGCCTGGCCGGCACGGCGATCCCCCAGCAGCACCTGCTCGCCGAGCTGGCCGAGCGCGAAGCCGCGTGCGACCTGCTCACCAGGGACCAGGCCAAGGTGCTCGACGTGCTCGAGGCGTTCCCGCGCGTCGAGATCCAGGGCGGGGCCGGCTCGGGCAAGACCTGGCTGGCCGTGGAGAAGGCCCGGCGGCTCGCGGCGGACGGCCGGCGGGTGGCGCTCATGTGCTATTCGCGCGGTCTTGCGGAATTCCTCGCGCGCCGCGTCGAGAAGCTCCCGAAGAGGCAGCGGCCCGACTACGTGGGCACGTTCCACTACCTCGGCATCGGGTGGGGCGTGCCGGAGGGCTCCGACGACGACAGCCCGTACTGGGAGGAGTTCCTCCCGGCGCGCATGGTGTCGCTGGCCGCCGACCTGCCCGACGAGCGCAAGTTCGACGCGATCGTCGTCGACGAGGGGCAGGACTTCGCGCAGAGCTGGTGGGACGCCGTCCTGGCCGCGCTGCGCGACCCCGCCGCCGGCTCGCTCTACGTCTTCTCCGACGAGGGCCAGCGGATCTTCGCGCGGCAGGGGCGGCCGACGGTCGAGCTCGTGCCCATCCCGCTGAGCGAGAACCTGCGCAACACCAAGCAGATCGCCGGCACGTTCTCCAGCTTCGTGCCGGGCATGAAGGTGCGCGGGCAGTCCGGTGTGCCGGTGCGCTTCGTGCCGTGCACGACGGACGAGGCGGTGGGGGTGGCCGACGACGTCGCCGCCGACCTGCTCGACGAGGGCTGGCCGCCGGAAGCGGTCGCGCTGCTCACCACGCACCGGCGCCACCCGGTGCAGGTGGAGCGGCAGGCCCGGGGGCAGGACGCCTACTGGGCGACGTACTGGGACGACGAGGACCTGTTCTACGGGCACGTGCTCGGCTTCAAGGGCCTCGAGCGGCCGGCCGTCGTCCTGGCGGTCAACGGCTTCCGCGACGAGGCCCGCGCGCGGGAGATGCTCTACGTCGGCCTGTCCCGGGCCCGCGACCTGCTCGTCGTCTGCGGCGACCTGGAGCTGATCCGCCGGTTCGGCGGGGAGGGCGTGGCCAACCGGCTCACGAAGGGGGACGGCGTCCGATGACCGGCACGGACACGATCTGGGACCTCGTCCGCGAGGCGTCGGAGTCGTTGCCGGAGCCGTCGGCCATTCGACCTGCAGGGCAGCACGCCACGCCGCTGCGCCGCACCCGCAGCCGGCTGCGGTCCGAACTGACGGCCGAGGGCTGAGGCCGGCACCCGGATCCACCGTCCCGCTCATCCTTTCGGGCGACCTTCGACGGCCGGCAGGCCGGATCGCGCGGGAATCGTCGGACCTGCGCGGGACTCTCCCTGCGACATCACGGGGGTGATCGCATGAGCACGAAGGTCGTGCCGCTCTTCCGCACCGAGACCGGCGGGCGCCGGCACATCCGCGAGTGCCCGCACCTGCTGGGCAAGGAGGTCGTGCCGGCCACCGGCGCCGACGGCGAGCTCTGCACCATGTGCGAGCGCGAGCTGCGCGGTGAGGGACGGCGGTACTTCCCCACGCTCGACGCCGCGCTGCGCGAGTTCGGCGCGGCGCGGAGCAACTGGCCACGCATCCTCGAGCTCCTCGAGGGCGTGGAGCACGACCAGGTGTGGATCGTGGCCAGCGGCTCGTACATCGCCCTGGGGCGCGACGGTCGAGCCGTGGCGTGGGCCGGCAAGACCTACGTCAACCCCTCGGCTGACGAGTTCGTGGAGCTGCCGGACTACCGCGCCGGCGGCGGCGGTGGCTCCCCCTCGGCCGAGGCGGTCTGGGGCACGAAGTGCCCGACGCACAACGAGTACCGGTCCCGCAGCGGCTCCTGCTGGAGGTGCGACCTCTGAGCGGCCCCGGCATGCGCGTGCGCATCCACCGCGGTGCGCACGAGATCGGCGGCTCCTGCGTCGAGGTCGAGTCGGCCGGCGCCCGGCGCGACCCGGCGCTGCTCGGCGTGCTGGCGTCGCACCCGCACCTCGACCACGACGACCTCGCCGCCCGCATGGAGCCCTGATGACGGCTGCCGAAGGAGGACCGCGGGTGCTCGAACCGTCGTTTCCGGCCCTGCCCGCCCTCAGACGACATCCGCGGTGGTCGGAGGGCATGGCCCGGCTCAGCCAACTCTGGACCGAGCGGGGAGCCGACGCGCGCGCCGCCGCCGCCCGTTACGGCGCCGCCTACGAGGGGCGGCGGGGCCTCATGGTCGTCGACGTCGTCATGTCGGCCTTCCGCAGCTACAAGCGTGTCGGCCGGGAGGTGCAGAAGTACGCCGACACCGGGGTCGCCACGCTCCGCGACGTCGTCGCCTCCCCGCCGGAGCGGTCCCTCCTCGGGATGCGCACGCGCGAGCCCGAGACCGTGCGCGCGCTCGCGGCGGCGCTGCTGGCCACCCGCCCGCCCGACGGTGACGAGGACGCCTCCTGCCGCGCGTGGGCGGAGCAGGCGGCCGGGATGGAGCACGCGTTCCGGGTGGAGCCGCACGTGGGCGACGTCCCCGGCGTCGGGCTGGCCCTCTTCTGCTACCTACGGATGCGCTGCGGCGCGGACGGGATCAAGCCCGACGGTCGTGTCCGCACGGCGCTGTCCACGCTCGGGCTGCCGGTGAGCCGGGACCCGCACGTGGTCCTCACGGTGGCGCAGTGCGCGGCGGCCGAGCTGGGAGTGCCGGAGCTGGAGCTGGACCAACTGCTCTGGGCGGCTGACGAGGCGCGGTAGGGCCCTGAGCCACCGAGGTCAGAGCCAGGCCTCGATCTCGTCCAGCTGGGCGTGGGTGAGGCCCTCGTACAGGTCAGGGGCGACGACGAGCACGTGCGGGTTCGCGGCCAGCCACTCACCGGTGTCGGCAGCCTGCTCGGCCAGGTCGTCGTCGATCCAGACGATCCGCCGCTCCGGCTCCGCCTCGGCCACCGCCCGGGCCGCGGCCAGTTTCCACCAGCCCGACAGGCCGGTGAGCCGGCCGAGGAACCCGACCGGCGCGGCGTCCGCCCGGTCGTGCGTGGTCAGCCCGCGCGGCAGGCCCATCGGCTCGGCCAGCAGCCGGTCGGCGTCGGTCGTCCACGTGGTGAGCCACTGGATCTCGACCCGCCCGGACTCGTGCCACTCCCGCAGCCGGGCGGTGACGGTCGGGTCCCACGACAGCACGTACCCGTTGAAGGTGCCGCGCTCCCAGCCGTCGGGCAGCTCGGCGCGCGCGGCGTTGAGCACGCCGTCGACGTCGAGCAGCAGGATCGGGACGTCGGCTGCGGCCATGCAGGCATGGTGCGCCGGGTCACCGTCCGCAGTCACGCCGCCGACCCACCGATCCGGCTCGCCCACCCGCCGCCGTGGCGCGCACCGGCGGCCGATCGCGGCGCCGCGCGCTGGGACGCTCCGTTCCGGACGGGATCCTCCCCATCCCTCCGAGGTGAGACCGATGTCCACAGCGGCACTGCGACGGTGGTCCGCCGCCGGCCTCGCGGCCGGCGCCCTGCTCGCCGGGTGCGGCGGGAGCGGCGGGGGCGCCGGGGCCGGCGATGGCCGGACCGCGGCACCGGCCCGCGACTGGCGCACCGCCACCTACACCATCACCTGCGACGGGATCGTCCCCGGCGGCTTCCCCGCGGCCCTCGTCGACGGCACCGCGCGCGTCCCCGACGACGCGAGCAGGCCCCCGACCTACGACCACTACGACGTCGCGTACGAGGGCCGGGCCGAGGGTGACGTCGACGGCGACGGCGCCGCCGACACCGTCGTCCTGCTGCAGTGCTCGCCGCAGCCGTCGAACGGGATCGTCCAGGAGGTGCAGGTCTTCACCGCCTCCGGCGACCTGCTCGGCGTCCTGCCCAGCCCGCGCACCCTCCGCGAAGGCGTCTTCCTCCCGCCGCTGTACGACCCCGAGGGGCTCTCCGTCGAGGACGGCGTCATCGTGGCCGAGATGGCGGCCTACGGGGTCGGCGACTCCCACGCCACCGGGCCCTCCGTGCCCATCACCGTCCGCTGGCGCTGGGACGGGCACGCCTTCGAGCGGGTCCGCTAGCGCTTCTTGCCGGCGAGGAACAGGGCGACCGCCTTGTCGATGCGCCGCTGCCGCGTCTCGGCGGTCTTGGCGGCGTTGACGTTGTCGACGTGGTAGCGCTGCAGGCTGTTCGACAGCTTCGCGAAGAAGGCCCCCGCCTGCTCGTCCGCCGCCAACGCCGCGGCGAGGTCGGCCGGCACGTCCACCTCGCGCGGTGTGTCGGCCACGGTGAGGGTCACGCGGATCGGGTCGCCGGCGGCCAGCCCCGTCGCCTCCCGGACGGCGGCGCTGATGCTGATCATGCTCCTCCCGCCCATCACGGCCACCGTGTTGCGGTACTCGTAGCCGTTGACGTCGACCAGCACCGGCGGCCGCTTGCCGGCGCCCAGCCGCTCGATCACCTCGGGCGGGACGACGATGCCCGTGTTGTTCCCGGTCGCCGTCACCGTGGTCTCGAACGACGCGCTCTTCTGCTCCACCGCGGTCATGTCTGGCCTCCTCGTCGCCGTCATCGTTGCCCGGTAGACCTGGCCTGCGCGGCGAAGTCATCGGCGCTCGGAGGCATCCACCCACGAGGACGTCGTCCGCGTCCACCCGCCGCACCGCGCCTCCCTCACCGCAGCAGGCAGGGACACCGCCTCGGCCCACGCTCCCTCCTGCACGGGGGACCGACTCGAGGAGGGGACATGTCGACGCTGCTGACCGAGGTCGCACCCCCGGCCGGCCGCTCAGCGGAGCGCCGCCTCCCGCGCCATGGCGGCGATGCGGTCGGACGTCGCGCGCGGCTCGAGGCCGAGCCGGCGCAGCGGTTCCGGGTCGACACGATCCCCTTGGAGATCGCGCACCAAGGCCATGCCGAGCAGCGAGGCGAGCTCCGGGCTGCGGCGGCGCAGCGCACGGGCGCCGACCCCGAGCACGGCCCGCGGCACCCGGAGCCGCCGGAACCGGACGCCGTACGCGCGCTCGACCAGGTCCACCACCTGCTGCCGCGTCAGCGCCTCCGGCCCGCCGAGCTCGATCACCGCCGGCGGGTCCGCCATGGTCGCCAGTCGAACGCACGCCTCGGCGACGTCGTCGGTCGCGACGTCGTTGGACGGCGACCGGCCGCGGCCGAAGACGACCGCCAGCCGCCTGTCCGGGCGGATCCCCGCCTGCGGCGACAGCCACAGCTCCTGGAAGGGGGCGGGGCGCACCACGACCGAGGGCATCGCGGACGCGCGCAGCAGCCGCTCGGTGCGCAGCTTCGCGGCCATGAACGGCGCCGTGCCCACCATGAGGTCGGTCAGCCCCGTCGCCGAGACGAACACGAACCGCTCCACGCCGGCGGCCTCGGCCGCCCGGACCAGGTTCTCGTTCCCGCGGACGTCGACCGCGTCGACGGAGGTGCTGCGGTCACCGGCGAGCGAGCGGCCGATGCCGTTGGCCGTCGTCACGACGGTGCGGATCCCGGTCAGCGCCCGGTCCAGGCCCGGTCGGTCGGTCAGGTCCCCGACGGCGATCTCGGCACCGAGCGCCTCCAGGGCGGCGACGTGGCTGGTCGGCCGGGCCAGCGCCCGGAAGGGCAGGCCCCGTTCGGCGAGCCGCGCGGCGATCCGGCCGCCGAGGTCTCCGGTGCCGCCGCAGAGCAGGATCTCGGTCACGACCCCGCCTCCTCCGCTGGGGCGACCCAGGACAGCGGGGTTCCCTGCCGGGTGTCAACCCCTGTGCGGCGGGCGCCGGCGACCGGTAGACCCGTCCCGTGCACCGGATCGCCGTCCTCGACGACTACCAGTACGTGGCCGCCACCTACGCCGACTGGTCGCGGCTGCCCGAGCCGGTCGAGGTGGTCGAGTTCGCCGACCACGTCGACGACCTGAAGACGCTGGTCCGCCGGCTGCAGCCGTTCGACGTGATCGTGGCGATGCGGGAGCGGACGCCGTTCCCGCGCGGCCTGCTCCAGCGGCTGCCGAACCTGGAGCTGCTGGTCACCACCGGCGCGCGCAACCCGTCGATCGACGTCGCGGCCGCGAACGAGCACGGCGTCACGGTGTGCGGCACCGGCGCGCACCCGCCGGGCACCGCCGAGCTCACCTGGGCGCTCGTCCTCGCCGTCGCCCGGCACGTCCCGCAGGAGGACGCGTCCGTGCGCGCCGGCGGCTGGCAGCAGACGATCGGCCTCGACCTGGCCGGCGGCACGCTCGGCGTCGTCGGCCTCGGCCGGCTGGGGGAGCGGGTCGCCCGCATCGGTCAGGCCTTCGACATGGACGTCGTCGCGTGGAGCCAGAACCTCACCGACGAGCGCGCCGCCGAGGTCGGCGTGCGCCGGGTGGGCAAGGAGGAGCTGCTCGGCACCGCGGACGTCGTCACGATCCACCTGCAGCTGTCCGACCGGACCCGCGGCCTGATCGGGCGGTCGGAGCTGTCGCTGATGAAGCCGACGGCGATCCTGGTCAACACCAGCCGCGGCCCGATCGTCGACGAGCACGCCCTCGTCGAGGCGCTGCGCGGCGGGGCCATCCACGGCGCCGGCCTCGACGTCTTCGACACCGAGCCGCTGCCGAGGCACCACCCGCTGCGCGAGCTGCGCCGCGTCGTCCTCACCCCGCACCTCGGCTACGTCACCGAGAAGACCTACGAGGTCTTCTACCGCGAGGCGGTCGAGGACGTCGCCGCCTGGCTCCGGGGCGAGCCGGTCCGCGTGATCACGCCGTAGCCACCGGGGCCGCTCCGCGGCGTCGCGAAACGAGACACCCCGCGCCCGCACCGCGGAGCACCCTGGAGGGCTGGGGGAGGGACCGCGATGACGACCTTCCTGCTCGTGCCCGACACCTGCCACGGCGGGTGGTGGTTCCAGCCGGTCGCCGAGCGCCTCACCGCGCTCGGGCACCGCGCCGAGCCCGTCACCCTCAGCGGCCTCGGCCGGCTCGACGACCTCTCCCGCATGCGGCCGGTCGACCTCGACGTCCACGTCTCCGAGGCCACCGGCACCCTCGTCGCCCACCGCGACGAGGAGGGGCTGGTGCTGGTCGGCCACGGCTACGGCGGCGCCGTCGTCACCGGTGTCGCCGACCGGCTGCCCTGGTACGTGCGCGCGCTGGTCTACCTCGACGGGTTCCTGCCCGCGGACGGCGAGTCCTGCTACGCCCTCGCCGACGACGAGCAGCGGGCCTGGTTCCTGACCGGTGCCGAGCGGGGCGACCTCGCCGTCCCCCCGCTGCCCGCGCACGACCCGCGCGCCCGGCCGCACCCGCGCGCCACGCTGCTGCAGAAGATCACGCTCATCGGCTACTGGGAGCAGGTGCCGGCCAAGCACTACGTCGCCACGGGTCCCGCCCCGTCCGCCGAGCGCGCCCGCAGCACCCCCGGCTTCACCGTGCACGACTGGCCCGACGCCGACCCCGACCGCCTCGTCGAGCTCCTGACGAAGGTGTGAGCGCCCGGTGGCTCGTCGGCAGATGGCTGGTCGCCACGCCGACGTGCGCAGCCACCTGCCGATGACCAGCGCACCGCTGCCAGGGGATCAGCCGAGCTGGAAGGGGTCGCGGGTGCCACCGGTCAGCTCGACGAACACCGACTTCGTCTCGGTGTACTCGTCGAGCGCCTCGATGCCGTTCTCCCGGCCCAGCCCGCTGTGCCCGAACCCGCCGAAGGGCATGTTCGGGGCGACGACGCGGTAGGCGTTGATCCACACCGTGCCCGCCCGCAGCTTCGCCGCCACCCGGTGCGCCCGGTGCACGTCCTTGGTCCACACCGCGCCGGCCAGCCCGTAGGGGGTGTCGTTGGCCAGCTTCAGCGCCTCCTCCTCGGAGGTGAACGACAGCGCGGCCACGACCGGCCCGAAGACCTCCTCCCGCACGATCGTGTTCTCCGGCGTCACCCCGGTCACCACGGTCGGCTCGACGAACAGCCCGCCGAGCGCCGCCTCGCGCCCGCCGCAGGCGAACGTCGCGCCCTCCTCCTGGGCGCCGCGCAGGTAGCCGAGCACCTTCTCGTACTGCGGGTGGTTCGCCACCGGCCCCATCTCGGTCTCCGCGTCGGTGGGGTCGCCCAGCTTGATGGCGCGGGCGCGGGCGGCCACCTTCTCGACGAGGGCGTCGTGGACGTCGGCGTGCACGATCAGCCGCGACCCGGCCATGCAGGTCTGCCCCGTGGCGGCGAAGACGCCGGCGACGATCCCGTTGGCCGCGGCGTCGAGGTCGGCGTCGGGGAAGACGATCTGCGGGCTCTTGCCGCCGAGCTCCAGGGTGACCCGGTTGACGTTGGCCGCCGCGGCCTGGGCGACGCGGATCCCGGTCGCCGTCGAGCCGGTGAACGCCACCTTGTCCACGCCCGGGTGCCCGGCCAGCCGCTCGCCGGTCGAGCGGTCCCAGCCGGTGACGACGTTGAACACCCCGGCCGGCAGCCCGGCCGCGTGCAGCACCTCGGCGAAGGCGACGGTCGCGGCGGGGGAGTGCTCCGACGGCTTGCAGACGCAGGTGTTGCCGGCCGCCAGCAGCGGCGCGAGCTTGAAGGTGAGCAGCAGCAGCGGGGAGTTCCACGGCGTGATGGCGCCGACGACGCCCACCGGCTCCCGGCGGGTGTAGCCGAAGTAGTTCGCGTTGACCGGCGGGATCGTGCGGCCCTCGAGCTTGTCGGCCAGGCCGGAGAAGTAGAAGAACCACTGCGGCAGCGCGGTGAGCTGGCCCCGCATCTCGCGCAGCAGCTTGCCGGAGTCCTGCACCTCGAGCCGGGCCAGCCGCTCGGCGTTCGTGGCGATCGCCTCGGCGCACGAGCGCAGCACCGCCGCGCGCTGGAACCCGGTCATGGCGCCCCACTCGCCGTCGAACGCCGCGCGCGCCGCGGCGACCGCCTCGTCGACGTCCTCCGGGCCGCCGTCGGCGACGACCGCCCAGGGCCGGCCGGTGTAGGGGTTCTGCGACTCGAAGGTCTTACCGGACAGCGCGTCGACCGGGCGACCGCCGATGAACAGCCGGAACTGCTCGAGCTGGGGGGTGGTCATGGACCCTCACCTCTCCTCGGGAAGGGCTGGTCTCCGCCACCGCTGTGGCGCAGGCCACGCGAGCGGGGTCAGTATGCCGGTGGTGCCGAGATCTTGTTGTGCACCTCCGAACGATGGGGGAGAGGCCATGAGCGTCACCGCCGCCCGACCCGGCAGCGCCACCGACGACGCCCTGCGGCGGATCGAGCAGCGGGTGCTGTGGCTGGCGACGGCGATCGTCGACCACGCCAACCACGTCCGCCCGAACCCGACCGGGCTCAAGGTCGGCGGCCACCAGGCGTCCAGCGCGTCGATGGTGACGATCATGACCTCGCTGTGGCTGGAGCAGCTGCGCGCGGAGGACCGGGTCAGCGTCAAGCCGCACGCCTCCCCGGTGCTGCACGCGCTGGAGTACCTGCTCGGCACGCTCGACCGGAGGTACCTGACCACCCTGCGCGAGTTCGGCGGCCTGCAGTCCTACCCGTCGCGGCTGAAGGACCCGGTGCCGGCCGACTACTCCACCGGCAGCGTCGGCATCGGCGCGACCGCCCCCATCTGGGGCGCGATCGCCCGCCGGTACGTCAACACCCAGCTCGGCGCCGGCGGCACCGGGCGGCAGTGGTCGCTGGTCGGCGACGCCGAGCTCGACGAGGGCGCCGTCTGGGAGGCCGTGCTCGACCCGATGGTCGCCGAGCTCGGCGAGGTGGTGTGGGTGGTCGACTTCAACCGGCAGTCGCTGGACCGCGTCGTCCCCACCATGGGCACCACCCGGCTGCAGGGCATGTTCACCGCCGCCGGCTGGCAGGTGCTCACCGTCAAGTACGGCCGGCTGCTGGAGGAGCTCTTCGCCCGCCCCGGCGGCGCCGCGCTGCGCGACCGGATCGACGCGATGTCCAACCCCGAGTACCAGCGCATGCTGCGCCGCACCCCCGACGAGGTCCGCCGGTACCTGCCCGGCGAGGGCCCCGGGGCCGCCGACGTCGCGCGGCTCATCGCCGACGTCCCGGACGACGACCTGACCGCCGCCGTCCGCAACCTCGGCGGGCACGACCTGGCCGCGCTGCGCGAGGCGTTCGCGCAGATCGACGACACCCGCCCGACCGTGGTCATCGCCTACACGCTCAAGGGCTACGGGCTGGCGATCGAGGGGCACCCGCAGAACCACTCCGCGCTGCTCACCGAGACCCAGGTCGAGGAGCTGGCGCTGCACCTCGGGGTCGACCCGGCCGACCCGTGGGCCGCCTTCGAGCCCGGCACCGACGCGGCCGACCTGCTCGCCGCCGCCGCCGCCCGGCTCGACCGGGTGCCGCCGGTCGCCGTCCCCGCGCCCGACGTGCCGGCCGACCTCGGCCGCACCCCGCACGGCACCGGCACCACCCAGGCCGCGCTCGGCCGCACCCTGCTCGACCTCAACCGCGCCGCCCCCGACGTCGGCCACCGGGTGGTCACCGTCAGCCCCGACGTCTCGTCGTCGACCAACCTCGGCGGCTGGGTGAACAAGGTCGGCGTCTGGTCGCACGAGGCCCGCCAGGACTGGTTCGCCGACGACGCCGAGACGATCCTGCACTGGCGCGAGAAGCCGTCGGGCCAGCACATCGAGCTCGGCATCGCCGAGACCAACCTGGTCGGGGCGATCGGCGAGCTGGGCGCGACCTGGTCGCGGTGGGGCCAGCCGCTGCTGCCGATCGGCGTCCTGTACGACCCGTTCGTCGAGCGGGCGCTGGAGCCCTGGTCGTTCGGCATCTACGCCGGCGGGCAGTCGATCCTGGTGGGGACGCCGTCCGGCGTGACGCTGGCCCCCGAGGGCGGCGCCCACCAGTCGATCACCACGCCGTCGGTGGGGCTGGAGCAGCCGGGCTGCATCTCCTACGAGCCGGCGTTCGTGCAGGACACCGAGTGGTGCCTGCTGGCCGCGCTGTCCCGGCTCGGGAAGCCGGGCGGCTCCTCGGCGTACCTGCGGCTGTCCACCCGGCCGGTCGACCAGTCCCTGGCGCGCATCCCCGACGACCCGGCCGCCCGCGAGCGGCGGCGCCGGCACGTGGTCGCCGGCGCCTACGCGCTGCGGCACGACGTCTCCGACCCCGGCGTCACCCTGGTCGCCATGGGCGCCGTCGTCCCCGAGGCGCTGGAGGCGGCCGCGCGGCTCGACGGGCTCGGCATCCCCGCCGACGTCGTCGTCGTGACCTCGCCCGGGCTGCTGTTCCGGGCGCTGCAGGCCCGGCGCGGGCTGGACGACGCGCCGACCTGGGTGCTCGACGCCGCGTTCCCGGCCGGCCGGGCGCGGCCGATGGTGACCGTCCTCGACGGCCACCCGCACACGCTGGCCTTCCTCGCCGGGGTGCGGAACGTGCCGGCCACCCACCTCGGCGTGACGCACTTCGGGCAGAGCGGCGACCTGGCGAGCGTCCACCGCCTGCACGGCCTGGACACCGGGTCGATCGTCGGGGCCGCGCTCGACCTGGTGGACTGAGCGGACGCGCGTCGTCCGCGAGCCGCGCGCCGCGCTCGCGGAGTGGGGCACCGAGCTCGGGCCGGACGTCGAGGTGCGGGTCCACGACTCCAGCTCCGAGGTGCGCTACACGGTGCTGCCGGAGCGGCCGCCGGGAACCGGATCGCTGTCGGAGGACGCCGGCGGGAGCGCCGGTCCCGGGCACTGATCCGCGCGGATATCGTCCGCGGTCGTGCCGGAGCTCGACCGCCTCGTCCCCGCGACCGGGGAGCCGCTGACCCGTCCCGCCCGCCTGATCGCCCGCACGCTCGACCGGCGCTGGCAGCTGCCGCCGGCGACCGACGACATCCGCGTCGTCCGCGACGTCGACGTCCCGGTGCGCGACGGCGCCGTCCTGCGGGCCGACGTCTGGCTGCCGGCCACCGACGGACCGCACCCGACGGTCCTGCTGCGCTCCCCGTACGGCCGCACCGGGCAGTTCGCCGCCACCCTCGCCGCGCCGTACGCCGCGCGCGGCTACGCGGTGCTCATGCAGAGCGTGCGCGGCACGTTCGGCTCCGGCGGCGAGTTCGAGCCGGTGGTCAACGAGGCGGAGGACGGGCAGGACACCGTCGCCTGGCTGCGCGAGCAGCCGTGGTTCGACGGACGGCTGGCCACCCTGGGCCCTAGCTACCTGGCCTACACGCAGTGGGCGCTGGCGCTCGACCCGCCGCCCGAGCTCAAGGCCATGGTGCTGCACATCGGCCCGCACGACCTGGCCCGGGCCGGGATGCTCGACGGCGTCCCGCAGCTGCTCAACCTCGCCGTGTGGACCGAGCTCATCGCCCACCAGGAACGGGTCGGCGCCCTGCGCGGGATGGTCCGGCTGATGACGGCGGAGCGCCGGCTCGCCCCCCACCTGCGGGCGCTGCCGATCGCCGGGCTGACCCAGCGGTTCGGCGGCAACCCGGCGCCCTGGTTCGACGAGTGGATCGACCACTTCGACCCCGCCGACCCGTACTGGGACCGCTACCGCGCCACGCCGGCCGTGCAGTCCTCGACCGTCCCGGCGCTGCTCGTCGGCGGCTGGCAGGACTGGTTCGTCGAGCAGACGCTCTACCAGTACGCCGTCCTGCGCGACCGCGGCGTCGACGTCGCCATGACCATCGGCCCCTGGGCGCACCTCACCCTAGACGCGAAGGTCGCCACCCGGGAGAGCCTCGCCTGGCTCGGCGCGCACCTGCCGGTCGGGGACGGCGCCGCCCCGCAGCGGCCGCGGGTGCGGGTGTACGTCACCGGGGCGGACCGGTGGCGCGACCTGCCCGACTGGCCCCCGGCCACCACCGACCGCACCTGGTACCTCGCCCCCGCCGGCGGGCTCACCCCCGACGCGCCCACCGAGCCCGGCGCCGGCACCTTCTTCCGGTACGACCCGATGGACCCCACGCCGTCGGTCGGCGGGCGGGTGCTGGCCCGCGGCGCCGGCCGCCGCGACAACCGGCGGCTGGAGGCGCGCCCCGACGTCCGCACGTTCACCACCGCGCCGCTGGAGAGCCCGGTGGAGCTGCTCGGCGGGGCGCGCGTGCGGCTGTTCGTCAGCTCCGACAACCCGTGGTCCGACGTGTTCGTGCGGCTGTGCGACGTCGACGAGCGCGGCCGGTCGGTCAACGTGACCGACCGGCTGGTGCGGCTGAACCCGGCGGAGGGGGAGGAGCCGGCCCTCGAGCGGACGCTCGACGTGACGCTGCCCGACACCGCGCACCGCTTCCTCGCCGGGCACCGGGTGCGGCTGCAGGTCTCCGGAGGCGCCCACCCGCGCTACGCCCGCAACCTCGGCACCGGCGACCCGATCGGCCGCGCCACCCGCGGTGTGCCGGTGACCCACCGGATCGGCCACGACGTCGCCTCGCCGTCCGCGCTCACCCTGCCCACCGCCGGTTGATCATCGGCGGCTGGTGGCCGCCGGCGGCGTGTCGGCCGACCACCTGCCGATGATCACGCGGCCGGGGACGGCGTCGCCTCCGAGGTGGCCGCGGTCGCCGACGCGGTCGCGCCGGGCGTGCTCGCGGCCGTCGCGCTGGGCGTGGTCGACGCGGTCGCGCCGGGCGTGGGCGACGCGGCCGGCGGGGTGGTGCTCGGCGCCGGCGGGGGTGGCGCCGGAGCGGGCGCCGGCGGTGGTGCGGGCGCCGGCGTCGGGCTCGGCGGGGGTGCGGGCGCCGGGCTCGGGCTCGGGCTGGCGGCCGGCGGGGGAGTCGTGGTCGTCGGCGCCGGCGGTGTCGTGGTGGTGGGCGCCGGGGGAGTCGTGGGCGCGGGCGCCGGGGCAGGCGGCGGGGTCGGGCTGGGCGCCGGTGCCGGGGTCGGTGCCGGAGCGGGCGTCGGGCTCGGCGCCGGCGGCGGGGTCACGGCCGCGGGCGGGGGCGGAGCGGCCGCCGTCTCCTCCTCGAGCGCGGGCGGCGGAGCGGGAGCGGCCGGCGGGATCGGCGCCGCCTCGATCGGCGTCGTCGGCAGGACCGGCGGCGCCTCGCCGGCGTACGCCGCGGCGAGCCCGAGGACGGTGGCCACGTAGCTGTCGGAGTGGTTGTAGGCGAACACCGCCCGCCGCCGCCCCTCGAGGGTCGACAGGTCGCCGCCCGCCCGGCACAGGTACGCCGCGGCCGCCGCGGCGGCGTCGTAGATGTTGAACGGGTCCTCGACGCCGTCGCCGTCGCCGTCCCGGCCGTACGACGCCCACGTCGACGGGATGAACTGCATCGGCCCCACGGCCCGGTCGTGCACCGTGTCGCCGTCGAAGCGCCCGCCGTCGGTGTCGGTGATCCGCGAGACGCCGTTCCCGTTCAGCGGCACCCCCACGACCGGCGGGTCCGACAGCCCGTTCGTGTGCAGCGTCGCGCCGCGGAAGCGGCCGTGGTTCGACTCCACCCGGCCGATCGCCGCCAGCAGCGTCCAGTCCAGGTGGCACGACGCCGGGGCGCCGTCGGCGGCCCGCGTGTAGGCCTCCATCGCGGTCGCCGGGATGCCGCTGGCGGTCAGCGCGGAGGCGGCCGCGGCCTGCTGCGCCGGTTCGGCGGAGGGGTCGGCGGAGGGCTCCGGCGACCCCACGGACGCGGCGGCCGCCGACGTCGTGCTGTCCGCAGGCACCGCAGCCCGGTCGGCCGCCGCGACCTCCTCGCCGTCCGTGGTCGGGGACGGGGCCGCCGACGGCGTCGCGGGCGAGAGCCGGGCCCCGGTCGCGGCCGACGCCGCGGTCACCTCGGCACCGGGCACCGCCGACTGCGGCAGCGCGAGCAGCGCGGCCGCCGTCAGCCCAGCCGTCAGCACGGCTGAGGTCCCGCGCGCCCGCCGACCGCTCACCAGGTGTCCCCCTCGGTCCCGCGTCCTCCGGTGGCCGTGTCCAGACAACCTGGGGAGGGCGCCGGCCGGAAGTGCCCGATCCGGGGGGTGTCGGGCCGGTCGGGGAGGGTCCAACGGCCGTGTCCGCCGCCCCGGTGCGGCCCTACGGTGGCGGCCTCACCCCGCCGGAGGTCCTCATGGACACGCCGTACCAGGCCGCCCCCGACGTCCACGTCTTCCCCGCGAACGTGACGCTGCCGGGCACGGGCGTGCTGCCGGTCAACGCGTTCCTGCTCATGGCCGAGGAGCCGGTCCTGGTCGACAGCGGGCTCGCCGTCGACGGCGACGACTTCGTCGCCGCGCTGAGCTCGGTGATCGACCCCCGCGACCTGCGGTGGGTGTGGCTCACCCACGACGACGCCGACCACACCGGCAACCTCCAGCGGGTCATGGAGCTGGCCCCGCGGGCGCGGCTGGTCACCCACGGGTTCGCCGCGCTGCGGATGTCGACGTGGTGGCCGGTGCCGATGGACCGCGTGCACGCCGTGCGCCCCGGCGACGCGATCGCCGTCGGGGACCGCACGCTCACCGCCGTCACGCCGCCGCTGTTCGACAACCCCATGTCGATCGGGGTGCTCGACGGGGCGACCGGCGCGCTGTTCAGCGTCGACGCGTTCGGCGCGATCCTCCCCGAGCCGACGCAGCACGCCTCCGACGTGCCGCCCGAGGCGCTGGCCGGCGGCATGCTCGGCTGGGCGACCTCGGACTCCCCGTGGGCGCACCTGGTCGACCGGGCGCGCTTCGGCGAGGTCCTGCGCCGGGTGCACGACCTGCAGCCGACCCGGATCCTCTCCGCCCACCTGCCGGCGGCCGGCGGGACGTCCCTGGACGAGTTCCTGGCGATCCTGGCGCGGGTCCCGGACGCCGAGCCGGACGTGCCGCCCGACCACGAGCAGTTCACGCAGATGATCGAGGCGATGAACCGGCTGCAGCGGCAGGGCGTGCCGGTGCCCGCGCCGGCCGGTTGACCACCGGCGGGCGGCCCGCTGCGGGAGCGGGCCACCCGCCGACGACTCCTCGGGCGGCTCAGACGACCCGGCGGGCGGAGTTGTAGCTCGGCATGGAGTCCACGTCCACCACGCTCACCGGCTTGCCGTAGGTGGACGAGTGCACCATCTGGCCGTTGCCGATGTAGATGCCGACGTGGCTGACCGAGCTGTAGAAGAACACCAGGTCACCGGGCTGCAGGCTGCCCCGGTCGACCGGCGTGCCCATCGTCGACAGGGTGCGCGAGGAGTGCGGCAGCGACACCCCGGCCGCCTCGTAGGCGTACTGGACCAGGCCCGAGCAGTCGAACGAGCTCGGCCCGGCGCCGCCCCAGGCGTAGGGCTTGCCCTGCTGGGCCAGGGCGGTGTCGACCGCCGTCTGCGCGGCGGAGTTGGGTGCGGCGACCGCGGCCGCGGTGAGGGCGGGTGCGGCGGGGGCCGCGGCGTTGGCCGAGGCCACCCCCGGGGTGACGACGATCCCGGCGGCCGCGGCGACGGCGAGGGCGGGACCGGTGAGGCGGCGTGCGAGGGACGTGCGTGCAGTCGTCATCGACGACGGGTTCTCCTTGTTCTCCGTGGCCGCCTACCGGGTTAGCTGACGGGTTCGGGCGGGAGAACCTGCCCGGCGCGACGGCGTCGTCGCGCTTCACCCCAGGACTGCGGTGGGTCCCCGGCCCGGGCGCCGGCGGTGCCGGCCGCCCGGTTCGGCGGCGTCCGGCGGGTGTCCCCAGGGGGTCGGGGACGGGTGCGGCCCGACGGACGCGAGAACGCTAGGAAGATCGCCGACGACGTCGCAAAGCGACGCCTCCGCCGCGGCGCGCCTCCCTCTGCCACCCGACACGCCCGCGCGACCTGCGCCGACGCGGAAAGCCCCGCCGCTGTGCCCGAGCAAAACCGCAGGTCGGGCGAATTGGGTGATCGTCCGCGTGGCCGCACGCGCCGTAGGCGGCCGCTGCCGCAGCGGCACGGTTTCGCCGGCCACCCTCCGGGCACCGAACCCGCCATGACCCAGGGACCGCAGGGTGGCACCCGCGACGACCAGGAGCAGGTGACCGCCGCACCCGAGCAGTCGCCGCGCGCCGCGCAGGGCCCGATGTCGGACGACGTGACGCAGGTGCCGGGCGACCGGGACGTCGAGGAGGGGGCCGACGCCAAGGCGCCCGGCATCTCCGACGCCACCGGCCCGACCGGCTAGCGCCGCCGTCCTCCGACGGCGGGCGTCAGGCCGGCACCTGCTCGTCGAGCCAGTCGAGGACCCGCTCGCCGCGCAGCCCGGTCGCGGCCGGCTCGCAGTGCGCGTCGGCGCCCTCGGCGGCGGTGAACGGCTGCAGCTGCGCGCCCGCGCCCACCCCGCGCACCATCCGCGCCGACTGGCCGGGCCAGAACTGCTCGTGCTCCGGGTCGGTCACCAGCAGCGGGCACTCGATGGCCGCCAGCTGCTCGTCGGTGAGCGCGTACTGCCGCATCGCGGTGAAGAAGTCGAACACCGACGTCACGCCGTAGGGCCGCATCCGCCACTGCAGCGTGGCCCGCGTGCCGCCGGACAGCCTGAGCCCCAGCTCCATCTCCCTGTCGAACTTCTCGCGGTCCCCGGCGTCGAGCAGCTTCACCAGGAAGTGCGGCAGCTGCGCGGCTGAGTACGTCGAGACATCGACGACGCCGGGGTCGGCCACCGCGGCGGCGACCCGGTGCTCGTAGGCCACCGCGCGCGGCACCCAGTAGCCGCCCTGGCTGATCCCCACGACCGCGATCCGGGCGGGGTCGACCTCCGGCCGCCCGACCAGCCAGTCCACGACCGGCGTGAGCACGCGCTCCCAGTCGGGCCGGAACGGCAGGCCCTGCCGGACCAGCGCCGCGTTCTGCCCCGGGCCGTCGTAGGTGAGCACGTTCCACCCGCGCGCCAGCGCGTCGGCCGCGCACCGCGACCACGCGCCGACCACCGACCCGTCGCTGCCGTTGGTGTAGACCAGGGTGCGGCGGGGCCCGCCGGCCGGCCCCGGGCGGAAGAGGTGGCCCGGCAGCGTCGTCCCCTCGTAGGGGACGGCGACGCGCTCGACGTCGACGTCGGTGAGGTCGACCCACCGGTCCCACGCCTCGCGGTGCCGCTCCCAGAGTTCGGCGAAGGTGCCCGTGGCGTCGGCCTTCTCCGTCGCCGCGGCGAAGTAGTTCGCCGCCCGCAGCCAGCGGGCCGCCGCCGACCGGCGGTGCTCGGCCGCCTCGGCCTCGCGGGCCAGCCCGGCGAGCCGCTCGGCGGTGGCGGTCCACTCCCGGACCCAGCCCTTGGCGTCGCCGTCGTGGATGCGGTCGACGGTGGTCAGCACCTCGCCGACGTCGGCAGCGCGGGAGTAGGTCCCGCCCAGCACGTTCTCGACGGCGAACTGGAAGTCGGCGTGCTTGAAGAAGGTGTGCACCGGAGCCCTCCTCACGCCGCGGTGCCGGCGACCCGGCGACCGCGGTCGGCGCCCGGGTGGGTGCCTCGGGGTGTGTGGGACGGCCAGGTGGTCGGCGTGGTCACGGGATCTCCTCCGGTGGTCGGGGAGGCGGCGGGCCCGCCTCGCGGTGCCCACCGTCGTGGCCCGCGCTCCAATCCCGCTCCAACGCCCGGGCGGTGCGCGACGCGGTGGGCTCAAGCGCTCGCGTGCTGCGCGGCGGGCGGCGCGGGCCGGCCCAGGGCCGGGTCCTCGGCCAGGATCCGGCCGTGCAGCTCGCGCAGCTCCGCGCCCGGGTCGAGGCCGAGCTCCTCCTGCAGCAGCGCGCGGGCGCGCTGGTAGGTGCGCAGCGCGTCGTCGGGGCGGCCGAGGTGGTGCTCGGCGAGCATGCGCAGCGCCCACAGGTGCTCCCGCAGCGGCGTCTCGGCCAGCGCAGTCCCCAGCTCGAGCAGCGCGCGCTCCGGCGCCCCGGCGGCCACCAGCGCCTCGGCGAGCACCTCGCGCAGCTGGTCGCGCAGCTCCTCCAGCCGGGCGACCGCGGCCCCGGCCCATGGCCCGTCGGCGCACGGGCCGTAGGGCCGGCCGCGCCACAGGCCGAGGGCCTCCTCGGCGCGGCGGGCCGCGTCGGGTGCCCGGCCGGCGGCGAGCGCCGAGCGGGCCTCGTCGGCGAGTTCCGCGAACCGCAGCGAGTCGACGTCCGCGGGCCCGGCCACCAGCCGGTAGCCGCCGGGCTCGTGCCGCAGCACCGCCGACGGCGCGCCCCGGCGGCGGTCGGGCTCGAGCGCTTTGCGCAGGCGCCAGACGTGCGAGTCCAGCGTGGAGGGCGAGCGCGGCCGGCCCTGGCCGCCCCACATGGCCTCGGCCAGGGCGTCGACCGCCACGTGCCGGCCCGCGTGGATCAGCAGCAGCGAGAGGGCCGCGGCCAGCCGCGCCCCGCCCAGGGCGACCGGGGCGCCCGCGCGCTCGACCTCCAGCGGGCCGAGGTCACGGAACCGCAGGTCTCCCTGCACCATCGGCCTCCTCGCGCGCCGGCACGTGATCACGCGCGTGACCCCGGCCCCCGCTCGGTTCCGCCGGACCTCTGCGTACCGCAACCGGGCGCGCTCGGGAAGGCCGTCGCGCGCGGAGCGCCGGCATGTCGCCGCCGACCGGCGACCCGCGCGCCCCATCCGGCGCCGGGGGTACCGCCCGTCACCCGGGAGACGGCCCGGGTGCGCGCACCCGTGGCACCGTGGGGTGGTGTCTTCCGCAGTACCCGGCGACCGGGACCGACCCGTCGCCGCCCCGCCCCGCACCGCCGAGCACGCGCGGCTGGCCGAGTCCTCCGACATGGCCGCCCCCTGGCGCCAGTGGGGTCCCTACCTCGCCGGCCGCCAGTGGGGCACCGTCCGCGAGGACTACTCCGAGGACGGCGACGCCTGGAGCTCCTTCCCGTTCGACCACGCGCACGCCCGCGCCTACCGCTGGGGCGAGGACGGCCTCGGCGGCATCTGCGACCGCTGGGGCTTCCTCAACTTCTCCGTCGCGCTCTGGAACGGCAGGGACCCGGTCCTCAAGGAGCGGCTCTTCGGGCTGACCAACGCCGAGGGCAACCACGGCGAGGACGCCAAGGAGCACTGGTGGGCCGTCGACGGCACGCCCACGCACTCGTGGATGCAGTGGCTCTACCGCTACCCGCAGGCGGAGTTCCCGTACGCCGAGCTGCGCGAGGAGAACGCCCGGCGCAGCCGCGACGAGCGGGAGTACGAGCTCGCCGACACCGGCGTCCTCGACGAGGACCGCTTCTTCGACGTCCAGGTCACCTACGCCAAGGCCGACCCCGAGGACGTGTGCATCGTCGTCTCGGCCACCAACCACGGCCCGGACCCGGCGCCGCTGCACCTGCTGCCGCAGGTGTGGTTCCGCAACACCTGGTCGTGGGGCCGCGAGCACCGGCAGGGCCTGATCACCCAGCTGCTCGCGCCGACGCTCACGGTGAGCGGCCTGGAGGCGGTCGAGGCCGAGCACGGCTACCTGGGCCGGTACGTGCTCGCCGCCGAGGGCGCGCCGATGGTCCTCTGCTGCGACAACGAGACCAACGCCGTCGCGCTGTTCGCCGCCGAGCGCAACGCCAGCCAGTACCCCAAGGACGGGATCAACCGCTGCGTCGTCCACGACGACCGCGGCGCGGTCAGCCCGTCGAACTCCGGCACCAAGGCCGCCTTCTGGTACCGGTGGGACGCCGTCGCGCCGGGGGAGACCGTCGAGGTCCGGCTGCGGCTGCGCCGCCAGGACCCGGACGAGGACGTCTTCGGCGACGGCTTCGACCAGGTGCTGGCCGGCCGCAGCGCCGAGGCCGACGAGTTCTACGCCCAGGTCATCCACCCGGGACTGGCCGAGGAGGACCGGCACGTCGCCCGCCGCGCGTACGCGGGCCTGCTGTGGACCAAGCAGCTCTACCGCTTCGACGTCTCCGAGTGGCTGGACGGCGACCCCGAGTCGCCCGCCCCGGAGTCCCGCCGCCGGCGCGGCCGGCGCAACTCCGGTTGGCGGCACCTGGCCCTCGCCGACGTCATCTCGATGCCGGACGAGTGGGAGTACCCCTGGTTCGCCGCGTGGGACACCGCGTTCCACTGCATCCCGCTGGCGCACGTCGACCCCGACTTCGCCAAGGAGCAGCTGCTGCTCATGACGCGCGAGTGGGCGATGCACCCCAACGGCCAGCTGCCGGCCTACGAGTGGGCGTTCGGCGACGTCAACCCGCCGGTGCACGCCTGGGCGGCCTGGCACGTCTACCGGATCGACGGTTACCGCGACCAGCAGTTCCTCATCCGCGTCTTCACCAAGCTGCTGCTGAACTTCTCCTGGTGGGTCAACCGCAAGGACGCGATCGGGTCCAACCTGTTCGAGGGCGGCTTCCTCGGCATGGACAACATCGCGCTGTTCGACCGGTCGGCGCCGCTGCCGCCCGGCTACCGCCTGGAGCAGTCCGACGCGACGAGCTGGATGGCGTTCTACTGCCAGCAGATGCTCAAGATCGCCCTCGAGCTGTCGCGGTTCGACCAGGCGTGGGACGTCACCGCGACCAAGTTCCTGCAGCACTTCCTCTCCATCGCGCAGGCGATGAACGCGTTCGGCTCGCACGAGGTGTCGCTGTGGCACGAGGAGGACGGCTTCTTCTACGACGTCCTCGTCGCCCCGGACGGGACGGCGGAGCCGCTGCGGGTGCGGTCGATGGTGGGGCTGCTGCCGATCCTCGGCGTCACGGAGGTGCCCGGCTGGGTCGCCCGCGACCTGCCCGACCTGGCCAACCAGGTGCGCTGGCTGCAGCGCCGTCGTCCCGAGCTGATGAGCCCGCTGCGCAGCCGGTCGGCCCCCGAGGGCCGCAAGATGATCCTGTCGCTGGTCAGCAAGGAGCGGCTGCAGCGCATCCTGCAGCGGATGTTCGACACCGAGGAGTTCCTCTCCCCGTACGGCATCCGGTCGCTGTCGAAGGCGACCGGCCAGGTGATCGCCCGGGTCGGCGGGCGGGACGCGTCGATCGAGTACGAGCCGGGGGAGTCGCGCACCGGGCTGTTCGGCGGCAACTCCAACTGGCGCGGGCCGGTGTGGTTCCCGGTGAACGTGCTGCTCGCCGACAAGCTGCGCACGCTCGGCCGGTTCTACGGGGACGACTTCACCATCGAGATCCCGACCGGCTCGGGCGACCGCCGCACCCTGGTCGAGGCCGCGGACCTGATCGACCACAGCCTGACCGCGCTGTTCCGCCCGGTCGACGGCAAGCGCCCCGCCGACGGCAAGCGGATCGAGGCCGCCGACTCACCGCTGTGGCGGGCGCACCCGACCTTCAGCGAGTACTTCGACGGCGACACCGGCGAGGGGCTCGGCGCCACCCACCAGACCGGGTGGACTGCGCTGGTCGCCCACCTGCTCAACCCGCGGCTGCCCCCCGACCCGCGCTTCAGCTGAGGTCCCGCGGCGCTGGTGCTCCGCCCACCGTCCTGGGCGGAGCACCAGCGCGCCGGGATCAGGGGAGCGGGGCGGTGCCGAAGCGGAAGACCGTCCGCGTCGCGTACCGCTCGCCGGGCCGCAGCACCGTCGAGGGGAACTCCGGCCGGTTCGGGGAGTCGGGCAGGTGCTGCGTCTCCAGGCACAGGCCGTCGCTCTGCCGGTGCGCGCGCCCGCCGCGCCCGGCCGCGCTGCCGTCGAGGAAGTTGCCCGAGTAGAACTGCACGCTCGGCTGGTCGGTGTGCACCTCCAGCACCCGCCCCGACGCCGGGTCGACCACCCGGGCGGCGCGCCGCAGGCCCGAGCCGTCCAGCACCCACGCGTGGTCGTAGCCCTGCGCGCGGCGCAGCTGCTCGTGCGGCGCGCGCAGCCGGTCGCCAACCCGGGTGGGGGTGCGGAAGTCCAGCGGCGTGCCGTCGACCGGCTCGATCGCGACCGGGATGAGCGCCTCGTCCACCGCGACGAACCGCGACGCCGCCAGCTCCAGCGCGTGGTCCTCGACCGTGCCCGCCCCGGCGAGGTTCCAGTACGCGTGGTTGGTCAGGTTGACCACGGTCGGCGCGTCCGTCACCGCCCCGTAGGTGAGCGCCAGGCCCTCCTCGGACAGCTCGTAGCGCACGGTCGCGACCAGCTCGCCGGGGAAGCCCTGGTCGCCGTCCGGGCTGACCAGGGTCAGCTCCACGCCGCCCGGCACCTCCTCCGCCGACCACAGCCGCCGGGCGAACCCCTCCGGCCCGCCGTGCAGGCACGCGTCGCCGTGGTTGGCCGGCAGCCGGTGCTCCACCCCGTCCAGGGTGAAGCGCGCCCCCGCGATCCGGTTGGCGTACCGGCCGGCGACGGCGCCCTGGAAGCCGTCGTCGGCGAGGTAGCCCTCGAGGTCGTCGAACCCGAGCACGACGTCGGCGACGTCGCCCCCGGCGTCGGGCACGCGGACCGACTGCAGCACCGCCCCGTAGGTCAGGACGGCGACCCGGTGCTCGCCGGCACCCAGGACGAACCGGAGGACCTCCCGCCCGTCGGGCAGGACGCCGAAGACCTCCCGTCGGACGCTCATCCCCCTGCGGCCCCGCCCCGCGCCGTCAGGACGCCGCGGCGGGCCGGAGCCGGAGGGCGGTCCAGGACGCCGGCGGCAGGGGGACGGCGAGCTGCCCGTCCGCCAGCCGGGCGCCCTGCCCCGGTCGCGGCACGACGCGGTCCGGGGAGTCGGCGGTGTTGCGGGCGGAGAGGTCGTCGTCGGCGAGCACCGAGTGCTCGGCCACCTCGAGCGCACCGAAGCCGCGCACGTCCGCGGTCAGCGGCAGCGGATCGGTGGTGCTGCGGTTGACCGCGAACAGGCAGACGTCGCCGGTGTCCTCGTCCCAGGTGGCCGTCGCGTGCAGCGTCGGCACCTCGCCGAAGCGCTCGGTCGGGTGCACCGGCGAGTCGACCAGCAGCCGCAGCACCCGTCCGCGGGCCAGCCCCGCCGCCTGCGCGAACGGGTAGAAGATCGTCTGCCGCCAGGCGCGGCCGCCGGGCTCGGTGAGAATCGGTGCGATGATGTTGACCAGCTGCGCCTGGCAGGCGACCGCGACCCGGTCGGCGTGGTTGAGCAGCGAGATCAGGTAGCTGCCGACGACGACGGCATCGACCACCGAGTAGCTGTCCTCGATCAGCGGCCGGGCGAACTGCCAGTCCAGGTTGCCCTGACCGACGAAGCGCTCCTGGTACCAGACGTTCCACTCGTCGAAGGCCAGCCGCAGCTTCTTGCGCGAGCGCAGCCGCGCCCCGACGTGGTCGGCGGTGGCGATGACCGCGTCGATGAAGTGGTCCATGTCGGTGGCGGTGGCCAGGAAGCTCGCGACGTCGTCCCCGTGCTGCTCGTAGTAGGCGTGGAGGGAGACGTAGTCGACCACGCCGTAGGTGTGCTCCAGCACCGTCGCCTCCCAGGAGGCGAACGTCGGCATGGTGCTGTTGGAGCTGCCGACGGCGACCAGCTCGATCGACGGGTCGACCAGCCGCATGGCCTTGCCCGCCTCGGCGGCCAGCCGCCCGTACTCGTGGGCGGTCTTCTGCCCGACCTGCCACGGGCCGTCGAGCTCGTTGCCCAGGCACCAGAGCGCGATGGCGTGCGGGTCCTTGACCCCGTGCGCGCGCCGCAGGTCGGAGAAGTACGTGCCGCCCGGGTGGTTGCTGTACTCGAGCAGGTCGCAGGCCTCCTGGACGCCGCGGGTGCCGAGGTTGACGGCCATCATCGGCTCCACGCCGGCGGTGCCCGCCCAGTGCATGAACTCGTTGAGGCCCACGCTGTTCGGCTCGATCGCGGTCCAGGCCAGGTCCAGGCGGGTGGGCCGCTCGTCGACCGGGCCGACGCCGTCCTCCCACCGGTAGCTGGAGACGAAGTTCCCGCCGGGGTAGCGCACGAGCGTCGGCCCGAGCTCGCGGACCAGCTCCAGGACGTCGCCGCGGAACCCGGCCTCGTCGGCGGTGGGGTGGTCGGGCTCGTAGATGCCGGTGTAGACGCAGCGCCCCATGTGCTCGACGAACGAGCCGAAGAGGCGGCGGTCGATCTCGGCGAGGACGAACCGCGGGTCGAGCACGAGGGAGGCGTCGGTCATGTGCGTGCGAACCGTCCGGAGGTCGGGTGCGGCGGACGTCTCAGGGCTCGAGGCGGGGGGTCCATCGTCGCACGGGGCGGTGTGGCGCGCGTCACGGCACGGGGGAGCCGGCAGGCGGGCGGCTCCCGATGTGACACCGCCCGATGTGACACCGCCGATGTGACACCGCCGATGTGACACCGCCCGATTTGACACCGTGCCGTTCCGGCGTCGTCAATGGGCACGGCGTCCCCGACGAAGGAGTCCGGCGATGACGGCCACCAGCTCGCAGACCCGGTACGACCGCGCCGGCATCCAGCAGGCGCTGATGACCGACGGGATCACCGCGCTGAAGGGCGCCTTCCCGCCCGAGTGGGCCGACCGCATGCGCGAGGACATCGAGGCCGCGTTCGACGAGGCGATCGCCCGGGAGGGCGGGGCGGTCGGCCGCGGGCCCCACCGCTACTACGTCGAGATCCACCCCGAGCAGCTGCGCGGCTTCCTCGACATCGTCTCCCACCCGTGGTTCCGGACGGTCTGCGAGACCGCGCTCGGGCCGGACTACCAGGTCCTCGAGCTCGGCTTCGACATCCCGTTCGCCGGCGCGGTGAACCAGCCGTGGCACCGCGACTTCCCCTCGCCGCCGGAGACCTACGAGGGGCGCCGGCTCACCTCGCTGGCCTTCAACCTCACCGCGGTGGACACGGCCGAGGACATGGGGCCCTTCGAGATCGCGCTCGGCACCCAGTTCGACCCCGGCCTGGACTGGCACCACCGGATGTTCCCGCCGAAGAGCGAGTACCCCCGCTTCGAGTCGGTCGCCGTCCGCAAGTACCCGCAGCGGGGGGACATGTCGGCCCGTTCGGCGCTGACGGTGCACCGCGGGACGGCGAACCGGTCGGAGAAGTCGCGGCCGGTCCTGGTGGTCGGGGTCGACGCGCCGGGCGCCGGGCACGACGAGTTCCACGACATGGCGATGACGCGGGGGTTCCACGACTCGATCCCCGCGGACGTGCGCGCGCACCTGCTCGGCCGGGTCGTCGACCGGCTCGAGCCGATCGTGCAGCAGCACAGCATCGAGGGCCTGGTGATGGGGGAGGCCTGAGGCCGGCAGCCGCGCCTCCCCGGCGGGGACGTTCCCCGGCGGCTACTTGATGCCGGTGGACGCGACGCCCTGGGCGATCTGGCGCTGGAGGAGCAGGAAGACGGCGAGCAGGGGCAGGATGCCGAGGACCGCCGACGCCATGGTCTCGGCGTACTGGATCGCCGCTCCGCCGACCAGGCTGCTCAGGCCGACGGGGATGGTCTGCGACTTGGTCTGGGTGAGCACCAGCAGCGGCCACAGGAAGGCGTTCCAGGACGTGATGAACGTGAGGATGGCGACCGCGGAGATCGCCGGCCGGCACAGGGGCATGGTGATCTGGTAGTAGACCCGCCACCAGCTGGCCCCGTCGAGCCGGGCGGCCTCGATGAGGGCGACGGGGATCGCCTTGATGAACGAGTGGAAGACGAAGACGGCGACGGGGAGAGCGACCGCGGGCAGGATGATCGCCCAGTAGGTCCCCAGCAGGTTGAGGGCGCGGAACTCGAGGAACTGCGGCAGGACCAGCGCTTCGGTGGGGATCATCAGGCCGGCCAGGATCAGCCCGAACACCGCGTACTTCGCCCGGAAGTTCAGGTGCACCAGGGCGAACGCGGCCATCGAGCAGACCACCACGGTGAAGACGACCGTCAGCGTGGAGATGATGAAGCTGTTGACGTACCACCAGCCGAGCGGGTTGGAGTTCCACGCGAAGCTGTAGGCGTCGAAGGTCCAGTTGCTGGACCAGGGCGTCGTCGGGTTCGCCGCGATCTCCTCGTTGGGCCGCAGCGAGGTGATCAGCGCCCAGAAGAAGGGCACCAGCCAGATCAGCGCGAAGAGCGTCACGCAGGTGGCGGCGAGCCGGTTGAACAGCTTGCCCGCCTGGTCCGGGTCGGCCCGCCGGCGCGAGGGCCTCGCGGGCGGAGGTGCCGTGCCGGTCGCCGGCGCGGCTGCGGTGGTCGCCATGGCTGGGGTTCCCCTCAGGCGTTCGCGGTGGTGGCGCGCCGCCGGGCCAGGAGCCACACGGCGGAGACGAGGACCAGGATCACGAAGTAGACCATCGTCGCGGCGGCCGCGTAGCCGCCGCGGTAGGCGCTGAACCCGGTGTCGAAGATGTACTGGATGACCGGACGCGTCGAGTAGGCCGGGCCGCCGGCCAGCAGGATGTAGATCTGGTCGAAGACCTTCAGCGAGGACAGGATCTGCAGCATCAGGACGAGGGCCATCGTCGGGCGCAGCAGCGGGATGGTGATCATCCGGATCTGCTGCCACGGCCCGGCCCCGTCGATCGACGCCGCCTCGTAGACCTCCTCCGAGATCTCCTGGAGGGCCGCGGTGTAGAGGATGAAGTTGAAGCCGAAGGTCCACCACAGGGTGAGCAGGACCACCGCGAACCAGGCTCCGGACGTGCTGCCGAAGAAGTCCGGGGCCTCCAGCCCGACCCAGCCGAAGGCGTTGGTGATCAGGCCGGTCTCCGGCGTGTACATGAAGGCGAAGATGAGGCACACCGCCGAGGAGGGCACGACGTACGGGGCGAAGAAGGCGAGCCGGTAGAACCACCGGTTGCGGGTCATGCGCGAGGCCAGGACCGCGAACAGCAGCGGCAGCAGCACCAGCAGCGGCGTCGTCAGCAGCGTGAAGAGCACCGAGTGCCACATCGAGGCCCAGAAGTCGCCCTCGGTCAGGACCTCGGCGTAGTTGGACAGGCCCACCCAGCTGCCCATGCCGGATCTCACGGTGGTCGTGTTGAACAGGCTGATGACCAGCCCGATGATCACCGGACCGATCAGGAAGGCGACGTAGAGGACCAGGAACGGTGTGGCGAACAGCCAGCCTGCCCGGTTCTCCCGGCGGGGCGCGCCGTCCGCGGTCACCGGCCGAGCCGTGGGCTCGGCCCCGGTTGCCGGCGTGGCGAGGGCGGTGGCGGGCATCTGGGTCTCCGAACTACACGGGTGGCCGTGCGGTCGAGAAGCTCTGCAGGCTGGTGGTCATGGCGTCGACACCGCTCGCGGGGTCGGCGCCCCCGGTGAGCACGCTCGCGACGACCGAGCCCATGGCGGTCTGGAAGTCCGAGCCCGCCCCGGTGTACCAACCCGGTGGGTCGTAGACCGCGTTGAAGGCCGCCTCGGTGTAGTTGCTCTGCGGTTGGAGCTCGAGGAACTCCTCGCTCTCCTGCACCGGCAGCCACGCGGGGACGTGGCCGCCCTCGGCCCAGGTCGAGCTCTGGTCCAGCAGGCCCTTGACGAAGCGCACCGCGTCGTCGGTCCGCTCGTCCGAGCGCCCCGCGCTCCGGGGGATCACCAGCGAGTGCGAGTCGGCGTAGGCGACGGGCTCGGGGCCGAGGAGCGGCGGGAACGGCACGACGTTGAAGTCGAGGGTCTCGACGTCGCGGTACGTCGGGATCTGCCACACGCCGTCGAACAGGAACCCGACCCTGCCCTGGCTGAAGAGGGTGGACGACGTCGTCGCCGTGGCGTTGCCCGGCATGAGCGCCCGCTCCTGCGTGAGGCTCTGCAGGAAGACGAACGTCTCCTCCATGGCGGCGCGGTCGATCGTGACCGTGGCGCCGAGGTCGGAGACGATCGGGCCGGCCAGGCCGGAGTACACCATCAGGAAGAAGCGCCAGCAGGTCGACGGGTCGGCGGTGATCGAGGCGACCGCCGCGTAGTCCTCCCCGGTGGCGTCCTTCATGGCCTGCAGCGCGGCGACGAAGTCCTCGCTGTTGCTCATGGGCCGGAGGCCCTCGCCGGACCCGTCGAGCAGGCCGGCCTGCTCCGCCAGCTCCGTGTTGTAGAAGAGCACGAACGGGTGGGTGTCGAGGGGGACCGCGTAGGGGGTGCCGTCGACCGTGGCCTTCTCCCAGGCGGCCGGGGTGAACTTGTCCTCGGTGATCCCCTGCGCGCCGAACTGGTCCGCGACGGGTTCGAGCAGGTCGGCCTGCGCCAGGAGGGGCAGCCGGGACAGGTGCGCGATGGTCACGTCGGGGGGCCGACCGCTCGACGCCGCCAGGGCCAGCTTGGTGTAGAAGGGGTTGCCCCAGGAGAGCAGCGAGGACTCGACCGACCGGCCGGAGGACTGCACGTACTCCTCGACCATCGTCGCCATGTTCTCGCCGTCACCACCGCCGAACAGGTGCCAGTAGATGACGTCGGCCGTCTGCGGCTGCCCCCCGGTCAGGCTCGAGGCGACCGGTGACCCGCACCCCGCCGCCGCGACGGCCAGCGTGATCCCGCCCCCGGCGGCCAGGAACTGACGCCGCGAGAGCTCGTTCATGGACGTGCGTCGAGTCGTGTCGAGTCGTGGCCCGCTGTGCCGGACATGGCACGACTGTGACACGGCTCACCCCCCGTCGCCATCCGGCCCGGGAGCCGGCATCCGGGCCCGCCGACGCCCGTGCTCTGCCCACGAGAGCGGGCAGAGCACCAGCGCCCGGCGAGCGGGTCAGCGGCGGCGGCGCCGGGTCGGCGGCGGGTCGTCGGCCACCCGGGCGGCGGTCCGCGCGGCGATCCCGCGGGGCCAGCCGTCGTCGCGGGCCAGCAGCGCGAAGTTGCGGGCGACGATCGCGGAGACCTCCTCGGGCGGCAGGCCCGAGGGGAACAGCACGCAGCGCAGCGCCAGGCCGTGCCCGGCGGCCGCGCTGGAGGCCACCGTGACCGCCAGCCGCTCCACCTGCCGCGCCGACATCTCCCGCGCCGCCGCGCGCAGCGCCGCCCGCGTCGGCTTCTCGGGGGTGAGCGGGGCCAGCGCGGGGAACCACTCGGCGTCGTAGCGCAGCAGCTGCACGAACAGCTCCTCGTGCGCCGGGCTCCACGCGGTCAGCGACCACTCCCGCAGCAGCGCCTCGCGCACCACCGGCCGCCGCGCGACCAGCCCGGCCAGCCCCTCGGCGTCGTCGGTCAGCCCGACCAGCGGGACGTCGTGGCCCAGGCCCAGCGCCTGCTCGACGAGCAGCCCCGCCTCGGCGCCGATCCGCGGCACCCGCCGACCGCGCGCCACCTCGCGCGCGAACGCCGCGCACAGGTCGCCCTGGGTGAGCCCGGCGAAGTCCGTGGTGCGCCCGCGCCCGCCGTCGAACACCGCCCGCAGCACCGCGGCGGTCTCCACCGCCCGCACGCCTGCGCGCGCCGCGGGGTCGCGGGCGAGCGCCGCCCGCAGCGCGGTCTCGACGGCCGGGGACCCGGTGGCCGCCTGCGTCGCCACCGCCGCCGCCCGCGGCGACTGCAGCCACGCCCCGGCCGCGGGTGAGGCGAGCACCGCGACCAGCTGCGCGTCGGTGAGCGTGGCCGGGTCGAGCTCCCGCCACTCGTCGGCGAACAACCACGCGTCCAGCTCGTCGAGCCGGGCCACGTCGTCGGGGCACAGGTCGCCCTTGGCGGCCGCCTCCAGCAGCGCCCGCGCCCGCTCGGCGTTCCCGGCGTCGACCGGGGGCTGCCGGTAGGCGCCGACCAGCACCTGCACCGCGCCGGCGTCGCCCATCGTCTCCGCCGTCCCGACGTGCAGCGAGACGCCGTCGGCGAGCGCGCGCGGCAGCACGTCGAACACCACCGACGCCGACGGCAGCCCCACCTGCCCGACGCCGGCCGCCAGCGCCGCCAGCACCGCCCCCACCGCGGGCACCAGCGCCTCGATCTCGTGCACCGCCAGCACCGGCGCCGTCCGCCGCGCCCGGGGCACCGGCACCGCGGGCGCCTCCCGGGAGGGCTCCGCGCCGTCCACCGAGACGAGGAAGCCGCCGGCGCGGTGCAGCGCCAGCACGTCGCGCGCCCCCAGCGTCGCCGTGCCGTCCCAGAGCAGCTGGACGACGTAGTTGCCCGCCCGGCCGAAGTCGTCGGCGGCCGCCGGCACCTTGGAGTAGGCCAGCCGCCCGCCGGCGCTCGACAGCAGCCCGAACGCGGCGCCGTCGCCGGGCGGGCGGATGAGCGACCCGAGCGAGGACCGCGACGTGCCCAGGCCGGCCGGCCAGTCCCGCGACATCGCGAACACCCCGAAGCCGGGCCCCTCCAGGGTCCGGCTGGCCGAGGTGTAGACGAGCTGCGGGCAGCTGGTCATGCGCGGGGCCACTCGGCCAGCGCCGACTCCAGCTCCAGCCCCTCCCGCGGGAGGAACCGGTGCCGGGCCAGCAGCACCAGCAGCGGGTCGAGCACGCCCCGCGGCGCGATGGTGGGGTAGCGCCCGCCGGTGGGCTCCGAGCCGGTGGCCGAGACGGCGTGCACCGTCGGGTCGGGCAGCCGGCCCAGCAGCGCCGTCAGCAGGTTGGAGCCGCCGTTGGTCTCGAGGAAGTCGACCAGCCGGCCGGAGTTGACCCGCACCTCCTCGAACAGCCGCGGCAGCGCGGCGGGGGACAGCTCGGGGTCGCGCAGCGCGTCGGCGGGGAAGTCGGGCCGGCCGAGCAGCTTGTCGGCCTTGCTCAGGATCACCGACGCCGAGACGTCGGAGAGGTAGGCGTCCTTCCTCAGCCCGCGGGCCGAGCGCAGCAGGTCGGCCAGGTTGACCAGCATCTGCGTCGGCCGCGCCAGCCCGATCGACGACTCACCGGGGTCGGCCACCGACGCCAGCCCGGGGAACATGCCGGGCGAGAGGACGACGACGACCGAGCTGGCGACGTAGAGGAACTTGCCGAACCGGCCGAGGTCCTCCTTGCGGTACAGCTGCTCGCCGGAGGCGTCGAAGAAGACGACGTTGAGCGACCGCTCCGCCTCGCCGCGGGCCGAGCGCCGGAACACCACGGTGAGCGGCTCCGGCGACTGCCCCTCCTCGAGCAGCAGCGGGGTCAGCGGCAGCTGCCGGTGGTCGACGAGCAGCGGCTGGCGGTAGTTGAGCTCGAAGCGGTCGGCGCTCTCCTCGTCCATCTCCACCGAGATGTCCAGCGGGGCGAGCGCGCCGGCGTAGAGCTGGTCGAGCAGCACCGTCAGGTAGGTCGACTTCGACGCGCCGGTCAGCCCGACCAGCCCGACGACGACGGTCGGCCGCTCCAGGTAGTCCGGCGGCAGCCGGTGCCCGCGCGGGCAGACGGCGGTCAGCCGGCGGGCGTCGCCCATCGCCGCGCGGAACTGCGGGGAGGGGCCCGGCCCGCTGGGCTCGGGGCCGCGGAAGGCGTCGGTGAACCGCGACCAGCGGCCGCGGGCCGGCGGCGGCGGGGCGACGCGCTGGCCGGCGGAGTTCATCCACAGCGGCTCGCTGAACCGCTCCAGGCAGCGGGGGCAGACGACGGTCCGCGGCACGTCAGCGCACCGTGAGGAGGAAGACGGCCAGGGCGGCGAGCGCGAAGACGACGAGCAGCACCCGCTGGCGCTGCAGGTAGCGGTGCCGCCGGGCCTCCAGCGCCTGCTGGGCCAGCGCCCGCTGGTACATGCCGGACACGGGACCTCCTAGAAGAAGACGTGGTACAGGACGGCGAGCACCAGCCCGGTGACCGCGCCGAGCACCAGGACGACGGCGATGGCGATCGCGAACCCGCTGGTGGTGTCGGCGATGGCCCGCTCCAGCCGCGACAGGTGGTAGCGGGCGACGTCGAGCACCGAGGCCAGCGACCGGAAGTCGCCCAGGCCGGTCTGCGGCGAGGGGATCTGCGAGGTCTGGTTGAGCCAGCGGGTGCTGGACTCCACGTCGCGGGCCAGGTCGGCCAGCGTGGGGCGCCGCTCGGGGGCGAACCGCAGCGCGTGCGTGACGCTGTCGAGCAGGTTCGACGGGACGGCGGACAGGTCGATCCGCCCGGCCTTGAGCTCCAGCCAGTAGTCGGCGGGGGAGAGCTCGTCCTCGGGGTCGACCGGGTGCCGGCCGCCGGCGGCGTAGGCGATGACCATCGCCCAGCTGTAGACGTCGCTGGCCTCGGTGAGCGGCTGCCCCTGCAGCTGCTCGGGGCTGGCGAAGAGCTTCGAGCCGAACCCGGCCATCGCCGTCGTCACGGTGCCGTCGGGGCGCTCGGTGCCGAGGTAGCGGCTGATCCCGAAGTCGACC
Source organism: Geodermatophilus sp. SYSU D00815 (assembly GCF_054050035.1). NCBI lineage: Bacteria > Bacillati > Actinomycetota > Actinomycetes > Geodermatophilales > Geodermatophilaceae > Geodermatophilus > Geodermatophilus sp. SYSU D00815. The sequence goes on along the minus strand of NZ_JBJGYO010000003.1, from coordinate 122,017 downwards.
AGGTGCACGCCCCGCTCGCTGATGACGATGTTGCCCGGCTTCACGTCCCGGTGGACGACCTTGGCGGCGTGGGCGTCGCGCAGCGCCCGCAGCAGGCCGATCGCGATGCGCCGCAGCTCCTCGGCGTTGAGCCCGCCGCGCTCCCGCTGGGCCAGGAACTCGTCGAGCGGGATGCCGCTGACGTACTCCTGCACGTAGTAGGGGCGGGCCGCCTCGAGGTCCTGGCCGACGATCCGGGCCACCCGCGGGCTCCTGATCCGGGCGGCGTTCTCGACCTCGCGGGCGAACCGCCGCCGGGTGAGCTCGCCGGCGCTGGCCGGCAGGCACTTCACCACGACCAGCGCGCCGTCCTCGTCGGTGCGCGCGACGAACACGTCGGCGCCCTGCCCGCCGCGCGGCAGCCGGCACAGCACCGTGTACGGGCCGATCGTCGCCGGGTCGCCGGACTCCAGCGGGTACACCCGCCGCGTGCCGATGAGGGCGACCTCCTCGGTGGGGGGAAGCTCCTCTTCCACCACGGCGCCCTCCTCCTCGTCCCCCGGTCGCCCCCTCTCACGCGCGGGGGCCGCTGCCCGGTTCCCGGACGGTACTTCGCGGGGCTGGGCGCGAGGGGCGGCGGTGCGTCGGGATCACCCCGGGAGCAGCTCCGTGCGCAGCTCGTGGCTCTCGTCGGGGAGCCGGAACTCGTACCAGATGCGGGTGCTCCCGTCGGGCAGCGGCAGCACGGTGAGGTAGCGGGCGTCGTAGGCAGGCGCGTCGCCGACCGGCGCCAGGCCCTCGGCCGCCGGGACGGCGACGCCGGTCTGCTCGAACCAGTTCGCCGCCGCGGTGGGCCGGCCGTCGTAGGCGACCCGGCCGTCGTCGAGGACGGCGGTCACACGGGCGCCGCGGGCGTCCCAGGCGCCGGGCCGCGGGCGCAGCACGGTGCCGTGCCAGGTCCAGTCGAGGCCGTCGGCGCTGGTGGCGTACGCGGTGGTCATCCGGTCCTCGGCGCCCGGTACGTCGAGCGGGTGGCAGCACAGCCACGCCTCCCACCGGCCGTTCCGCAGCCGGACGACGGGGTCCTTGACGCCCACCGTCGCCGGGTCGCCGGGGAACGCCGGCCGCGGCTCGGCGTCCGGCAGCTCCTCCGGGGACGCCGCCTCCAGCAGGGCGACGTACCAGTGCTTCGTGCCGGGCGTGGCGGCCGAGACCCACATCCGCCACCGGCCCTCCGGCGTGCGGACCAGCGCCGGGCGCTCCACCATCGCGGCGCCGATCCGCGCCGGCTCCAGGGTCGCCACGGTCGTGAGCCGCACGCCGTCGTGGCTGCGGGCGAGCACGTCGCGGTCGCCGTCGGCGGAGCGCTCGCGGTAGGCGACGACGAGCGAGCCGTCGGCCTCGCGGGCCACGGCCGCGGCGCCCGCCCACCGCCCGGGGCCGGGGCCGGGCGCGGGGACGACGGTCACGGCGGGGACCGAACCGGGGAGCGGGAAGGTCGTCATGCGTCGACCGTGCCGCGCCCGCCGGACGCCGGACACCGGCAGGAATGCCCACATGTCGGAAGTTCCTGCCATCATGCCGGGGTGATCCGCGACGTGGTCGCCGTCCTCGGCGAGCGGGCGGCGGCCTTCGAGCTGGGCATCGCCTGCCAGGTGTTCGGCCTCGACCGCTCCGACGACGGGCTCCCGCGCTACGACTTCGCCGTCGCCGCCGCCCGCCCGGGGCCCGTGCCGACGACGTCGGGCTTCCCGGTCGAGGTGGCGCACGGCCCCGAGCGCCTGGCCACCGCCGACCTGGTCGTCGTCCCGGCCTGGCCGCAGCTGGCCGAGCCGCCGGCGCCCGCGCTGGCCGGCGCGCTGCGGGCCGCGGTCGAGCGCGGCGCGCGGGTGCTGTCGATCTGCAGCGGGGCGTTCCTGCTCGCCGCTGCCGGGCTGCTCGACGGGCGCCGGGCGGCCACCCACTGGCAGTTCGCCGACGCGCTGCGCCGGGCGCACCCGGCCGTGCGGGTCGACGCCACCGTGCTCTACGTCGAGGACGGGCCGGTGCTCACCAGCGCGGGCGCGGCGGCCGGGATCGACGCCTGCCTGCACCTCGTGCGCACCGAGCACGGCGCGGCGGTGGCCAACGCGCTCGCCCGGCGGATGGTGGTGCCGGCGCACCGGGCCGGCGGGCAGGCGCAGTTCGTGCAGGCGCCGGTGCCCGAGCCGCGGCGGGACGGCGAGCTGGCCGCCCTGCTGGACTGGATCGACGCGCACGTCGACGAGCCGCTGACCGTCGAGGTGCTCGCGGCGCGGGCGCTGATGTCGCCGCGCACCTTCGCCCGCCGGTTCCGCGCCGTGACCGGCACGACGCCGCACCGGCACCTGCTGCACCGCCGGCTGCGGCTGGCCGAGCAGCTGCTGGAGACCACCGAGCTGCCGGTCGACGCGGTGGCCGGGCGGGTCGGCTTCGGCAGCGGCGACACCCTGCGCCACCACTTCGCCGCCGAGCGCGGCATCGGGCCGGCCGAGTACCGGCGGGCGTTCCGCCGCCCGGGTGAGGCGGGGTTCGGCGGAACCGATCCGCGGGCACAGGGCGTTGGAAGGCCGACCCCGCCGTGATCACCGGCGGACGGCTGCCCCGACGCCGTGTCGGGCAGCCACCTGCCGGTGATCACGGTCGATCCCGACGGAGGAGTAGACGTGAAGCTGGTCCGCAGCGCCATCGTGGGCGCCATCGCCAAGAAGGTCATCGACGAGGCCCGCAAGCCGCAGAACCAGGCGAAGATCAAGCAGCTCATCGCCCAGATGCAGAACAAGGGCGCCGCGCGCAAGGGCGGCCGCCGCTACTAGGCGAGGTCGTCCGCCGGCGGGGGAGGGACGACCGCGTCGAGCTCGTCCGGCGGGAAGCCCAGCGCTTCCCGCACCCGCCGGCGGCTGCGCAGCAGCAGCTCGGTGGACCGCTCGTCGGCCAGCAGCCCCTCCGCGGCCGCCGACTCCAGCAGCCCCGCGCCCAGCTCCGCCCAGCGGTGCGCCTGCCGGAGGTCCCCCGCCTGCTCGAAGTTCTCCACCATGAACGTGTAGACGTCCGGGTCCTCGGGCCGTTCGCGCCGCAGCTGGTCGGCCAGATGCCGGGCCTCCTCCGTCTCGCCCGCCCGAAGCAGCGCGGCGTGCAGGTAGACACGGGTGTCCGGCGGCACGTGGCCGGCGGCGGCCGCGGCCCGGCGGTGCAGCGCCAGCGCCCCGGCGGCGTCGCCGGCCCGGTCGAGGTGCCACGCGGCGGCCGACAGCAGGGCGGCGGGGCCCACCTCCCCGTCGTCCTGGTGCGGGTGCTCGGCCCAGCCGACCAGGGTCTGCGCCGCCTCCCGGTGCGCCGCCGGGGTCGTCGCGGCGACCTCGAGGCGCTCGAGGTCGTCGGGGGTCAGCGGCGCGCGCATGCCGGGACCGCCCGGGTCAGGGCCGGCCGGCGTGCGGGACGTCGACCTCCGCGGCCAGCAGCACCGCCTCGGTGGTGTGCGCCCGGTTGTGCTCGTAGAAGTCCGGGGCCGCGCACATGAGCAGGGTGCGGCCGTCGTCCCCGCCGAGCATGCAGGCGTAGACGCCCAGCCCGCCGGGTGCGGCGACCTCGTCGACGATCGCGCCGCCGGGGGCGACGCGGGCCACCCGCCCGCCGACCGCGTCGGCCGCCCAGACGTGCCCCTCGGCGTCGAGGGCGCAGCCGTCGGGGGCTACGACCAGCTGCCCGAGGACCTCCTCGGTGCTGCCGCTGGGTTCCGGGCCGAACTGCGCCCACACCCGCCGGCCGGTCAGCGACCCGTCGGCGCCGAGGTCGAACGCGGTGTAGCGGTTGCCGAGGGTCTCCCCGACGATCAGCGTGCCGCCGTCGGGGGTGATCACCGCGCCGTTGGGGAAGTGGAGGCCCTCGGCGACGACCGTCACCGTGCCGTCGGGGTCCACCCGCTTGAGGCTGCCGGTGCGCGGTTCGCCGCCGCCCATCAGGTCGAAGCCGAAGTCGCCGACGAACACCCGGCCGGCCTCGTCGACGACGAGGTCGTTGAGGTGGCCGCCGCAGTGCTCGGTGAGGTCGGCCAGCGTCGACAGCTCCCCGTCGGCGAACCGGAGCACCCGGTGGTCCTTCATCGACACGACGACCAGCGAGCCGTCGGGCAGCCAGCCCAGCCCGGACGGCTGGTGCTCCACCTCGACGACCAGCGTCTCCCGGCCGTCGGGCGTGTAGCGGCTGACCCGGTGGCGGTAGAAGTCCGACGCCCACCAGGTGCCGTCGCGCCAGCGCGGCCCCTCGAAGAAGGAGCCGCCGCTGAAGACCGTCCGAACGTCCCTGTCCGCCATGCGCCGGACACTAGGGGATCGGGGCGGCGACCGGTCCGGTGCTCCCGCGTGACGGACAATGGGTGCGATGGAGCCGCAGCAGCCCGGCGCCGCCGACGAGCGGACCGACCCGCCGCAGCAGGCGCGGCCGCCCGTCCTGCCCCGCGTGCTGCGCGTCCTCGCCGTCGTCGCCCGCGGGCTGGGCCGCTGGGCGCTGCGGCTGCTGCTGCCGCTCGCCGGGGCCGCCGCGCTGCTGCACGCCTTCCCGTACCGGGCCACCGTGCAGGGGGTCCCCTTCTCGGTGGAGGGCAACCTGTTCGCCCGGCCCGGCCTGTCCGCCGACACCACCCTGGGCAGCTGGGAGTTCCCCGACCTCACCGGCGTCCCGGTGGGGGTGACCATCACCCCGCGTGACGTCGACCTGCTCGAGCTCACCCGGGCCGCCGGCGAGGACCGGGCGGGCTTCGTCGCCCGGCTGCAGGCCGACTTCGCCGAGCAGCTCCCGCGGATCGCCGCGTGGCTGGTCGCCGAGGTGGTGCTCGGGGTGCTGCTCGGCCTGCTCGTCGCGGCGGCGGTGCACATGTCGCTGCGGTACCTGCGCGGGCGGCCGCGGCGGTCGCACGAGCTGCGCCGGCTGGCGGTCCAGCTCGGCGGCGCGCTCGGCGTCGTCGTCCTCGTGGCCGGCTACGGCGTCCTCACCTACAACCCGAACTGGGTGCAGCAGTCGCGGCTGACCGGCACGCTCGCCGCCGCGCAGCTGTTCCCCGACCAGCTCGCCCAGTACTACGAGGGCCGCAACAAGGCCTTCGACGTCCTCGGCTCGGTGCTCGGCATCCAGGCCGAGCTGCAGGACCAGATCGAGTCCGACCAGGCCCCCGAGACGGCGCTGCGGATCATGTTCATCTCCGACATGCACCTGGCCGCCACCTACCCGCTGGTGCTGGCCTACGCCCGCAGCTACGACGTCTCGCTCATCGTCAACACCGGCGACGAGTCGCTGTTCGGCACCGGCGTGGAGCTGACGCCCGGCTACCTCGACTCGGTGCGCGCCGTCGCGGCCCAGACGCCGATGCTGTGGATCGCCGGCAACCACGACTCCCCGGACGTCGAGCAGACGATGCGCTCCATCCCGGGCGTCACCGTGCTCGGCAGCAAGACCCGCACCGCCGACGGGTACGCGGTGCGCGGCGGCGTCGTGGACGCCTTCGGGCTCACCATCGCCGGCATCGCCGACCCGCGGGTCTACGGCGGGCCCGGCGCCTACGGCTCCGACGACCCGGCGGTCACCGAGCCGCTGGAGCGCGAGGCGGTGGCCGAGGCGCTCGCCGGCGTCCTCGGCGACGACGAGGAGGACGGCGCCGCGACCGCCTCGGCGGCGCCGGACGGGGAGGGCGCGGAGCCGTTCTTCGACATCGTGGCCACCCACGAGCCGGTGCAGGCCGAGGAGGTGCGCGAGCTGCTGCCCGACCAGGTCCGGCAGACCGTCTCGGGGCACGTGCACCGGCAGAACGAGCCCGGCGAGATCCAGGAGGACACCGTGATCGACCTGGTCGAGGGGTCGACCGGGGCGGGCGGGCTCAACGACATCGTGCGCGGCGACGAGCGCCCGCCGATCGAGTTCAGCATCGAGTCGGTGGCGCCGGACTGCCAGTTCACCCGCGTCGTGCGCTTCTCCATCGACTCGTCGTCGGCCGACGGCGCCACGCAGGCCTTCGGCGACGACGTGACGACGTCGACGGTGTACTTCACGCCGCAGGAGATCGACGACGGCCGCACCTGCAGCCGGGAGATCGGCGTCGGCGCGGAACGCCCGTTGTGACCTTCGGTCCACCCGCCGGCGCCGTTGGACCGGCGGCGGGGCGCGGCGGGCGTCCGTAGCGTCGCCGCATGCGCAGCGCACTGGTGGTCTACGAGTCCCTGTTCGGCGACGCCCGCACCGTCGCCCAGGCGGTGGCCCAGGGCCTGTCGGGCACGATGCCGGCCGGCGTCGTCGCCGCCGCCGCGGCGCCGGCCGAGGTCGGGCCGGACGTCGCGCTGCTCGTCGTCGGCGGCCCCACCCACGGTTTCGGCATGCCGAAGCAGGCGACCCGGGAGGGCGCCGAGAAGCAGTACGGCGTCCACGTCGAGGACCCGACGACGGGCCTGCGGGAGTGGCTGTCGTCGGTGCGGCTGCCCGCCGGCATCGCCGCGGCGGCCTTCGACACCCGCATGGACCACCCCAGGCTGCTGGTGAAGATGGACCACGCGTCGCGCCAGGAGGAGAAGCTGCTCGAGGAGCGCGGCGCCACGCTGCTCGCCGGCGCCGAGCACTTCCGGGTCACCGACGCGAGGGGCCCGCTCGCCGACGGCGAGGAGGCGCGGGCGCTGCGCTGGGGCGCGGACCTGGGCCGGGCGCTGGCCGCCCGCCCGGCGCCCGCCTGAGGGCCGCCCCGGTCGAGGGCCTAGGCCTGGCGCCAGCGCAGGTCGCTGCCGCCGGGCGCGGTGCAGACCAGCGCGCGACCGGCCTGGCTCACCGCGGTCGCCCCCTCGAACGGGCAGGCCCTGCCCGGCTCGCCGACCGGCACGACGTCGGCGGCGGGGACCGCGGCCGGCGGCGCCTGCGCCGTGCTCGGGGCGGGGACGACGACCGGCTCCGGGGGCGCGAGCGGCGCGAGGGTCGGCACCGCCGACGGCGTCGGGGACGGCGTCGGCGTGCCCTGCAGCAGCTCGTCTCCGCCGGTCGGTTCGGCGCCGCCGTCGGGGACCACCGCGGGCGGGCGGGGGGCCTCGCGCTCGACGCCGGCGGGGGCGACCGCGGTCAGCCCGCCCACCAGCGCCACGCCCACCGCGGCGGCCGCGAGGAGCCCCGCCACCCACCGGCCGGGGCGCGCGGCTCCGGCGGGGGAGGCGTCCTCGGTCCAGCGCATGCACCGACGGTAAGCATCCGGTATCACACCGTCCCGGCTGCCGCGCCTTCCGGCCCCGCAGGTCGGGGCGCGTGGGGCGCGTGGGACGCGCTCAGGCGGTCAGGAGGCCGGTGTCCTGCCGGCTGAGGCGGCCGGAGGCGAGCGCGGCGTCGAGGGCGGCCTCGAGCACCGGGGTGAGCGTCGGCGTGCGCCGCTTGCACCCGAACACCGCCGCGGCCTGGGTGAGCAGCTCCTCGCGCGCCATGCCCGCCGCCGCCCGGCACAGCGCCGCCATGGCGTTGCCGATCTCCTCCGGCGGCACGTGCTCCAGCGGCCGCTCGGTGCTCGACGCCTGCCGCCGGAAGGCCGCGTAGGACGACCGCTCGACGCCGTCGGGCCACATCCACACGTCGGCCAGCGCCGAGGGCGGCAGCACCGAGAGGATCGCGGTGCGGCGGGCCTCCGTCACGCGGGTCAGGCCGAACGCCCCGGCGGTGAGCCGCACCAGCCGGTCGACGTGGATCGGCCCCTCGGCCTTGATGCCGGCGGTGAGCACGCGGCGCACGGTCCGCACCGACCGCGCGGCGGGCAGCTCGTCGAGCACCGCCTTCTCGCCCGCGGTCCGCGGCGCCCACGGCACGAACGGGGTCTCGCCGTCCAACGCGGCCGGGGCGGGCGACGCCTTCGGCGCGGGCCGCGGCTTCGGCGCGGGGGCCGGCGGGGGGACGGCCACCGACGCGGACACCGCCCCGCGCAGCGCCGCCACGTTCCTGACCGGCTCCCTCGGCGGGGCCTCGTCCCGGGTGGCCCCGTCCCCGGAGGGCTCCTCCCCGGCCGCGTCCCCGGGAACCGCGACCGCGGCCACGGCCGGCTCGACCGGCGCGGGTGCCTCGACCGGCGGGGCCTCGACCGGCGGGGCCTCGACCGGCGGGGCCTCGACCGCCTCGACCAGCCGGTCGAGGACGGCCTCGCGGTCGGCCAGCCAGGCGGGCAGCCACACGCGCTCCACCACCGGCCAGCGCAGCATGCCGCCGAGCACCTCGACCGGCAGCCCGTCGCGGTCGCCGACGGTGCGCCGGCGCGCCCACGACGGCCCGTCGAGGAGCACCGCCATGACCGGGGTGTCGGGATCGGCGGCGCGCGCGACGGAGAGGTCGATGCGGAACTCCGACAGGCCGACGTCGGTGCGCACCACCAGACCGCGCGAGCGCAGCCCGGCGGCGACCTCCTCGCGGTGCCGGTCCACCGTCGCCGTGGAGCGCGCGCCCAGACCCGAGCTGCGGGGCAGCACGTCGGTGCCCATCGCGGCGAGGTCGAGGTAGGCGCGCAGGTGCTTGATGCCGACCGACGACGTCTCCTCGGCCCGCAGCTGGCCGGGGTCGAACGAGGAGAAGACGACGACCTGCCGCCGCGCGCGGGTGACCGCCACGTTGAGCCGCCGCTCGCCGCCGACCCGGTTGAGCGGGCCGAAGTTCAGCGGCAGCTGCCCCTTCTCGTTCACCGAGAACGCGGTGGAGAAGAAGACGACGTCGCGCTCGTCGCCCTGCACGTTCTCCAGGTTCTTGACGAACAGGCCCTCGCCGTCGGAGCGGTCCAGCGCCTCGGTCAGCCGGTCGTCGTCGGCGTCGCGCAGCAGCGTCTCGATCAGCGCCCGCTGCTGGGCGTTGAAGGTGACGACGCCGATCGACGGCGGGAGGTCCGGCGAGAGCGCGAAGCGCCGGCGGATCTCGGCGACGATCGCCTCGGCCTCCACCGGGTTGGTGCGCAGCAGCCGCCCGCCGCCCGAGCGGTGGAAGGTGCCGTCCACCCGCACCAGGGAGACCCCGCGGCCGTCGGGCGCGGCCGACGGGCGGCCGTGGGTGGGCGCGGGGAACGAGGCGAGCCGGTTGTCGTAGTACTGGGCGTTGGAGAACGCGATCAGCGACTCGTCCTGGCTGCGGTAGTGCCACGACAGCCACTGCCGCGGCACCCGCGCCTGCACGCACTCGCTGAGGATCGACTCCTCGTCCTCGACCGCGGTGCCGCCGAAGTCGCCGGCCTCGTCCTCGGCGCCGGGGGTGGGCTCGGCGAACGACGTCGGCGGCATCTGCCGGGAGTCGCCGACGACGACCGCCGACCGGGCGCGGCCCAGCGCGCCGATGGCGTCGGCGACCCGGATCTGCGACGCCTCGTCGAAGACCACGATGTCGAACAGCCGGCTCTGCGCGGGGAAGAACCGGGCCACCGAGTCGGGGCTGACCAGCACGCAGGGCATCACCGCGGTGATCAGGTCGCCGTACTCGGCCAGCAGCTGCCGCACGCCCAGCCCGCGCCGCTGGCGGGCCAGCTCCCGCTGCAGCGCGCCGACCCGCCCGGCGCCGAGGGCGGCGTCGAACGGCCGGGCCCCGATCACCGCCGCCGGCAGCGCCGAGGTCAGGTGCCGGCGCACCGCCTGCGACGCCGCGGTGAACCGGCGGATCGCCTTCTCGTGGAACTCCGGGTCGAAGGTGTCCAGGCCGGTGGCGTCGCGGCGCTCCTCCACCGAGGCCGCGGCGACGCCCCGGTCGAACGCGCGGACGGCGTCGTCGGCGAGCACCGTGCCGGTGACCAGCAGGTGCCGGGCCTCGAGCAGGCCGGCGGTGCGCAGCGGCTCGAGCGTGTCGAGGAAGGTCACCCAGCGGCGCAGGGACATCAGGCCGGGGTGCTCGACGCCGCGCTCGGGGCGGGTCATCGTCCAGCGCAGCACGATCCCGTCGTCGCCGGTCCACCGCGACAGCGCGGGGGAGGTGGCGCGGCAGACCTCGAGCAGCCGCACGACGGCGTCGCGCAGCCGGGTCACCCGGGCCGCGCCGGCGGGGTCGTCGGTCTCCCCGGCGACGATCAGCTTGCGCAGCGCGACGTGGAAGGCGGCCGAGCCGTCGACGGCGACCGCCGCCCGCCGCAGCCAGCCCACCTGCCGGTCGATCAGGCCCGGGTCGAGGAACGGGTTCCAGCCCACGGGTATGCGCAGGCCCGGGATCGACGCCGCCCGCTGCGCCATCGCCGTCATCCCGTTCTGCACCCGCCACAGGCCCTCGACCAGCCCCGGGACCTCCTTGGGCCGCACCTGCGCGCCGGGCTTGAGGTAGGGCACCAGCCGGTCGCGGACGGCGAGCAGCTTGCGCCGCCGGCCGAACCAGCCCGAGGCCGCGGCGGTCTGCGCCTGCACGTAGATCTCGGCCAGCGGCAGGGTGAGCGCCTCCGGCGTCGCGACGTCCATGCCGGGGTGCCGGAACGCGGTGAAGGCCGCGACCTCGCCCTGCACCGCCGACGTCGCCGCCGTCCACCACTCGGTGAACGTCTCGTCGAGGACGTCGAGGCCCACCGGCGGGCCGGTGAGCAGGTGGGCGACGGCGTCGAGGTCCTCCGGCGTGCGGGCGTGCCGCAGCACGCCCGCCAGCCCGGTGCCGACCGGCAGGTCGCGGACGGCGGCGTCGACCTCCCGGGCCGCCGCGTGCGCCGCCGGCAGGTCGACCAGCGGCGAGTCGACGAAGGCCCACGGGTGCCGCGGCGACGGGCGGGTGAGGTCGGCGATGTCGGGCAGCAGCACCAGCGCCCGCCGGACCGCGGCGAAGGTCTCGTCGGAGGCACCCGCCACGAACGGCAGCGGCACCGGCAGCGGCGCGACGTCGGGGCCGGCCGACAGCTGGGCGGTCCGGGCGGTGTACAGCGACAGGCCGGCGGCGTTGGGCGCGTGCAGCCGGTCGGCGTAGCGGGCGAGCAGCCGGCGGGCGCTGCGCAGGTCCTCGCCGTCGGCGGCCAGGCCCTGGCTGTCGACGGCGACGGCGTGCTCCAGCGCCTCGCGGATCTGCGCCCGCACGGCGCCGGCCTTGCTGCCCTTGTCGTGCAGGTCGAGGGAGAACGGCCCCATGCCGACCGCCTCGAGCCGGCGGGCGACGACGTCGAGCGCGGCCCGCTTCTCGGCGACGAACAGCACCTTCCGGCCGTCGGCGACCGCGCGGGTGAGCAGGTTGGTGATGGTCTGCGACTTGCCGGTGCCGGGCGGGCCCTCGAGCACGAACGTGCGCCCGGCGGTGGCCTCGGCGATCGCCCGCAGCTGCGACGCGTCGGCGGGCACCGGCAGCTGCGCGGCCAGCTCGTCGAGGTCGGCGAACTCGCCGCCGCCCCGGACCGGGTCGTCGAACGGCTCGTCGGGCTCGTGGACCAGGTGCTGCACCAGCGCGTTGCGCGCGAAGTCGGCCCAGTGCTCGTCGAGGTCCTTCCACAACCGGTACTTGGCGAACTGCAGGATCGCCAGGTCGGCGGTCGGCTCGACGCGGTAGGGCAGCCGGTAGCCGACCAGCGCCGTCCGCACGGCCTCCAGCGCGGCGTCGAGGTCGATGCCGGGGCCGTCGGCGGCCAGCTCGTTGAGCCGGGGGACGACGACGCCGTGCAGCTGCCGCAGCTTCTCCAGCAGGCAGTAGTTGGGCGTGCTGGAGCCGGCCTCGTCCAGCGTGATGCGGTAGGGGCCGGTGCGGCTGGTCGGCGTCACCGTCACCGGCACCAGCACCAGCGGCGAGCGCAGCGGCCGCCCGTCGAGCTCCCAGACCAGGCTGCCCAGCGCCAGGTAGAGGTTGTTGGCGCCGGTCTCCTCGACGACCGTCTTCGCCTTGTAGGCGAGGGTGCGCAGCTTCGACAGGTAGCCGGCCTCGGAGACGTCGGCGTGCACCGAGCGGCGCTCGACGAGGGCCTCGGCGAGCTGCTCGGCGGGCAGGTCGCGCGCGGTGGCGGCGCCGCGCTCGCGGGCGACCGCGGCCAGCTGGTCGCCGGGCAGGAGGGTGAGCGGCGTCCCGTCGTGGACGAAGTTCTCGAGGATGCCCAGCGACTCCGCCGGGACGACCAGCGGCAGTCCGGAGCGCCCGGAGTAGTTGATCAGCCGGTTGCGCAGCGACAGGTCCAGCAGCGCGTTCTTCCACTGCTGCACCCGAGGCGGGGCGTCGGGCCGGGCGGCGCCCGCGTGCGGCACCGCGGCCGGGGACGCGTGCCGGTGCGCGGCGGGCCGGTACTCGACGATCTTCAGGACCCCGTCGGCGTCCCGGGCGCGGGCCGGCAGCGGGAGGATGCCGTCGCGGCGGGCCCGGTGGACGTCGGTGACGCCGAGGACGCGGTCGAGGTCGCCGGCCAGCCAGGTGGTGTAGGCGGGCCGGTGCAGGTCGGTGCCGCCCTGCTCGGCGCCGCGCTCGCCGAGGGTGGTGAGCAGGCGGGTGTCCACCAGGCCGATCAGGCCCAGGTCGACCAGGTTCACCAGCGGGGCGACGTCGGTGGTCGCCGCGCTCTCGGCGCCGCGCTCCTCCCGCCAGTAGCCGAGGAAGGCCCCGCCGCCCCCGCCGGCGCCCTCGGCCAGCCAGAGCATCGGCCGGATCCCGGCCTGCTCGAGCGCGGCGGCGAGCAGCACGACGGTGTCCAGCGGGGTGGCGACCCGCCAGGTGAGGACGTCGCCCGGGGAGCGGACCTGCTGGCCGATCTCGATCCAGCTGGCCGGGGGCTCGCTGTGCCGGATGCCGTGGTCGCGCACCGCCTCGCCGAGCGCGGCGACGATCGCGTCGACCCGCTCCGGGCCGCCGTCGTAGCCGTCGACGAGGTCGCTGCCGGTGTCGCGGTCGAGGATCGCCGCGGCCTCCCGCAGCAGCCCGTCGACCGCCGGGTGGTTGGGCTGCACGTGCGCGGCGAGCATCTCCAGCGCCAGCGGCAGCGGGGTGGCCAGCCACTGCTGGGCGGCCAGCACCTGCACCGGCGTGCTCGCGTGCCCGAGCACCCGCTCGCCCGCGGCCACCTCGACGTCGATCACCCCGGGGCGCTGGCTGTCGACCTGCAGCATCGCGGCCGGGTCGAGGGTGAGCGCGACGTCCTGCAGGACCGTCGTCCGCCCCTCGTCGAGGTCGGCGGTGAGCTCGACGACGGGGCCGATCGGGCCCTCCGGGTCGCGGACCGACAGCCGCACGGTCGCCCCGGCCACCGCCGCGGCGGAGGACAGCGCCAGGCGGCTGACCACCGGCACCCGGTTGTGGGCGAGCGCGTAGCTCAGCACCGGGGTGCTCGTGAGGTCGATGGTGACCGACGCCGCCGGGACGACGACGTCGTCCGTCCGGAGGTCAGCGGTGTCCACGGGATCTGTCTACCGGGTCAGGACGGACCAGTCCGCCCTCGGGTCGGGTGTCTGTGACGGATGTGACGCGTGCGCACGGTGGATGCCCCGGATCACAGCGTGGACACGCTGCGGAGGGGCCCGGGGACGCCGCGTGCACGCCGATGGGTGTTCTGCGGGCCCTCAGGCGGTGGCGAGCCAGAGGTACTGCGTGCGCTCGGCGGGAGAGTCGCACTCGCCGACGAGGACCGCGACGACGCCGTCCCGGCCGGAGAACAGGTCGCGCACCCCCTGCCCCTCGCACTCCAGCGGCAGCGCGGCCCCGACCTCCCCGGTGGCGAGGTCGACCGGCTGCACCGCGGCCTCGGTGTAGAGGTGCGCCCACCCCTGCCCCGGCTCCACCGCCAGGCCGTGGCCGACGTACCCGTCGGGGTGGTCGGCGAGGGCGACGGCGGAGGACGCGCCGTCGCCCACGGCCAGCACCCGCGGCCCGTCGCGACCGACGACCGTGAGGAACACCGTGCCGTCGACGCCGGCGGCGACCGCGCGCGTCTCGACCGACGGGCCGGGGTCGGTCACCTGCACGACGCCGGTCGGCTCGAGGTCGCCGTCGTAGGACAGCACCGTCGGCAGCAGGGCCTCCTCGTCGGCGGCCGAGGGCGTGGCGTCGAACACCAGCGACGCGCCGCCGTCCGGCCGCGCGACCAGGCCGCGGCTCCACACGCCGCTGGTGTACGTCGACAGCGACGCCAGGTCGGGGACGACGTCGCGCTCGGCCAGCACCTCGCCCGAGGCGACGTCGACGGCGAACAGCCGCCCGACCTCCTGCGGATCGGGCCGGCTGTCGGTCTCGTGCAGGCTGTAGCCGACGTAGAGGTAGAGGGTCGCGCCGTCGGGCGAGAGGGCCGACTGCTCGTAGGAGAAGTCGGTGCCCTGCGCGTGCGGCAGGACGACGACGACGTCGGCCTCGCCGGTGGCCGGGTCGACGACCTCGTAGCCGTAGTCCGGCGTCTCCCCGGGGCCGCCGGAGGAGTCGGCGGCGAACTGGCCGGCGACGAGCACGGTGCCGTCGGCCAGCGGGTGCATGCCGGACACCTCGGAGACGGTGGGCACCACCACCGAGCCGGTCACCGCGAAGCCGTCCCCCGTGGCGCCGACGGTCACCATCCGCATGCCGGTGTAGTCGTCGTCGCGGAGCACGACGTGCGCGCCGCCGTCGAGGGACGCGGTCGCGAACTCGCTGAAGGAGCGGTCGACGCCCGGGTACGCGGAGCTGAGCTCGACCGCGTGCAGGGTGGCCGCCGGGCCGGCGGACGGCGGCGCGCCCTCCGGCGGGCCGGCGTAGACCGGCTCCCCGGTCGACGCCGCGGTGGGCGGTGAGGACGGCAGCTCGAACGCCGCCGCCGCCGGGCCGCCGGTGCGGGTCACGACGGGGGCGCACCCGCTCACCGCGGCCGCCACCAGCACCAGCACCGCTCCCGCACGTCTCGACACGGGCGCGTGTTCTAGCACGGCGGAACGGCTCCGCAGCGGATCCCCGCGCCGCGCCCCCCTGCTCAGGGCCGGCCGGCGTGCGGCACCTCCACCTCCGTCGTCACCAGGACCGCCTCCCGGACCGGCGCGCGGGTGTGCTCGAAGAAGTCCGGGGCGGCGGCGGCGAGCAGCGTGCGGCCGTCCTCGCCGCCGAGCATGCAGGCGAAGACCCCCATGCCGTCCGGGCCGGGGATCTCGTCGACGACCGCGCCGCCCGGGGCCACCCGGACCACCCGGCCGTGGAAGCCGTCGGCCACCCAGACGTGCCCCTCGGCGTCGAGGGTGCAGCCGTCCGGGCCGAGGACGATCTGCGGCGCCCGCTCCTCGATGCTCGAGCCGGTGGGCAGCGGCCCGAACCGCGCCCAGACCCGCCGGTTGGTCAGCGACCCGTCGGCCGCGACGTCGAAGGCGCTGAACCGGTTGCCCCAGGTCTCCCCGACGATCAGCGTGCCGTCCGGCGTGATCACCGCGCCGTTCGGGAAGTGCAGGTCGTCGGCGACGACGGTGACCGTGCCGTCGGGGTCGACCCGCTTGAGCGTCGTCGGGACGACGGCGCCGCCGCCCATCAGGTCGAAGCCGAAGTCGCCGACGAACACGTGCCCGGCGTCGTCGACCACGCAGTCGTTGAGCGGGCCGCCGCAGTGCTCGCCGAGGTCGGCCAGCGTGGAGAGCCGCCCGTCGGCCAGTCGCAGCAGCCGCCGGTCCTTCATCGAGACGACGACCATCGACCCGTCCGGCAGCCAGCCCAGCCCGGAGGGCTGCTGCTCGACCTCGGCGACCACGGTGCCCGCGCCGTCCGGCGTGACGCGGGTGACCCGGTGCGTGTAGAAGTCCGAGACCCACCACGCGCCCTCGTGCCAGCGCGGGCCCTCGAAGTAGGAGCCTCCGGTGAACAGGGTGCGCCAGGACCGCGTCGTCATGCGCCGGACGTTAGGTCATCCGGGTCGGCCGGCGAGCTCCGCGACGGCCTCGGTGAGCACGGTGAGCGCCGGCTCGTAGTGCTCCGGGGCGGTGTACTCGTCGGGCGCGTGGCTGATGCCGCCCCGGCTGGGGACGAACAGCATCGCCGCCGGCACGTGGGCGGCCAGCACCATCGCGTCGTGCCCGGCGCCGCTGACGAGCTCCACCACCTCCGCGCCGGCGGCCGCCACCCGGCGGGCCAGCAGCGCCCGCAGCTCGGGGTCGAGGTCGGTCGCGGGGTGCTGGAAGGTGGGGGCGACGTCGGCGGAGAGCCCCTCGGCCTCGGCGGCGTCCTCGACGCAGCCGCGCACCAGCTCGTCGGCCCGCTCCATCGCCACCGCCGTCGGGCCGCGGACGTCGACGGTGAACCGGGCGGTGCCGGGGATGACGTTGGCCCCGCCCGGCTCCACCTCGATCCGGCCGACGTTGACGGTCATGCCCTCCTCGGCCCGGATCGCGTCGCGCAGGGCGAGCAGCGCGCGGGCGGCGCCGGCCAGCGCGTCGGCGCGGGCGTCCATCGGCGTCGTGCCGGCGTGGTTGGCGGCGCCGGTCAGGGTGACGACGTACCCGGCCATGCCCACGATCGCCGAGACGACGGCGACCCGGTGGCCGGCACGCTCCATGCGCGGGCCCTGCTCGATGTGCAGCTCCAGGTAGTGCCCCACGCGGTCGACGGCGGCGGCGCGGGGCAGGTCGGCCGGGTCGCTGCCGGCCGCCCGCATCGCGTCGCGCAGCACCACGCCGTCGGCGTCGGCGCGGTCGAGGAAGTGCCCGACGTCGTCGCCGCAGAACGCGTGGCTGCCGAACATCGACGCGTCGTAGCGGGTGCCCTCCTCGTCGTCGAACGCCACCAGCCAGACCGGACGGCGCGGGGTGAAGCCCCGCTCGCGCAGCCGGCGCAGCACCTCCAGGCCGGCCAGCACGCCGAACGCGCCGTCGTAGCGGCCGCCGTCGGGGACCGTGTCGAGGTGCGAGCCGACGACGACCGCCGTCGCGTCCGGCTCGGCGCCGGCCCACCGGCAGACGACGTTGCCCGCCGGGTCGACGCCGGCGTCCATCCCGAGCTCGGTGGCGCGCGCGACCAGCCAGGCGTTCGCCTCGGCCAGCTCCGGTGACCAGGCCACCCGGGTGACCCCGCCGGAGGGCCGGCCGCCGATCGCGCCCAGCTCGTCGACCCAGGCCGCCAGTCGCTCGCTCATGCCGCCGCCCTACCCCTGCGGCGCGGGCGCTAGTGCTGTGCGTGCCGGGTGCATGCAGAGCACCAGCGTGCGGGAGCCGGGGTGCTCGCCGCCGTCGACGGCCTACCCCGGACGCTCGTGCTCTGCCCATCACGGTGGGCAGAGCACGAGCGTGTTCGGGGAGGGGCGATGGGTGGTCGTCCCGCCCGGCGGCACCGATGAGGCCGCGCCCGCCGGTCCGTCCAACTGGTGAGGCCTCGCGACGGCGCCGGGCCCGGTCCGCGCAGGAGGCCCCCATGAGCACCGACACCGCCACCCCCGATGCCCGGGCCGCGGCGTTGCGCACCCTCGACCGCCTGGTGGGCGCCTGGACCGTCTCCGGCCCCGACGGCCTCACCGGGGAGGTGCGCTACGAGTGGATGGACGGCGGGTGCTTCCTGGTCCAGCACGTGGACCTGCGCTCGGCCGGTGACCACACCCGCGGCGTGGAGTACATCGGCTACGACAGCGACGACGGCGAGCTGCGCTCGCACTTCTTCGGCGCCCGCGGGGAGGTCCTCGAGTACACCTACCGCGTCGAGGGCGACCTGCTGCGCATCTGGTTCGGCGGGACGGACTCCCCGGCCCGCTTCGAGGGGCGGTTCGGCGCCGACGGCACGACCAACGCCGGGGCCTGGCGGTGGCCCGGCGGCGGCTACTCCTCCACGATGACCCGCGCCGGCTGACCGGTCACGTCCCCGAGAAGCGCTGCTCCAGCTCCTGCACCTCGGGCAGGCCGATGAGGTCGGTGAACTCGCCGAACGAGGGCAGGCCCTGCAGCGGGGGCACGCCGTCGGCGCGCAGCTCGGCGAGCAGGGCGCGGATGCCGGCGGTCGCGGCCAGCAGCGTGCCGATCGGGTAGAGGACCAGCGCGAAGCCGAGCTCGGCGATGCGGGCGAGCGGCAGCGGGGGAGTCCGGCCGCCCTCGGCCCAGTTGAACACCAGCGGCGCGACCCCCCGCAGCTCCTCGGCCACCCGCGCGACGTCGTCCTCCGAGGTCGGCGCCTCGACGAAGAGCAGGTCGGCCCCCGCGTCGGCGAACGCCCTCGCGCGGCCGATCGCCTCGTCCAGGCCGGCGACCGCGACCGCGTCGGTGCGGGCGATGACCACCAGGTCGGGGTCGTGCCGCGCCTCGACCGCCGCCCGGATCTTGCCGACCATCTCGTCGAGCCCGATCAGCGCCTTGCCGCTCATGTGCCCGCACTTCTTGGGCATCACCTGGTCCTCCAGCTGCACGCCGGCCACCCCGGCCTGCTCGTGCAGCTGCACCGTGCGCAGCACGTTGATCGCGTTGCCGTAGCCGGTGTCGGCGTCGGCGATGACGGGGACGTCGACCGCCGCGACGATCCGCCGCGCGTTGTCGACCATCTCGCTGCCGGTGAGCAGCCCGACGTCGGGGCGGCCGATCAGCGACGCGGTCGTCCCGAAGCCGGTCATGTAGACGACGTCGAAGCCGGCCTGCTCGACCAGCCGGGCCGAGAGCGCGTCGTAGGCGCCCGGCGCCAGCAGCGGCTCAGGGCGGGACAGCAGCTCGCGCAGCCGCGCCCGCGGGTTGCCGCCCGTGCTCAGCAGGTTCCCCACAGCCGCCTCCTTGTATGCATCCACGTCCGCGTCCCGCGAGGCCATTGCCCTCGGCGACGGCGCGGCCCTAGGTTTGCACACAATCTCCGGGGGGTGTGACGGGTGACACGGTCCTTGACGTCAGCCGGGCGGACGCTCGCGACGCTCCGGGAGCTCATCCTCGACGGCGACCTTCGCCCGGGCACGCGGCTGGGCGAGGTGGAGCTGGCCGACCGGCTGGGGGTCAGCCGGACGCCGGTCCGCGAGGCGCTCACCCGCCTGGCCGCCGAGGGCCTGGTCGAGCTCGCGCCCAACCGCGGCGCCCGCGTGGCCACCTGGACCGTGGCCGAGCTCGAGGGCGTCTTCGACCTGCGGGCCGCCCTCGAGCCGCAGCTCACCGGCTTCGCCGTCGCCCGGGCCACGTCCGGGGACGTCGAGGACCTCGAGGAGCTCGCGCGGCGGATGCTCGTCGTCGGTCTCCCGGGCCCCGGCCAGGACCTCGACGCGCTGATCCCGCTCAACCGCGCCTTCCACGACCGGCTCGTCGCGCTCGCCGACCACCCGGCGCTGGCCACCGCCCTGGCGGCGGCGATCCACCCGCCGATCGTGCTGCGCAACTTCCACACCTACGACGAGGCGTCGCTGCGCCGCAGCCTCGCCCACCACGCCGAGATCGTCGCCGCCGTCCGCGCCGGCGACGCGGTCTGGGCGCGGGCCGTCATGACCGCGCACATCAGCAACGCCCGGGCCGTCATGGTCCGCGCCGCCCGTGAGCAGGCGGTCCGAGAAGAGGAGGCCCCATGAGCTACCGGCTCGGTGTCGACGTGGGCGGCACCTTCACCGACGTGCTGCTGGTCGAGGAGGGCAGCGGCGCCACCTGGCGGGCCAAGACCGCCTCCACCCCGGCCGACCAGGCCGTCGGCGTCCTCACCGGCATCGGCAAGGTCTGCGCCGAGGCCGGGATCGGGCTGGCCGAGGTGGCGCAGGTGCTGCACGGCACCACGGTCGCCACCAACGCGATCCTCGAGGGCAAGGGCGCCACCGTCGGCCTGGTGACGACCAGGGGCTTCCGGCAGGTGCTGCAGATCGCCCGCTCGTTCGTCCCCGGCGGGCTGGCCGGCTGGATCATCTGGCCCAAGCCCGAGCCGCTGGCCGACCTGCAGAACACCGTGGAGGTCGACGAGCGCATCGCCAGCGACGGCGGCGTGGTCCGCCCCCTCGACGAGGACGACGTCCGCGCGCAGCTGGCCACGCTGCGGGGGCGCGGCGTCCAGGCGCTCGCGGTCAGCCTGATCAACTCCTTCGCCGACCCGGCGCACGAGCGGCGGATCGCCGAGCTCGCCGCCGAGCTGCTGCCCGGCGTGCCGGTCTCGCTCTCCTCCGACGTGCTGCCCGAGCTGCGCGAGTACGAGCGCACGCTGACCACCGTCGCCAACGGCTACGTGCAGCCGCAGGTGAAGAAGTACGTGCAGAACCTCTCCGACCGGCTCACCGAGGGCGGCGTCGGCGGCGAGCTGGCGATCCTGCGCAGCGACGGCGGGCTGCAGTCCGCGGCCGCCGCGGTCGCCGCCCCGGTGACCATGCTGCTGTCCGGCCCGGCCGGCGGGGTCACCGGCGCGGTCTGGGTGGCCGAGCAGTGCGGCTACTCCGACCTGATCACCTTCGACATGGGCGGCACCTCGACCGACGTCGCGCTGGTGCAGGGGCTCTCCCCGCGGATCGGCCGGGAGACCAGGGTCGGCGACCTGACCGTGCGGGCGTCCAGCGTCGACGTGCGCACCGTGGGCGCCGGCGGCGGGTCGATCGCGCACGTGCCGGAGCTGACCAAGGCGTTGCGGGTGGGCCCGCAGTCGGCCGGCGCCGACCCGGGCCCCGCGGCCTACGGCAAGGGCGGCGTGGAGCCGACGGTCACCGACGCCAACGTCGTCCTCGGGTACCTGCCGTCGGCCCTGGCCGGTGGCGAGATCACCCTGGACGTCGAGGCGGCGCGGGCCGCGGTGAGCAAGATCGCCGAGGCGATGGGGCTGGAGTCGCCCGAGGCCGCGGCCGCCGGGGTCGTCGACATCGTCAACGAGAACATGCTCGGCGGGCTGCGGCTGGTGTCGGTGCAGCAGGGCTTCGACCCGCGCGAGTTCGCGCTGGTCGCCTTCGGCGGCGCCGGCCCGCTGCACGCCAACGCGCTCGGCCGGCTCACCGGCGCCTGGCCGGTCATCGTGCCGCCGTCGCCAGGGGTGCTCTGCGCGCTGGGCGACGCGACCACCAGCCTGCGCGACGAGACCGCGCGCACCGTGCTGCGCCGGTTCGCCGGGCTGCCGGGCGCGGAGTTCGCGCAGGTGCTCCGCGAGCTGGCCGCCGACGCGGGGCAGCGGCTGGCGCGGCAGGGGCTGGAGCCGGCCGCGCAGACGGTGCGGTACTCGGTCGACGTCCGCTACCACGGGCAGGGCTTCGAGATCCCGGTCGAGGTCGACCCCGCGTGGCTCGACGGCGAGGACGCGCTGGCCCGGCTGGCGCAGACCTTCGACGCCGAGCACGACCGGCTGTTCGGCTTCCTGCTCGAGGTCGACCACGAGCTGGTCAACGCCCGGGCCACGATCACCGGCCCGCGGCCCGACGTCGCGCCGGTCCACCTCGAGCAGGGCGACGGGGACCCCGCGGCGGCGCTGGTGACCAGCCATCCGGTCCACGTCGGCGGCGAGCAGGTGACCGCCGGCGTCTACGACCGGGCGCGGCTGCGCGCCGGCGACGTCGTCCGCGGCCCGGCGATCGTCACCGAGATGGACTCCACCACCCTCGTCCTGCCCGGGCACGCGGCCACCGTGCACGCGTCGGGCTCGCTGCTCATCACCCCGGAGGCGTGAGAGATGGCCCGGATCATCGAGACCGCCACCGGTGACCTCGGCCGGGTCGACGTCGACCCGGTCACCCTCGACCTCATCGAGAACGGCCTGCGCAACGCCCGCTACGAGATGGACGAGGTGCTGTTCCGCACCGCGCTGTCGCCGGGCATCCGCGAGCAGCACGACGAGTTCCCGCTGATCGGCGACCCCACCGGGAAGATGGTCGTCGGCCAGTTCGGCCTGTCGATCCCCGACTTCCTCGCCGGCTTCGACGACACCATCGAGGAGGGCGACGTCCTGCTGACGTCGGACCCGTACTCGTGCGGCGCGGCGATCAGCCACGCCAACGACTGGCTGCTGGTGCTGCCGATCTTCCACGAGGGCCGGGTGGTCGGCTGGGCGTCGATGTTCGGCCACATGAGCGACGTCGGCGGCAAGACGCCGTCGTCCATGCCCACCGACGCGCGGACGATCTACGAGGAGGGCGTGGTCATCCCGCCCTTCAAGCTCTACCGCCAGGGGCGGCTCAACGACGACGCGCTGCGGATCGTCCTCAACCAGGTGCGCAAGCCCGACTGGAACCGCGCCGACCTCAACGGCCTGGTCGCCGCCTGCCGCACGGCGTCGCGGCGGGTGGTGGAGATGTGCGAGCGGTTCGGCACCGCCACCTACCTCTCCGCGCTCGACGCCCTGCTGCAGCGCAACCACGACGCGATGAGGGTGCTGCTGCAGATGGTGTTCGAGGAGGGCCGCACCCTCTCGTTCACCGACTACATCTGCGACGACGGCGTGGGCAACGGCCCGTACGAGCTGAAGCTGTCGCTGACCCGCACCGGCGACAAGGTGCACCTGGACTTCACCGGGTCGTCCCCGCAGGCGGTCGGGCCGATCAACTACTACCTGAACGAGAACCTGGCCCGGATGTTCTTCGGGATCTACATGATCACCGTGGCCGATCCGCAGATCCTCTGGAACGACGGCTTCTACCCGCTGGTCGACGTCACGATCCCCGAGGGCTCCTACTGGAAGCCGAGGTTCCCGGCGGCGCTGTCGGGCCGCAACCACGGCATCGGGCGGGTGTTCGACCTGTTCGGCGGGCTGCTCGGGCAGACCAACCCGGCGCTGCTCAACGCCGCCGGCTTCTCCTCCTCGCCGCACTTCATGTACTCCGGGCACTACTCGCGGGGCGAGCGGAAGGGGGAGTGGTTCCAGCTCTACTCGATCGGCTTCGGCGGCATCCCCGGGCGGCCGCTCGGTGACGGCCCCGACGGCCACTCGCTGTGGCCCTCGTTCGTCAACATCCCCTGCGAGTACCTCGAGTCCTACTACCCGCTGCGCATCGAGAAGTGGGAGACCGTCGCCGACACCGGCGGCCCGGGCCTGCACCGCGGCGGCAACGGCGTCGACGTCGCCTACGTCTTCGAGGAGCCCGGCGAGATCGCCATCCACGACGACCGCTGGCTGACCTACCCCTGGGGCGTCAACGGCGGGCACCCCGGCGCCCGCGGCACCAAGTGGGTCGACCGCGCCGACGGCACCCGCGAGGTGCTGCCGTCGAAGTGCCACGGCGTGCCCGTCGCGCCCGGCGACGTGCTGCACTTCGTCACCTGGGGCGGCGGCGGGTGGGGCGACCCGCTGGAGCGCGACCCGTCGCTGGTGGCGCTGGAGGTGCGCCGCGGCCTGGTCTCGGCCGACGGCGCCCGCCGGTACGGGGTGGTCGTGACCGACGACGGCGACGTCGACGACGGGGCGACCGGGGCGCTGCGCGACCAGCTGCGCGCCGGCCGCCCCGCGGACCTGCCGGTGTTCGACATGGGTCCGCCGGTCGAGGAGCTGCTGGCCCGCTGCGAGCAGGAGACCGGGCTGCCCGCGCCGAAGCGCCCGGTCTGGGTCTGAGGGCGTCCGTGCGGCGACATCGGCGGTGTCGCACACCTTGCGCGGCGCGAGCGTGCGAGAACGCCGATGTCGACGGGTAGGGGACGCGCATGAGGACCGGTCCGCACGGCGCCGCGTTCGCCGGCCGGGTCGGCTGGGGGGCGCGCCCGGCGGTGCTCGTCATCGACCTGTGCCGCGCCTACACCGAGCCCGGCGGGCCGTTCGCGCTGCCCGACCCCGCGCCGGCGGTGGCGGCGACGTCGTCGCTGGTGGGGGCCGCGCGGGCCGGCGGGCACCCGGTGCTGTGGACCGCCGTCCGCTACGCCACCGGGCTGGCCGACGGCGGGCTGTTCGTGCAGAAGGTGCCCGCGCTGGCCTGCTTCGCCGAGGGCGCGCCCGGCGGGTGGGGCGAGCTGACCCTGACGCCGGAGCCGTGGGAGCCGGTGGTGGTGAAGCAGTACGCCTCGGCGTTCTTCGGCACCCCGCTGGCCTCCACGCTGCGCACGCTCGGCGTCGACACGCTCGTGCTCGCCGGCGTCTCGACCTCGGGCTGCGTGCGGGCCACCGCCATGGACGCGCTGAACTCCGGGTTCCGGCCGCAGGTGGTGCGCCAGGCGTGCGCCGACCGGTCGGCCGCACTGCACGAGAACAACCTCGCCGACGTCGACGCCAAGTGCGGCGACGTGGTCGACCTGGCGGAGGCGCTGGTCCACCTCTGAGAGGGTGGGGCCGTGCCGAGGACGAGCGCGGGCGTGCTGCTGTACCGCCGGGCGGGCGACGAGGTCGAGGTGCTCATCGGCCACATGGGCGGGCCGTTCTGGGCGAGGAAGGACGCCGGCGGCTGGTCGATCCCCAAGGGCGAGCACGACGCCGGCGAGGACCCGTTCGCCGTCGCGCGGCGGGAGTTCGAGGAGGAGCTGGGCTCGCCGGTGCCCGCCACCGACTTCACCCCCCTCGGCGAGGTGCGGACCAGCGGCAAGACGCTCACCGTCTGGGCCGCCGAGGGCGACCTCGACGCGTCGGCCTGCGCGAGCAACACGTTCTCCCTCGAGTGGCCGCCGCGCTCGGGCCGCGTGCAGGAGTTCCCCGAGATCGACCGCGCCGCCTGGGTGACCGTCGACGTGGCCCGGGAGAAGCTCGTGAAGGGGCAGCTGCCCTTCCTCGACCGCCTGCTCGCCGCCCTCGCCTGACCACCGAGATGGCCGTCTCGGTGGTCAGGGCGTGGCGAGCCAGAGCATCTGCACCCAGGCGCTGCGCTCGTTGCACTGGCCGACCAGCAGCGCGCCCTGCGGCGCCGGCACGATGGCCCGCACGTCGGGCCCGCCGGCGCAGCCGACGTCCAGCGGACCGCGCTCCTCCCCGGTGCGCAGGTCCAGCGCCCGCGCCCCCTCCGGCGCCGGCAGCAGCGCCCACACCTGGGCCGGCTCCACCGCCATCGTGTAGTCGAAGACCCGGTCGGCCAGCTGCACCAGCACCGGCCCGGCGCCGCCGCCGTCGGGCACCGCCAGGACCCACGCGCCGTCCTGCACGTCGACGGTGAGGAACACCGTCCCGTCGGGGGTGGCCGCCACGGCCTGGGTCTCGGCGTCCTCCGCCAGGCTGGTCACCCGCACCGGCTCGCCGGCCGGCACCAGGCCGGCGTCGTAGGGGAGCAGGGTCGGGATCCGGCGCTGCGGCACCGGGGTCGGCGAGGCGTCGAAGACCAGCGTGACGCCGCCGCCCGGCCGCGGCACCAGCGCGGCCAGCTGCCGGCCGACCCCGAACGCCGACACGGCCGCGACGTCGGCGGTGACGTCCCGCTCGGCCAGCACCCGGCCGGTCGCGGCGTCGACGGCGGCCAGCGTCTCGCGGGTGCCGTCGCCGGCCGCCACGGTGGCGAACAGGTGGAGCACCCGGCCGTCGGGCGACAGGGCCGACCGGGCGTCGGCCTCGGCGCCGCCGCCCAGCGGCAGCGGCCAGGTCCGCACCACGCCGGAGACGGGGTCGACCACCACGTACCCGAGGGCGGACGACGGCAGCCGCCCGGCGACCGCCACCGCGCCGTCGGGCAGCACGTGCGCCGCGACCACGTTGCGCACCCCCGGGAACGGCACCGCGCCGGCCACCGCCAGCCCGTCGCCGGCGGGCGCGACGGTCACCAGCCGCTGCTCGGCCGCCGACTCCTCGGTCAGGACGACGTACGCGCCGCCGTCCGGCCGGGCGACCGCCGCCTCCGCCTTCCAGAAGGGCCCCGGCGCGGCGGGGGAGAGGTCGACCGCGGCGCGCAGCGTGGTCAGCGGGCCGGCGCTCGGCGGCGCATCGGCCGGCGGGCCGGCGTAGCCCGGCAGGTCGGTGGAGGCGTCGGTGGGCCGGGCCGGCAGCGCCTGCGTCGAGGAGAGCGGGGACGGCGTCGGCTCGGGGGCCGGCCCGGGACCGGAGGTGCAGCCGGCGGCCGCGCCCAGCAGCAGGGCGGCGGCCAGCGCGGCGCGCCTCACGGGCCGACCAGCCAGAGCATCGCCGTCCGCTGGGACGGCAGGCCGCACTCGCCGAGCAGCACCGCGCCGGTCGCCCCCGGCTCGAGGTCGCGCACGTGGGCGCCGCTCGCGCAGCCGACGTCCAGCGGTCCGCGCACCTCGCCGCTGCGCAGGTCCACCGCGCGGGCGCCCTCCAGCGCCGGCAGCAGCGCCCACACCTGCGCGGGTTCCACCACGAGCGCGTAGTCGTGCGCCCGGTCGGGCAGCACCGCGAGCACCGGCCCGGCGCCGCCGCCGTCGGGGACGGCGAGCACCCAGACGTCGTCGCGCACCTCCACCACGACGAACACCGTGCCGTCGGCGGTGGCGGCGACCGCCTGCGTCTCGGCGCCCTCGGCGAGGTCGGTCAGCCGGGCGGGCGGCCCGTCCGGCGCCAGGGTGGCGTCGAAGGGGAGCAGCGTCGGGATCCGCTCCAGCCGGCTGCTCAGCGGCGTCGCGTCAAGCACGACGGTGACCCCGCCGCCGGGCCGGGCGACCAGCCCGGCCACCTCGAACGCGGCGCGGGACACCGACACCCCGGCCACCTCGTCGGCCAGCGCGTGCCGGTCGCGCACCTCGCCCGCGCCCAGGTCGACCGCGACCAGCTGGTCGGGGAAGCCGGACCGGCCGGACGGGGTGGCGTACAGGAAGAGGGTGCCGCCGTCGACCGACAGCGCCGAGCGGCCGAAGGAGCGGACGTCGCCGTCGACCGGGACGGCGACCGTCGAGCGGCCCTGCCCGGTCACGGGGTCCACCACGGCCACCCCGTACCCCCCGCGGCCGTCGGCGGCCGGCGCCACCTCGCCCACGACCGCCACCCGGCCGTCCGGGAGGGCGTGCAGCTCCCCGGCGGAGCGGAACTGGCGCAGCGGCACCGCGCCGGTGACCGCCCACCCCCCGCCGGCCGGGCCCACCGTGGCCAGCCAGGGCCCCGACCGGTCCACCGGGGTGAGCAGCACGAGCACCCGTCCGTCGGCGGTCGCCGCGGCGGCCTCGGGCACGGAGAAGACCGCGGGCGTGGCCGGGGTGAGGTCGACCGCGGCGCGCAGGGTGGTCAGCGGGCCGGCGCTCGCCGCGCCGGCGGGCGGGCCGGCGTAGGCCGGCAGGTCGGTGGTGGCCTCGGTCTCCAGCGCCGGCTGCGGCGCGGGGGTGGGCGCGGTCGGCTCCAGGGGCGGCTCCGCCCGCTCGGGGGGCGCGGGGCAGCCGGTCAGCGCGACCAGGAGCGCCCCGGCCAGCGCGACCCGGGCACCCCGTCGTGCGGACACGGGTCAGGTGTAGCACCGGCGGGTGAACGGCGGTCAGGTCCCGACCAGCCAGATCGTCGGGCGGCCGGCGGCGCAGCGGCCCAGCAGCAGCGCGGTGGACGGCCCCGCCCCCGGCACGACCCGTCCGACCGGCTCCACCGCCGCGCAGCCGACGTCGAGCTCGCCGGTCGCGCCGGTGGCCAGGTCGACCGCCCGCGCGCCGGCCGGCGCGGGCAGCACCGCCACGCGGCCGGCCGGGTCGACCACCAGGGAGTTGTCGTAGGCGTGCCCGCCGATCCGCACGACGTCGGCCCCGGACCCGCGCACCGTGGCGATCAGGTCGCCGCTGCGCGGCTGCACGGTCAGGTGCAGCGTGCCGTCGGCCCCGGCCGCGACCGCCTGCAGCTCGGCGCCGTCGCCCAGGTCGAGCCGCACCGGATCGCCGAGCGGCTCCAGCGCGGCGTCGTAGGACAGCAGCCCCGGCGCCGGCCCGTCCTCGACCGCCGCCGCCACCCAGGTGTCGAACACCAGGGTCACACCGCCGTCCGGGCGGGCGAGCAGGCCGCTGGAGTGCGTGGCGACCGGGAAGCCGGAGACCTGGCGGACCTCCTCGAACAGGTCCCGCCCGCCGCGGAAGGCCCCGCTGCGCGCGTCGACCGCGACCAGCAGGTCGAGGTGCCGGGGGCCGACGGCGATCGCGACGAAGAGGAACAGGGTGGCGCCGTCGGCGGCGAGCGCCGAGCGGCCGAAGGAGAACGCCGTCCCCTCCTCGTACGGGACCGCCACCACCGTGCGGGCCGCGCCGCTGACCGGGTCCACCGCGACGAACCCGTACTCCCGCCCGGGCCGCGGGAACTGACCGCTCACCAGCACCTCCCCGCCCGGCAGCAGGTGCACCCCGAACACCTGCGCCAGCGCCGGCACGGGCACCGAGCCGACCGGCGTGCCGGCGCCGTCCACGGTGACCAGGGTGAGCGGGCCGGCCCCGTCGGCGGGTGCCAGGACGACGTGCGCGCCGCCGTCGGCGGTGGCGACCGCGTCCGCCACGGCCGCGGTGCCGCCGGTGGCGGGGGTCAGGTCGACGGCGGCCCGCAGCACCAGCCGCGGACCGCCGTCGGCCGGCCGGGGGAGGGACGTGACCGGAGCCGGCTGCGCGGGGGCGGGCGCGGCCGCGGGCGGGTCGGCGGTGGTGCAGCCGCACAGCACGAGCACCGCGGCGGCGCTCGCCGCCGCCAGGCGCCGGTGCCCGGTCATGCCCCGAGGGTCGCACCCGCGGCACGCGCTGCGGGGCCGCCCGGGCGCGGTTCCCGCGCTCGAGCGACCCCGGGGCGCCCGGTCAGACCAGCGCCGGCTCCTCCGCGCGCGCCGGCGGCGCCGGCGCGTCGGACTCCCGGATGCCGTACCGGGCGTAGAGCCGGCGCAGCGGCCCGGGGGCCCACCAGTTGGCGTCGCCGAGCAGCCGCATCGTCGCCGGCACCAGCAGCGTCCGGACGACGGTCGCGTCGACCACGATGGCGATGAGCATCGCGACACCGATCATCTTGATGAAGGTGATCCCGGAGAGCGAGAACGCCCCGATGACGACGATCAGCAGCAGCGCCGCGCTGGTGATGATCCCGCCGGTGCGCTGCAGGCCGGTGGCCACCGCCCGCGCGTTGTCGCCGGTCAGGTCGTACTGCTCCCGGATCCGCGACATGAGGAACACCTCGTAGTCCATGGAGAGCCCGAAGACGATCGCCAGCACCAGGATGGGCTGGGTCGCCTCGAGGAACCCGGTGGGCTCGAAGTCCAGCAGCCCGGAGAGGTTGCCGTCCTGGAAGATCCACACCAGCGCGCCGAACGAGGCGCCCAGCGACAGCACGTTCATCACCACGGCCTTGAGCGGCAGCACCACCGAGCCGAACGCCAGGAAGAGCAGGACGAACGTCGTCGCCACCACCAGCAGCGCCATCCACGGCAGCAGCGAGCCCAGGCTGTCGAGCAGGTCGGTGAGCACCGCGCTCTCCCCGCCCACCAGCGCCGTCCCGCCCTCGGGCGCCGGCACGTCGCGGATCTCGCCGACCAGCGCCCGCGCGTCGGCGTCCACCGGGTCGCCGTCGTAGGCGACCGCGACGCGCGCGGTGTCGCCGGCCGCGGCGGTCACCTGGGCGCCGTCCACCCCCGGCACGGCCGCGACGTCGTCGACGTAGGCCTGCAGCGCCGCGCCGCCGGCGGGGGAGTCGACCGCCTCCGGCAGGCTCACGACGACCTCGATCGGGCCGTCGGCCGCCTGCGGGAAGTCGCGCTCCAGCGCCTCGGCGACCACCCGGCTCTCCGTGCCGGCCGGCAGCACGCGCTCGTCGATGCCGCCGAACTGCACGTTCAGGAACGGCAGCGCCAGGCCGACCAGCAGCGCGGTGACGGCGACGGTGATGGCGACCGGCCGGCGCATCACCGCGCGGGCGATCCGGTACCAGGCGCCGTGCTCGCTCTCCACCGGAACGGCCATGTCGGTGGGACGACGGCGGCGGAACAGGCGGCGCACCGAGAGGGCGTCGACCTTCGGGCCGAGCATGCCGAGCAGCGCGGGCAGCAGGGTCAGGGCCGCCAGCATCGCGATCAGCACCGCGCTCATGCCGCCGAAGCCCATCGAGCGCAGGAACACCTGCGGGAAGATCAGCAGCCCGGCCAGGGAGATGGCGACGGTCAGCGCCGAGACGGCGACCGTGCGGCCGGCCGTGGCCATGGTGCGGGCCAGCGCCTCCTCGGTGGTCGGCTGCCGGCGGATCTCCTCGCGGAACCGGCTCACCATGAACAGGCCGTAGTCGATCGCCAGGCCCAGGCCCATGATCGTGACGACGTTGACCGCGAACACCGAGACGTCGGTGAAGCTCGTGAAGGCCCGCAGCGCCGCGAACGAGCCGAGGATCGCCGCGCCGCCGATCGCCAGCGGCAGGCTGGCCGCGGCCAGGCTGCCGAAGATGACCACGAGCAGCACCAGCAGCACCGGCATCGAGATCGACTCGGCCCGCGCGATGTCGCTGCTGACCCGCTCGTTGATGTCCTCCTGCACCACCGCGTTCCCGCCGACCTGCGTGGTCAGGCCGGGTGCGTCGAGGTCGTCGCGCACCTCGGCCACGTCGGCGCCGTCGGCCAGCGTGAGGACGGCGTAGGTGGCGTGCCGGTCGTCGCTGACCAGCGGCGGCGCGGGGGTGCCGTACCAGCTGGTCACCCGCTCCACCTCGGTCGCGGGCAGGGCGGCCAGCGTCGAGGTCACCGCGTCGCGGAAGGCCGGGTCGTCGACCGTGAGGTCGTCGCTGGAGTACAGGACGACGACGTCGGCGGCGTCGCGGCCGAGCTCCTCGGCGGCGACCTCGGCGGCGCGGGAGCTCTCGCTGTCGGGGTCCTCGAACCCGGCGCCGGTGAGGGACCCGAAGACGCCGGTGCCCCACACCCCGGCGAAGGCGACGAGCGCGAGGGCGATGGCCACGACCCAGCGCCGCCACCGGTACACCACTCGTCCGAGTGCCTCGAACATCACGTCTCCCGTGTTAGTGTCGATCACGTTGGTAAACAGCGTTAGCGAACGGTGCTAACTCTGCATACACCGTTCACGGCTGTCAACAGGGTGAGCAGGAGTCATGACAGATGTCCCGGCGGAGCCGCTGAGCCGGCGCGACCGCGTCCGCGCCGACACGCTCCGCGAGATCCGGCAGACCGCCCGGCGCGTGCTGGTCGAGCACGGGGGCGAGGGGTTCGCGCTGCGGGCGATCGCCCGCGAGATGGGCATGACCGCGCCCGCGCTCTACCGGTACTTCGCCAGCCGCGAGGACTTGGTCGAGCACGTCGTCGCCGACCTCTACGACGAGCTGGTCGCCGAGCTGGAGGCGGCCCGCGACGCGGCGGACCCGGCCACCGCGCCGGTGCAGCTGCTGGCCTGCGCCCGCGCGTTCCGCCGCTGGGCGATCGCCCACCAGCAGGAGTTCGGCCTGCTCTTCGGCGCCGCCGGCGACGGCGTGGTGCCGAACAGCGACAAGCTGCACGCCGACCCCGGCAGCCCGGCGCACGCGGCGGCGCAGCGCTTCGGCGCCGTCTTCGCCACCCTGGTCGCGCAGGTGTACCTCGCGCAGCCGTTCCCCGTGCCCGCCGACGACGAGATCCCGCCGGCACTGGCCGAGCAGCTGCGGATCTGGATGTGCGAGTTCCCGGTCGAGCTGCCGCTCGGCGTCGTCCGGGTCTTCCTCACCTGCTGGGTGCGCCTCTACGGGCTGGTCGCGATGGAGATCTTCGGCCACCTGAAGTTCGCGCTCGACGACGCCGAGGCGTTCTTCGAGTCGGAGATGCACGGCGTCGCCGGGATGCTCGGCATCGCCGACGCGTACGCCACCCTGCGGCGGGCGTGAGCGGGCTCACTGCTAGCAATCCGCTTGCTCCAGTTAGCACGGCCGGCCGGCTGGGCAGGGATGCCGACGTCAGGTCATCCCCCCAGGTCTGGAGTTCCCAGTGACCGACAATCCCGCTCTCGAGAACGACAGGGCCAAGATCGTCAACCAGCTGCGTGCGCTGGTGCTGCTCACGCAGACGGAGGAGCAGGTCGCGCGCACGCGCGTGGCCCAGGCGCGCACCGACGCCGTCCGCCGCGAGCTGACCCAGAACGCCGACCACGCCGCGGAGCGCACGCGGGCGATCACCGAGCAGCTGCGCGCTCTCGGCGGCGTGCCCGACGTCGTGACGCCGGCCGTCGGCCGCCTGGCCGCGGTGCTCAAGGCCACCTTCGAGCAGGCCGAGCCGCTGGAGGAGGCCCTGCTGCAGGACCTGCAGCTCGAGCACCAGCTGCTCGACCGCGCCACCTACCTCAAGGTCCTGGCGCAGAAGGCCTCGCTGCCGCAGGTCGAGCAGCTCGCGCAGCGGCTGGTCACCGCCCACGAGGCCACCGTCGAGTGGCTGACCGTGGTGCTCGCCGAGGAGGCGCTGGGCGGCCCGGCCGCGCTGCAGCCGACCCCGTTCCAGCGGGTCGCCGGCGGCGTGGCGCACGCCGCGGTGAGCCCGTACCGGTTCCTGGCCAACCAGGTGAACGAGACCCTCGACGGCCTCGCGCAGCGGCGCGGGCAGGCGGAGGAGCGCCTCGGCGAGGTGGCCGGGAAGGCCGGCCACCTCACCTCCGCGGTCCGCGAGACCCTCGCCGCCGGCCGCAGCGCGTCGCTGCGCCGCGCGGAGCGGATCGCCCGCCGCGAGGGCCGGCGCGAGGAGGCCGACGCGGTCCGGGCCACCCGCGAGCAGCTCGGCGACGTCTCCGCCGACGAGCTGCCGATCAAGGGCTACGACTCGCTGAGCACGCCCGATGCCGTCAAGGCCGTCCAGCAGCTGGCGACGCCGCGCGAGGTCAACGTGGTGATCCGGTACGAGGAGACGCACAAGAACCGCAGCGACGTGGCCAGCGCCGCGCAGACCCGGCTGGCCGCCCTGGCCAAGGAGGCCGTCGGCATCGAGAGCTGAGACCGCGTCCCGACGCCGGAGGGCCCGCACCCCGTCCGGGGCGCGGGCCCTCCGCCGTCCGTCCCCCCGGAGCCGCCCGGGACCGGGGTGCGGCGCGCCCGGGCGGCAGGGGAGGGTGGAGCCCATGCACATCACGCCCGAGGCCCTCGAGCACGAGTTCTCCCTGACGACCGCCGCCACCCGCCTGGACTTCCTCAGCCGCCGCGACACCGGCAGCGCCACGCTCAACACCGTCGCGCAGGTGGACGAGGACGACTGGAGCGCCATCGCGAACGCGGAGACCTCGCTGGACGTCCACGAGTCCCTCGAGCTGCTGGCCCTCGGCGAGGTGGTGAGCCGCAAGGCCCACGACAGCCGGCTCACCGGCATGCGGGCGGCCCTGCGCGGCGGCGCCGGGTGGGAGCAGATCGCCGGCGCGCTCGGCCTGTCCCCGGCCGAGGCCTGGGACGTCTACCAGGAGTTGACCGCGAGCGGGCTCGACCCCGCCGAGGCCGCAGCCGCCCGCGAGCTCGCCGGCGCCCGCCCCTAGGTGCGGATGCCGCCGCGAGCCGGGTGGTGGGTCAGCTGACCCGGACGCCCCGCCAGAAGGCGACGCGGCCGGTGATCTCCTCCGCGGCGTCCTTCGGCTCCGGGTAGTACCAGGCCGCGTCGCGGTTCACCTGGCCGTCCACCTCGATGCTGAAGTACGAGGCGGTGCCCTTCCACGGGCAGACGGTGTGCGTGTCGGAGGGGCGCAGGACGTCGTCGCGCACCGACTCGCGGGGGAAGTAGGCGTTGCCCTCGACGGTGACGATGTCGTCGGACTCGGCGAGCACGGTGCCGTTCCAGGTCGCGGTGGCCATGCCCACGTCAACTCCCCGGCCCCTCGGGCCTGTTCCCCGGTCACCGGGTACAGCCGCTGCAGCCACCCGCTGCAGCGGCTGCACTCACCAGCGCGCGGTGGCGGTGGCGTGGGCCGGCTCCCGGGCGCTGGCGACCCGCAGCGCGCGCACGCCGTTCGCCTCGAGCTCGGCGACCGCGGCCAGCGGCTCCCCGACGAACGCCGGGGCGCGCAGCCGGTGCTCCAGCGCCGACGGCGCCGGGCGGCCGGAACGCCGCAGCAGCTCGGCCATGTGCAGCACCAGCAGCGGCCCGTGGACGACGAGCCCGGCGTAGTGCTCCACCTCGACGGCGTACGGGGCGTCGTAGTGGATGCGGTGCTGGTTGCCGGTGAGCGCGCTCATCCGGAACAGCAGCGGCGGGTCGGTGCGCAGGGGCAGCACCTCGCCGGTCGCCTCGGGCTCGGTCGTGGCCAGGGGGGTGCCGCGGTGGTCCAGCGAGCTCGGTCCGCTGCGGTAGACGACGTCGGCGTCCTCGGCGACGCAGCGCCGGCCGTGCTGCCAGAGCTCGCTGCGCACGGTGACGAACAGCAGCGGGCCCGAGCGGCCGGTCTTCGCGGTCGCGGCCAGCAGCCGGCGGCGCCGCCGCGTCGGCACGCCGTAGCGCAGCGGCGCCTCCCGCCGCCAGGACCCGCCGGCGATCATGCGGCGCCGGTCGGGCAGCGGGGGCAGGTAGGTGCCGTCGCTGAGGTGGCCGTCCGCGCCGACCCGCGACTGCGCCGTCCACTCGAGGAAGTGGAACCAGTGCCACAGCGGGGGCACCAGCTCCCCGGGGGCGGGCTGGTCCCACATGCCGGCGACCGATGCGCCCACCGCCGCGTCGAGGACCTGCTCGTCCTCCGTCGGCCCCGGCCGCCACGTGCGCGCCACCTCGGCGAGGTCCATGCTCCGCCTCCTGTCGTCGTGGGCTTCGATGATCGTGACCGCACCCGAGCGGAGGAGCACCGATGGGGTCCCTGGACGCGCTGAGCGAGGACGAGCGGGAGATCGTGCGCACCGTCGCCGACTTCGTCGACCGCGAGGTGAGGCCGGTCGCGCGGGAGCTGGAGCACGCCGACGCCTACCCCGAGGCGCTGATCGGGACGATGAAGGCGCTGGGCGTCTACGGGCTGCTGGTGCCCGAGGAGCACGGCGGCACCGGGGTGAGCATGCAGTGCTTCGTGCTCGTCACCGAGGAGCTCGCCCGCGGCTGGATGAGCCTGGCGGGGGCGATGGGCGGGCACTCCGTCGTCTGCGCCCTGCTGACCCGCTTCGGCACCGACGAGCAGAAGCAGGCATGGCTGCCGCGGCTGGCCACCGGCGAGGTGCGCGCGACGATGGCGCTCACCGAGCCGCAGGGCGGCTCGGACCTCCAGGCGATCACCACGACCGCCCGCGAGGCCGACGGCGGCTGGGTCGTCGACGGCGCCAAGACCTGGATCAGCAACGCCCGCCGGGCCGGGCTGACGGCGCTGCTCTGCGTCACCGATCCGGGGGCGCGGCCGCGCTCGCGCGGGATCTCGGTGCTGCTCGTCGAGCCCGGCCCCGGCATGACGGTCTCCCGCGACCTGCCCAAGCTGGGCTACAAGGGCGTGGAGAGCTGCGAGGTCCGCTTCGACGGCTACCGGGCGGGCCCGGGCAGCGTGCTCGGCGGCGTCCCCGGTCGCGGCTTCGCCCAGATGATGAAGGGCCTGGAGACCGGCCGCCTGCAGGTCGCCGCCCGCGCGCTCGGGGTCGGCCGGGCCGCGTTCGAGGACGCGCTCGCCTACGCCCGGCAGCGCGAGTCGTTCGGCCGGCCGATCTGGCAGCACCAGTCGGTGGGCAACCTGCTCGCCGACATGGCCACCGGGCTGGAGGCCGCCCGGCAGCTGACCCTCTACGCCGCGCGCGAGTTCGACGCCGGCCGCCGGGTCGACATGGAGGCCGGCATGGCCAAGCTGCTCGCCTCCGAGACCGCGATGCGGATCGCCCTGGACGCCGTCCGCGTGCACGGCGGCCACGGCTACTCCACCGAGTACGACGTCGAGCGCTACTTCCGCGACGCGCCGCTGATGATCGTCGGCGAGGGCACCAACGAGATCCAGCGCACCGTGATCGTCCGCCAGCTCGTCGAGCGCGCGGGCTAGGCCGAGCGGGTCCCGGGCACGGCGCGGACGTCGACCGGCGCGTCGGGACCCGCGACGCCGAGCCGGCGCTCGAAGCCCGGCGGCAGCACGAGGTCGTCGCGGCAGAGCTGGTCGACCGACTCGCGGCCGAGGCCGACCATCGCCGCGCCGAGGCCGTCGCGCAGCAGGTCGAGCACGTTCTCGACGCCGGCCTGCCCGTTGGCGGCCAGCCCCCACAGGTAGGCGCGGCCGATCATCACGGCCCTGGCGCCGAGGGCGAGGGCCTTGGCGACGTCGGCGCCGCGGCGGATGCCGCCGTCGAGCAGCACCTCGACGGAGTCGCCGACGGCCTCGGCGATGGCCGGCAGCGCCCGGATCGACGCCGGGGTGCCGTCGAGGTTGTTGCCGCCGTGGTTGGACACCGAGATCGCGGTGACGCCGGCGTCGACCGCGCGCTCGGCGTCGTCGACCCGCATGACGCCCTTGAGCATGAACGGCGCGTCACCCCACAGCTCGCGCAGCCAGGCGACGTCGTCCCAGGTCGGCATGGGCGAGGACATCCACATGCCGTAGGCGCCGAAGAACGTCGGGGCCGGGTCGCCGGGGGTGCCCACCATGTTGGGCACGGTGAGGTCGGGCAGCCTGCGGGTCCTCGCGAAGTCCCACAGCCAGCGCGGCTTGAGCGCCACCTGCGGGGCGTAGCGGCGGACCGCCTCGAAGTCGATCTTCTCCGGGATGAACGGGCTGCCCCAGTCGCGGCCGTAGGAGAACGACCAGTCGAGCGTGGCGATCAGGCCGGCCGCGCCGGCGCGCCGGGCGCGCTCGACCTTGGCGGCCATCGTGTCGCGGTCGCCGACCCAGTAGAGCTGGAAGAACGTCTTCGGGTTGGCGGCGATGACCTCCTCCATGGGCTTGCTGGCCATCGACGACAGGCCCATGGCGGTGCCCCGGGCGGCCGCGGCGCGGGCGACGGCGACCTCGCCGTCGGGGTGCACGGCCTGCACGCCGGTCGGGCTGATGAGGACCGGCAGCGAGACCTCCTGGCCCATCACCGTGGTGGTCATCCGCTTGTCGTCGGCCAGGCCCGCGGTGTGCGGGGCGAAGCCGATCTCGTCGAACGCGGCGACGTTGTCGGCGGCGGTCAGGCCCTTCTCCGCCCCGGCCACCAGGGCGCCGTAGACGCCCTTGGGCAGCCGGCGCCGGGCACGCCGCTGCGCCTCGGCCACCGTCTCGAACCACGCGTTCGCCATGCCGGCTCCGATCCCCAGGGGCGCCCGTCGTGGCACCGGGCGCCACCGTAGCGCTCGTCACAGCCTGGTGGCACTCAGTGCCACTAGGCGGCGGGCATGAGCGGGCGCCGCGTGGGCATGTCCCGACCAGGTCTGCGCGAGCCGAGCCGGGCCCCTGTCCTCCCCGAGGAGCCCGCCCATGTCGTCCGACCCGTCCGACCGCGGCCGGTCGCCGCAGTCCAGCGAGACGGGGCGGCGCCGCGCGCGGTGGGTGATCCCCACCGCGTTCGTCGTGGCCGTCCTGCTGGTCATGCTGTTCATCTACCTGGTCAGCACGATCAACCGCTGATCCCGGTCGGCCGTGCGGCTCAGCCGTGCAGCAGGGCGAAGGTCGCCACGGCGTGCGCGATCGCCCTGCCGTCCTGCTCGACGTCGGCGTCGCAGACGGTGAGGTGCTCGCCGCGCGTGCGCACCTGCGCGGTGACGGTGAGCGGTCCGGGCGTGCCGGGGCGCAGGTAGGTGACCGTCAGCTGGCTGGTGGCGGGGACGTCGCCCTCGCCGGTCGTGCTGCGGACGGCGAGCCCCATGGCGGTGTCGACCAGTGTCGCCAGCACGCCGCCGTGCAGGGTGCCGGCCGGGTTGAGGTGCTCGTCGGCCGCCTCGAAGCCGACCGTGGCGCGCCCGTCGGCGGCGTCCTCGGCGCGGGCCCCGAGGCGGGCGGCGAACCCGCCGGTCGCTGCGTCGTCGCTCATGGGTGCGCCGTTACCCGCGGACGGCAGGATGACCCCATGGCGCGCAGCGGACCGGTCGTCGTCTGCCTGGACAAGTTCCGCGGCTCGCTGACCGCGGTGGAGGCGTGCGCGGCGCTCGTGCGCGGGCTGTCCGCGGGCGGGGCCGACGGCCTGGCGCTGCCCGTCGCCGACGGCGGCGAGGGCACGGTGGCCGCCGTCGTCAGCGCCGGCGCCACCCCGGTGGTGCGCACGGTGACCGGCCCCGACGGCGACCCGGTCGAGGCCACGCTGGCCGTGTCCGGCGAGCGCGCCGTGGTGGAGCTGGCCGAGGCCTCCGGGTTGCAGCTGGTCGGTGCGCCGCGGCCGCTCACCGCGACCACCCGCGGCACCGGTGAGCTGCTGCGCGCCGCGCTCGACCTCGGCTGCCGCGCGCTGGTGCTCGGCGTCGGCGGCAGCGCCACCACCGACGGCGGCGCCGGCCTGCTCGAGGCGCTCGGCGCCCGGCTGCGCGACGCCGCCGGCCGGCCGCTGCCCCCGGGCGGGGCCGCGCTGCGCGACCTGGCCGAGCTCGACCTCGGCGGTCTGGACCCCCGGCTGGCCGGCTGCGCCGTCACGCTGGCCTCCGACGTCGACAACCCGCTGCTGGGGCCCTCGGGGGCGGCGGCGGTGTTCGGCCCGCAGAAGGGCGCCCGGCCCGAGGACGTCGCCGTCCTGGAGGCCGGCCTGGCCCGGTGGGCCGACCGGGTGGCCGCCGCCACCGGCCGGGACCTCTCCGCGACGGCCGGCGCCGGGGCGGCCGGAGGCACCGGCTTCGCCGCGCTCGCCGTGCTCGGCGCCCGGATGCGGCCGGGCATCGACGTCGTCCTCGACGAGATCGGCGCCGACCGCGCCCTCGCCGGCGCCGCCCTCGTCGTGGTGGGGGAGGGGCGGCTGGACACGCAGAGCCTGGGCGGCAAGGCGCCGGTCGGAGTCGCGCGCCGGGTGCCGCCGGGCGTGCCGGTCGTGGCCGTGTGCGGGGAGTGCACGGTGCCCGCGGACCGGCTGCGCGCCGCCGGCATCGGCGCCGTCCGGACGCTGCTCGACGAGGCGTCCGGCGACCGGCCCCGCGCCATGGCCGACGCCGGGGCGCTGCTCGAGGGGATCGGCCGCCGGCTGGCCCGCGAGGTCGTGCCGGCGGGCGCCGATCGCTAGCGTCGGCGTCATGGTCCCGGAGACGCTGCCCTGGTGGGAGGACGGCGAGCGGCACCTCGGCACCGCGCTCGGCCGCCTGGTCGACGAGGAGTTCGACGCGCCGTCGCTGCTCCCCGGCTGGTCGCGCCGGCACGTGCTGGCGCACGTCGCCCGCAACGCCGACGCCCTCGTCAACCTGCTCACCTGGGCCCGCACCGGCGTGGAGACGCCGATGTACCCCTCACCGGAGGCCCGCGACGCCGGCATCGCCGAGACCGCGCGGCTGGCGCCCGACGAGCTGCGCGGCGAGCTGCTGCGGGCCACCGAGCGGCTCGCCGAGGCGGTGCGCGGCATGCCCGAGGAGGCATGGACCGCCGAGGTGCGCACGTTCCAGGGGCGGGCCGTGCGCACGTTCCAGGGGCGGGCCGTGCCGGCGGCCGAGGTGCCGTGGATGCGCTGCCGCGAGGTGTGGGTGCACGCGGTCGACCTCGCCACCGGGGTCACCTTCGACGACGTCCCCGAGGACGTGCAGGCCGCGCTGGTCGACGACGTCTTCCGGATGTGGGACGTGCGCGACGAGGTGCCCGACGTCGTGCTGTTCGCGGGGGACCGGGAGTGGGGCACCGGCGCGCTGGCCGTCGCGGGGCCCCTGCCGGCGGTGACGGCCTGGGTCACCGGCCGCAGCGCGGGGGACGGGCTGACCGCCGACGGCGACCTGCCGACCCTGGCTCCCTGGCTCTGACGCCCGTGCCCTGCCCCGCCCGGGCGCGGGGCGCGAGCACTTCGGGGAGAGGGGGCCGGACGAGCCCCCATCGGCACGACGGCGTGTCAGGATGCCCGCGCCGCAGCGCCCGAGGGGATGCTGCCGCGACCGTTCGTACAGGCAACTCCCAGGAGCATCGATGACCAACCCCGGCCAGGACAACCCGCCGCCGCAGCGGCCGGCCGAGCCCACCCGGGCCGTCCAACTGCCGCGGGTGCCGCCCCCGCCGCCGGGCGCACCGCACCAGACCCCGCCCCCGCCGCCGCAGCAGGCCCCCCAGCAGCAGACCCCGCAGCAGCAGACCCCGCCGCCCCCGCCGCCGTCCGGCTGGGCCCCGCCCCCGCCGCCGGGGGCCCCGCAGCAGTCGCCGCCCCCGCCGCCCTCCGGGTGGGGATCGCCGGCGCCGCAGGACCAGCACGCCCAGGGCCAGCACGGCCCGGGGCAGCACGGCCCGGGGCAGTACGCCCAGGGCCCGCAGGGGCCCGGTGAGCACGGACCGCAGGGCGGCTGGACCCCGCCCGGCCAGCCCCCGCAGGGCCAGCAGCCGCAGGGGCAGCCGTACCAGCAGTGGGCTCCCGGCCAGGGCGGCCCGGACCAGCAGTGGGGCGCCCCGGCCCCGGCGCCGACGGGGGGCAAGGGCGGCAAGGGCAAGCTCATCGGCATCATCGCCGGCGCCGTCCTGCTCGTCGCGGTCGGCGTGCTGCTCTTCCTCTTCCTCGGCTCCGGCCGGCTCGAGGTGGGCGACTGCGTCACGCTGAGCGCCGAGGGCGAGGCCGAGGAGGTCGACTGCGGCTCGTCGGAGGCGCTGTTCGAGGTGATCGGCGTGCAGGACGGCGAGCAGACCTACGAGGAGTACCTCGCCGACCCGAACACCTGCGCCGACTTCCCCGAGACGGTCCAGCCCATCTGGCAGGGCGCCGAGGGCGAGGAGGGCACCGTCCTCTGCGCCGGCGCGCTCTGAGCCGCTGACCCGGGCCTCCCGGGGTGGGCACATACCACCCCGGGAGCCCGACGCGCCAGAGGCGGTCCGGACGGCGAGCGTCCTCCCGCCCCGCCGGCCCGCCCCGCACTACCCTCCGCCGCCATGGCTCTCAGGCGACGGACGTGGTTGTGGCTGGTGGCGGGGGCGCTGGTGGTGGTCGCCGCCGTGACCCTGGTGTGGTTCCAGCCGCAGAAGCTGCTCTACGACCAGCGGGTCGACGAGGCGCTGCCCGCCGCCGAGGGCGGGGACGCCGTCGAGCTGGCCGTCGGCACGTTCGTCTCCCGCGAGCACGAGACCGTCGGCACGGTGCGCGTCCTCGAGCTGCCCGACGGGGAGGTCGTCGTCCGGTTCGAGGGCTTCGAGACGTCGAACGGCCCGACGCTGTCGGTCTGGCTCTCGCAGGGCAGCGCGACCGGCCCCGAGGACGCCTTCGACGACGACTACGTCAGCCTCGGCACGCTCAAGGGCAACGTCGGCGACCAGAACTACGTCGTCCCCGACGGCGTGGACGCGACCGCCTTCACCAGCGTCGTGGTCTGGTGCGACCGGTTCTCCGTCTCCTTCGGCGCGGCCGACCTGGGCGCCGCGGCGACGTCCTGAAGGAAATCCTCGGAGATCCTCCGGCGACCGTGTCGATCCGGCGGCAGGCCGTTCGACGTCCGTGCAGAGCGGGGGAGGCGCCCCGCCACGACGAGAGGACAGACCGATGCGTTTCATGGTGATC
This sequence comes from Geodermatophilus sp. SYSU D00815, assembly GCF_054050035.1. NCBI lineage: Bacteria > Bacillati > Actinomycetota > Actinomycetes > Geodermatophilales > Geodermatophilaceae > Geodermatophilus > Geodermatophilus sp. SYSU D00815. Next base: position 80,986 of record NZ_JBJGYO010000003.1, on the reverse strand, counting down.
GTCAAGGCCGACGAGCAGACCGAGGCCGGCGCGATGCCCACCGAGCAGGAGCTCGCCGAGATGGGCGCCTACAACGAGGAGCTGGCCAAGGCCGGCGTCATGCTCGCCGGCGAGGGCCTGCACCCCAGCTCGAAGGGCGCCCGCGTCCGCTTCGACGCCGACGGCAAGGGGACCGTGATCGACGGTCCGTTCGCGGAGAGCAAGGAGCTCATCGCCGGCTACTGGATCCTGCAGGTCTCCTCGCGCGAGGAGGTGCTGGAGTGGGTGAAGAAGGCGCCGTTCCGCGGCACCGAGATCGAGGTGCGGCAGGTCTTCGAGGCCGACGACTTCGGCGAGGCCTACACGCCCGAGATCCGCGAGCAGGAGGACCGGATCCGGGCGCAGGTCGAGGCCCAGCAGGGCAGCTGATGGCGGGTCGTCCGGGGCGGCGTCGATGACGACGGTGGACGTCCACCGCGTCGTCGACGCCGTCTGGCGCATGGAGTCGGCCCGGCTCGTCGGCGCCCTCACCCGCGTCACCGGCGACGTCGGCCTGGCCGAGGAGCTGGCGCAGGACGCGCTGGTGGCCGCGCTGGAGCAGTGGCCGTCGTCCGGCGTCCCCGACCGGCCGGGCGCGTGGCTGATGGCGACGGCCAAGCACCGGGCCGTCGACACCTTCCGCCGCAACGAGACCCTGCGGCGCAAGACCGCCGAGCTGGGCCGGGAGCTGGAGGAGGCCGACGAGCCCGACTGGGCGGCGGCGCTCGACGAGGTGGTCGAGGACGACGTCCTGCGCCTGGTGTTCATCTCCTGCCACCCCGTGCTCGGCCGCGAGGCGCGGGTGGCGCTCACCCTGCGGCTGGTCGGCGGCCTGACCACCGACGAGATCGCCCGCGCCTTCCTCGTGCCGGAGTCGACGCTGGCGCAGCGGATCGTCCGGGCCAAGCGCACGCTGAGCGCGGCGAAGGTGCCCTTCGAGGTGCCGATCGGGCCCGACTTCACCGCCCGGCTCTCCTCGGTGCTCGAGGTGCTCTACCTCGTCTTCAACGAGGGCTACGCGGCGACCGCGGGGCAGGACTGGATCCGCCCGACGCTGTGCCAGGAGGCGATGCGGCTGGGCCGGATCCTGGCCGCGCTGACGCCGGAGGAGCCGGAGGTGCACGGCCTGGTCGCGCTGATGGAGATCCAGGCCTCCCGGCTCGGCGCCCGGGTCGGCCGGGACGGCGCCCCGGTGCTCCTCGCCGACCAGGACCGCAGCCGGTGGGACCGGGTGCTCATCGGCCGGGGCCTGGCCGCCCTCGAGCGCGCGGAGTCGACCGGCCGCGCGCTGGGCCCGTACGCGCTGCAGGCGGCCATCGCGGCCTGCCACGCCCGCGCCCGCACGGTCGAGGAGACCGACTGGGCGCGGATCGCGGCCCTCTACGAGGCGCTGGCCGAGCTGGCGCCGTCCCCGGTGGTCGAGCTCAACCGGGCGGTCGCCGTCTCCCGCGCCTACGGCCCGGCCGCCGGCCTGGAGCTGGTCGACGCGCTGCGCGGGTTGCCGGCGCTGCGCGGCTACCACCTGCTCCCCAGCGTCCGCGGCGACCTGCTGGAGCGGCTGGGCCGGCTGGCCGAGGCCCGCGCGGAGTTCGCGCAGGCGGCGTCGCTGACCCGCAACGAGCGCGAGCGCACGCTGCTGCTCGACCGCGCGGCCGCCTGCGCGGGGCAGGCCGGCGCCGTGCCGGGTGAGCTGCGCGCCCCGGGGCCGCCGACGGGCTGACCCGCCGAGCCAGCCGGAAGGATCTTCCGCCATCCGGTCGTGCGCCTCTAGCCTGCGCGCATGGCGCGGCTCTTCGCCTACCGCAGCTACCGCGACGCCCCCGCCGCCCTGGAGTGGCTGGCCGCCCTCGGTTTCGAGACGGTCCGCCGCCAGGACGACGAGTCGGGACGGGTCGTGCACTCCGAGGTGCGTCTCGGCGACGTCGTCCTCATGGTCTCCAGCGACGAAGCCGGCTACTCCCGGCCGCCGCTGGTGGGCAGCTCGACCGGCGACGGTCTCTACCTGCGGGTGGACGACGTCGACGGCTGCCACGACCGCGCCGTGGCCGCCGGCGGCCGCTCCGTGTTCCCGCCGGAGCAGACCCCGTTCCACACCCGCCGGGCCCGCGTGCTGGACCCCGAGGGCGGCGAGTGGAGCTTCGGCACCTACGAGCCCGGCGTCGCCTGGTGACGGGCGCCCGCGCAGCCCGCCGTCCACCGGCTCCGCGGCCGCGGCGCTGAACGGTCACCCCAGGCGCGCCAGCAGCACCCGCGCGACGCGCAGCGCCGCCTCGTCGTCCGGGTCCCGGTCCGCCGCGGAGCGCAACCAGGCGGCCAGCGGCCCGGCGACGGCGGGGGACAGGCCCGCGATCCAGGCCGCGCTGCGGGCCCGCGCCTCCGCCACGTGCTCGGTGGCGCCGTCCGGACCGTGGGCCACGACCTCCGGTCGGCTGGCCAGCAGGCCACCGAGCCGCCAGTCCCCCGGGGTGGCCCGCCGGGCCGCCTCGGCCAGGCGGTCGGCGGCGGCGTGCAGCTCCTCGCGTGTCACCCCTTGACGGTACGAAACCGTGCGTTGCGGGCAACTTCTGTGCCCAGCCGCCGAGTGAGGCGCCGCGACTTCGTAGATGCCTACAAAGCGGAACCTGTTCGTCACCGATAGTCTCGTCCCGGGTCACGCCGGGTGTCCCGGCGCTCACGGGGGTGCGCCGGGCCCCCGGCCCCCCTGGTTCCTCAGCCCCGGCGCATCGGGACGTGCGGGATGCCGTCCTCCACGTAGCCCGGTCCGTTGCGCCGGAAGCCGAACCGCTCGTACCACCCCTCCAGGTGGGCCTGGGCGCCCAGCGCGATGGGGGCGCCGCCGCACAGCTCGATCCCGGTCTCGATCAACCGGGCGGCCAGCCCGTGGCCGCGCCACCCGGCGGCGGTCACCACCCGGCCGATCGCCCACCCCTCGGCCTCGCGCAGCACGCGGATCGCCGCCACCGGCCCGCCGCCGGTCTCGAACCAGAGGTGGACGGTGTCGGGTTCGGTGTCCCGGCCGTCGAGCTCCGGGTAGGGGCACTCCTGCTCCACGACGAAGACGTCGACCCGCAGGCGGCACAGGTCGTACACCTCCCGCCCGGTGAGCTCGGGGAAGCGGGCCTGCCGCATGCGCGGCTCGGGGAGCTCGGTCACCCAGCCGTTGTAGCGCAGCCGCTCGACGACGACGTCACCGTCCCCCCGCTGCGGGCCGTGCGTCTGGTTAGGTGTGCCTCGCCTATCCGCTGGGAGGATCTGCTCGTGCACAGGCTCCGCCGGGTCGTCGTCGCCCCCGCCACCGTCCTCGCCACGCTGTCCGCGCTCGCCGCCTGCGGCTCCGCAGAGGGGGCCGACGCCGAGACGCTGACCGTCTACAGCGCCCAGCACGAGAGCCTCGTGCGGGCCATGCTCGAGGACTTCACCGCCGAGACCGGCATCGAGCTGGAGTTCCGCGACGGCAACGACTCCGAGCTGGCCAACCAGATCGTCCAGGAGGGGGAGGCGTCCCCGGCCGACGTCTTCCTCACGGAGAACAGCCCCTCGATCCGCGTCGTCGACGAGGCCGGCCTGCTCGCCCCGCTCGACCGGGCGACGCTGGACCAGGTCGGGCCGCAGTACCGGCCGGCGTCGGGCACCTGGACCGGCTTCGCCGCCCGCGCGACGGTGCTCGGGTACCAGCCGGCCGCGGTCGCGGAGGACGAGGTCCCGGCCTCGATCCTCGACCTGGCGAACCCGGAGTGGGAGGGCCGGGTCGGGATCGCCGCCGGCGGCGCCGACTTCCAGGCGATCGTCAGCGCGGTCCTCGCCCTGCGCGGCGAGGAGGCGACGCGGGCCTGGCTGGAGGGCCTGGAGCGCAACGCGGAGGTCTACGCCAGCAACACCGCGGTCATGAAGGCCGTGGACGAGGCCGAGGTCGACGTCGGCGTGATGTACCACTACTACTGGTACCGCGACCAGGCCGAGAACGGCCTCGTCGGCGACGACGTCGTCCTGCACTACTTCCGCAACCAGGACCCGGGCGCCTTCGTCAGCGTGTCCGGTGCCGGCGTGCTCGCCTCCTCCGACCAGCCCGAGCAGGCGCAGCAGCTGGTGGAGTACCTCACCAGCCCGGCCGCGCAGGAGCGGCTGGCCGACAGCGACGCCCTCGAGTACGCCGTGGGGGTCGACGTCGCCTCCGCCGAGGTGCTGCCGCCGCTGGCCGACCTGCGGGCCCCCGAGCTCGACCCCGGCTCGCTCGACGCGCCCACGGTCACCGAGCTCATGCAGGAGGTGGGGCTGCTCTGACGGCGGCGCCCGCGACGACGACCGGCTCCGGGGCCCCGCCCCGGGGCCGGGTTCGTCCTGCCCGGGGCCCCGCGCGGCTGAGCCGGCACCCGGTGACGCTGCTGCTGGCCGCCGCGGTGGCGGTGCTGGCTCTGCTGCCGCTGGGCTACATCGCCTACTACACCGCCGACGTGGGGTGGGCGGGCGTGCGCGAGCTGGTGCTCCGGCCGCGCGTGGCCGAGCTGCTGTGGAACACCACCCGGCTGGTCGCGGGCACGGTGGCCTGCTGCGCCGTCCTGGGCGTGGGCGCGGCCTGGCTGACCGAGCGCTCCTCGGTGCCCGGCCGGCGGGTCTGGCACGTACTGCTCGTCGCGCCCCTGGCGGTGCCGGCCTTCGTCAACGGCTACGCCTGGATCTCGCTGCTGCCCGGGCTGGACACCTACGGCGGCGCCCTGCTCGTGGTGACGCTGTCGTACTTCCCGTTCGTCTACCTGCCCGCCGTGGCCGCCTTCCGCGGGCTCGACCCGGCGCTGGAGGAGACCGCCCGCGGGCTGGGCCTGTCGAACTGGGCGGTGTTCCGCCGCGTGCAGCTGCCGCAGCTGCGGGTCGCCGTGCTCGGGGGCAGCCTGCTGGTCGCGCTGCACCTGCTCGCCGAGTTCGGCGCGTTCGCGATGCTGCGCTACCCGACCTTCACGACGGCGATCTACGACCAGTACCGCGCCACGTTCAACGGCCCCGGCGCCACGATGCTCGCCGGCGTGCTGGTGCTGCTCTGCCTCGGCCTGCTGCTGGCCGAGCTGCGGCTGCGCGGCCGGCACGGCTTCGCCCGCACCGGCCGGGGCGCGGCACGCCCCGGCCGGCCGGTGCCGCTGCGGGCGCTCACCGCCCCGGCGCTCGCCGGGCTCGGCGCGCTGGTCGGCCTGGCCCTCGCCGTGCCGTTGGGCGTCCTGGTGCTCTGGCTGGTCCGCGGAACCTCGGCGACCCTCGACACGGCCCGGCTGCTCGCCACGACCGGCAGCACGCTGGCGCTGGCCGCGGCCGCGGCGGTGGTGACGACGGCGCTGGCGGTGCCCGTCGCCCGGCTCGCGGTGCGGGTGCGCGGGCGGGTCAGCACGCTGCTCGAGCGCAGCACCTACCTCGGCAGCGCCGTCCCGGCGATCGTGATCGCGCTGGCGCTGGTGACGCTCAGCATCCGGGCGACGCCGTGGCTGTACCAGACGGTGCCGGTGCTGCTCGCCGCCTACGCGATCCTCTTCCTCCCGCGCGCGGTGGTGACGGTGCGCGCCGCGGTCGAGCAGTCCCCGCCCCTCTACGACGACGTCGCCGCCTCGCTGGGCGCGGCGCCGCTGGACCGGCTGCGCCGGGTGACCCTGCCGCTGCTGGCGCCGGGCATCGGGGCCGGCGCCGCGCTGGTCTTCCTGGCCGTGGTCACCGAGCTCACCGCCACCCTGCTGCTGGCCCCCACCGGCACGACGACGCTGGCCACCGCGTTCTGGTCGGCCAGCAGCGCCCTCGAGTACGGGGCCGCCGCGCCGTACGCCCTGGTCATGGTGCTGCTCTCCGCGCCGGCCACCGTCCTGCTGTCCCGCGATGCCCGACGAGGTCTGACCACATGAGCTCCCTGACCGTCCGGGGCGTGACCAAGTCCTTCGGCGCCACCCCGGTGCTCACCGGCGTCGACCTCGACGTGCCGACCGGCAGCTTCACCGCGCTGCTGGGGCCGTCGGGCTGCGGGAAGACGACGCTGCTGCGGCTGGTCGCCGGCTTCGACGACCCGGACTCCGGCACGATCACCCTGGGCGGCACCGTGGTGGCCGGCGCCGGGCGCAGCGTGCCCGCCCGCCGCCGGGGCATCGGCTTCGTGCCCCAGGAGGGCGGGCTGTTCCCGCACCTGTCGGTGGCCGGCAACGTCGCCTTCGGCCTGCCGCGCCGCGCCCGCCGCGACACCGGCCGGGTGCGCGAGCTGCTGACCCTGGTCGGCCTCGACCCCGAGCTGGCCGCGCGGTCCCCCCACCAGCTCTCCGGCGGCCAGCAGCAGCGGGTCGCGCTCGCCCGGGCGCTCGCCCCGCGGCCGTCGCTCGTGCTGCTCGACGAGCCGTTCTCCTCCCTCGACGCCTCGCTGCGGGAGGAGACCCGGCAGGCCGTCGCGGCCGCGCTGCGGGAGGCGCGCGCCACCGCCGTGCTGGTCACCCACGACCAGGCGGAGGCGCTGTCCACGGCCGACCAGGTCGCCGTCCTGCGCGGAGGCCGGCTGGTGCAGCTCACCGACCCGCGGACGCTCTACCGCAGCCCGCGGGACCTCGACGTCGCCACCTTCGTCGGGGAGGCGGTCGTGCTCGACGCCGAGGTCGGCGACGGGCGGGCGCGGTCGGTCCTCGGGTCGCTGCCGGTCGAGGGCGCGCCCGCGGCGGGGCCCGCGCGGGTGCTGCTGCGCCCCGAGCAGCTGCGGCTCGGGGAGCCCGACCCGGCGCTGCCCGCCGCGCGGGTGCGCAGCGTCGACTTCTTCGGCCACGACGCCCGGGTGTGGCTGGACCTGCCGTCCGGGCAGTCGGTGTGCGCGCGGCTGGAGGGGATGCACCTGCCGGTCGCGGGCCAGCAGGTCTCGATCTCGGTGCGCGGCGCCGCCCTGGCGTTCCCCGCCGATCGGGCTGTCCGCAGCGGTTAGGTGTGCCTAAGCTCACCGCGTGGATCTCTTCCTCTTCACCGTCGACGCGGAACGAGGTCGCGACGTGCTGGCCGCCGGCGCGGCGGGGCTCGTGGTCGACTGGGAACGCCGCGGCAAGGCCCGCCGGCAGGCCGGCGAGGGCACCCAGATCAACTCCGACACCCCCGCCGACCTCAGCCGCGTGCGCGCCGCCGTCGACGGCCGGATCCTCTGCCGGATCAACGGCTTCGGCGGGTGGACGGCCGGGGAGGTGGAGGTCGCCCTCGCCCGCGGCGCCGACGAGATCCTGCTGCCGATGGTGCGCACGACCGACGAGGTCGACCGCACGCTGGAGATGGTCGCCGGCCGGTGCGGGCTCGGCATCCTCGTCGAGACCCAGGACGCCGTCGACCGGGCCGCCGAGCTGGTCCGGCGGCCGCTGTCGCGGGTCTACGTCGGGCTCAACGACCTGCGCATCGACCGCCGGTCCACCTCGCTGTTCGCGCCGCTCGTCGACGGCACGGTGGAGCAGGTGCGCGCGCTGGTCGACGTGCCCTTCGGCGTGGCCGGCCTGACCCTGCCCGGCGGCGGCTCCCCGGTCCCCGGCGCGCTGCTCGCGGCCGAGCTGGTCCGCCTCGACGTCGACTTCACCTTCCTGCGCCGGTCGTTCACCGCCGACATGGTGGGGCGCGACCCGTTCGTCGAGGTGCCGCGCCTGCTGGGCTTCCTGGCCGACCTGCGGGCGGCCGGGTCGGAGGAGGTGGCGGAGCGCCGCGCCCGGTTCGTGGCGGCCGTGTCCGGCCGCGACGTCGCCGAACCCCTGGCCGCGCCGGCGTGAGGGCTCTGGTCACCGGCGCCGGCGGGTTCGTCGGCCGGCACCTGGTCGCGCGTCTGAGGGCCGACGGCTGGGACGTCGTCGGTCTCACCCGCGCCGACGCCGACCTCGCCGACCCGGTGGCCGGGGCCGCCGCGGTGCGCGCCGCCGATCCCGACGTCGTGTTCTCCCTCGCCGCCGCCCGGGCCAGGACTACGGCGGGTGAGCGCGCCGCCACCGTCGCGGTGAACACCAGCCCCTGGCTGGTCGACGCGCTGCCCGACCGGTGCCGGGCGGTCGTCCGGCTGGGCTCCTCGACCGAGTACGCCGCCGGGCCGGAGCCGCTCGACGAGGCCGCGCCGCTGCGGCCCCGCGGCTTCTTCGGCGCCACCAAGGCGGCCGGCTCGCTGCTGCTGCAGGCGGCCGCCGCCGAGCGGGGCGTGCGCGCCGCGGTGCTGCGCGCGTTCCAGGTCTACGGCCCGCAGGACCACCCCGCCCGGCTGGTGCCGGTGGTGCTGGCCGCCGCCCGCACCGGCGCGGTCGTCCCGCTGCCGGCACGGGTCAGCCGTCGCGACTGGGTGTGGGTGGGCGACGTCGTCGACGCGTGCGTCCGGGCCGCGCTCGCCGACGGGCTGCCCCCGGGCGCCGTGCTCAACGTCGGCACCGGCGTGCAGACCAGCACCGAGGAGCTGGTGGCCACCGCCGAGCGGGTCACCGGACGGCGGATCGCGACCGCGCCCGGGGCCCACCCGGGGCGGGAGTGGGACAGCGCCGACTGGGTGTGCGACCCGGCCGCGGCGCGGCGGCTGCTCGGCTGGGCGCCCACGGTCGACCTCGCCGAGGGGCTGGCCCGGACCTGGCGCGCGGCGTCGTGACCCGGGTCGCGGTGGTCGTCCCGGTGTACCGCAACGCCCCGACGCTGCGGCCCCTCTGCGAGCGGCTGGCCGCGGCCCTCGACGGCCACGACTGGCACCTGCGCCTGGTCATCGACGCCTCGCCCGACGACAGCGTGCGGGTGGCGCACGAGCTCGCCGCCACCGACCGGCGGGTGGCGGTCACCGGCCTCACCGTCAACGTCGGCCAGCACGCGGCGCTCACCACCGGCCTGGCCGCCGAGGAGGACGTCGACGTCTGGGTGTGCATGGACGCCGACCTGCAGGACCCGCCCGAGGCGGTGCCCGCGCTGCTCGACCGGCTCGCCCGCGGCGACGTGGAGGCGGTCTTCGCCGGACGGCGGGGCCGCTACGAGTCGGCGCTGCGCCGCGCGACCGGCGGGCTGCACCGGCGGCTGGCCGCCCGGCTCACCGGCCTGCCGCCGGACGCGGGGGCCTTCCTCGCGATGACCCGGGCCGTGCGCGACGCCGTCGTCGCCGCCCAGGCCCCCAGCGTCGTGCTCGCGGTCGGCCTGGCCGGGCGCCCGGTCGCCAGCGTGCCGGTCGCGCGGGACCGCCGCGCCGAGGGCCGGTCGGCGTGGACCGCCCGCCGGCGCCTGCGCCAGTCGGCGCGGGCCCTGCTGTGGGCCGCCCGGGCCCGGCGGCGGGGTTAGCTAGCGGGTCCAGAGCTGCACGACCAGGTCGGTCTTCGACCCGGGGAACGAGCGCTCGTCGGCCAGGCGCAGCCCGGCGCCGCGCAGGATCGCGTCGTCGTCGGTTGGCTCGGGCTCGCCGTCGATGAGCCGGCGCACCACCCACACCCGGTCCTCGCCCGGCGGGGCGTCGTCGGGCGGCAGGACGACGTCGGCGCGCAGCCGCGGCGCGAGCAGCCGCACGTAGTGGTCGAGCCCGAGCGCGGAGCGCTGGTCGGCGGCGACCACCGGCTCGCCGGCGCGCTGCACGCCGGCGAGGTACCGGACGACGTCGTCGGACCGCTCGCGGGCCTCGCGGACGAACAGCGGGGAGGACACCAGCAGGGCGCAGCCGACGAGCAGCGCGGCCACCGGCAGCCGGGCGGCGCGGGGGAGGACCCAGGCGCCGGCCGCGGCGAGGACCCCGAGCCCGAGCAGGCCGGCGAGCAGGTACCGGGGCAGGTACACCGGGCGCAGGAGCTCGGCCAGCGTGAGCAGCAGCAGCGGCACGACCGCCCACGCCGTGCCGACCACCCGGACGCCGGCGCCGCGCAGGCCGCCGACGACCGCCAGCCCGGCGGTCAGGAACAGCAGCGGCCACGAGTGCCCGGTCCAGGCGGCGAACGCGAGGTCGGCCAGCCGCCCGCCGGTGTCGTGCAGGTGCTCGGCGTTGCGGGCGCCGGTGCCGTTGAGCAGGTTGACCCCGATCAGCGCGGCGGGCGGCAGGGCGGCCGCGGCGCCCACGGCGAGCAGCGGCAGCGCCCGCCGGCCGCGCAGCAGCAGCCCGGCGACGACGAACGCGGCCACGACCGTGACCGCGTACCAGTGCATCAGCCCCGCGCCGGCGCCGCCGAGGCCGAACAGCAGCAGGCCGCGCGGGGCCCCGCCCAGCCAGCGCGCCAGGCCGAGGGCCGCGGCGCCGGTGGCCAGCACCGCCGGCCCGTAGCTGCGGGCCTCGACGGCCTGCTCGAGCACCAGCGGGCTCACGGCCAGCACGCAGCCGGCGAGCACCCCGGTGGGCCGCCCCGCGAGCCGGCCGACCGCGCGGGTGACCAGCGCCAGCCCACCGGCCGTGGCGAGCAGCGACAGCACGCGCAGGGAGGTGTCGCCGGCGACGCCGGGCAGCGCGAGCCAGGCGTGGGCGAGCACGTAGTAGGGCGCGTTGTAGGACGGCGGGACGCCGGCCAGGTAGCTCGTCGTCCCCTCGCCGGAGGCGACCGCGGCGAGGACGTCGCCCAGCGGGAGCCGGGCCACCTCCGCGGAGAACAGCTCGTCGAACCACAGCCCGTGCCCGGGGGCGAGCAGCAGCCCGCCGAGGGCGAGGACCAGCGCCGGGGGGAGGAGCTCGAGCAGCCGCGCGGAGCGCCGGCCACCGGAGCGGTCCGCGGTCGCGGGGGCGTCGCGGAGCGCCGTCGAGGTCACGCGCTAGAGGTTAGGCAACCCTGCGGCCGCTCAGCCGTCGTCGCCGTCCCGGTCGTCGGCGCGGTCCCGGGTCCGGTGGTACAGCGGGGTGGCGAACCACCACCACCCGAGCAGGACGGCGACGGCGCCGGCGGTGAGCCACGCCTGGGTGGCGCTGAACAGCACGTCGACGACGAGGAGCACCGCCGAGCAGATGGCCAGCGCGAGCACCGCCGTGCCGGCGATGGTCGACTTGCTGCTCCGCTTGAGCAGGTTCTCCTTGTCGTGCTTGCGGAACAGGATGCGGTGCTGGGCGGTGGGCGCGATGAGCAGGCCGGTCGCGACGGCCGCGGACACCAGGCTCACGAAGTAGACGTCCCGCTGGAACGCGGTCATCTCCTCCACGCGCTGCTGGAAGGGCACGACCAGCAGGAAGGCGAACAGGAACTGCACCCCGGGCAGGGCGACCCGGAGCTCGTTGAGGAGCTCCATCAGCTCCCGGTTGATGCGCTCCTGCCGGCTCTCGCCCGGCTCCCCGCGGTCCGGCCGCGACCTCTCGCGCACGCTGCTGCCCATGCCGACGCCTCGCTCTCCTCCGACGGTGTCACCTCGGATCACGACGCCCGTTCACCTGGTGTTCACCTCGTCCGCGGAAGGATGCCGCACACGCGGGTACCGCGGCGGCATGTCGATGACGAGCCCGCTCGAACCCGAGAAGGGGATGCCGGACGACGGCATCCCGGCCGCCGACCCGGGTGCCGGGGGACCCGAGCCGGCCGAGGGGTTCGGGATCGAGGGCGAGGAGCCCGACGTCGCCCACCACGAACGGGCCGACCCACCCGACGACCCGCCGGACCTGCCGCGCGACGACGTGTCGTTCCGGACGCCGGACCCGCGGGACATCGGGACCTAGGCGGGGGTCCCGTACCGCGCGGCGGCCCGGGCGCGCGCCTTGGCCGCCTCCACCTCGCGGTCCTTCGGCGGCGCGGTCGTCACCAGGGAGTCGAGCAGCCGCTGCGAGGCGGCGGCCACCTCGGCGACGGCCCGCTCGAACACCTCGGCGTTGGCCTGCGACGGCCGCGTCGTCCCGCTGATCTTGCGGACGTACTGCAGCGCCGCCGCCTGGATCTCGTCGGACGTCACCGGCGGCTCGAAGTTGGCCAGCGGTCGGATGTTCCGGCACATGCCCGGCAGCCTACGAGCGGGGCGGGACGTTCAGACCCCGAAACCGGCGCGGTCGATCCTGCGGTGGTAGCGGTCGCCGAGCGTGCCGCCGAGGACCGCGCCGAGCAGCGTGACCACGAGGATCGCGGCCAGCGTGACGATCCCGGCGGTGGTGGCGGTGCCCTCGTCGACCGGGATGCGCGGCAGGTTGAGCTGCTGGAGCACGTTGTACTCGGCGCCGAGCGCGACGCCGGCCAGCGCGAGCAGCAGCACGACCAGCAGGCCGATCAGCCACACGGCCAGCCCCTGGCGGACGCCGTCGAACCGGGCCATCCGCCCGGCGACGTAGCCGCCGGCGAGGTAGGCGAGGAACAGGACGACGAGGATGCCGATCCCACCCGCCAGGCCCAGGGTGCCGGCCTGCGCGGCGGCCTCGTCGGCCGTGTCGAGGCCGCTGGTGAGCCCGATGGCGACGCCGGCGGCGGAGAGCAGCGCGATCAGTACGACCGCGAGCCCGTTGGCCGACAGCCAGCCGAAGAACGCCGCCCCCCACTTGATGCCGCCGAAGCGGGCGCGCTGGGCGGCGACCGCGTCGCGGGCGGCGCCGCGCGTGGCGTGCGAGCCTTCGGTCGTGGTGGTCCCGTCGCGGTCCGGTGCGGTGTCGTGGCGCGCCATGGCCGGCCTCCTCCGTCGCAGGTCGGACCGTGGATTCCCCTGGTCAGGACGGCGGAAACGGGGTCCGGCGTCGCCCGATCGGGGGACGCCGTGACGGTCGTGCTCGTGGACGCGGCCAACGTCGTCGGCTCCCGGCCCGACGGCTGGTGGCGCGACCGCGCCGGCGCGACCGCGCGGCTGCTGGCGCGGCTGGCCGCCCTGCCCGGCACGGCGCTGCCCGGCCCGGACGGCGCCCGCCTGGACTGCACCGGCGTGGTCGCGGTGGTGGAGGGGCGGGCCCGCGACGTCGCGGCGCCGGAGGGCGTGCGGGTCGTCCGCGCGCCCGGCAGCGGGGACGACGCCCTGGCCGCCTGCGCCGCGGAGCTGGCCGGCGCGGGGGAGCCGCCGCTCGTGGTCACCGCCGACCGCGGCCTGCGCGCGCGGCTGCCCGCGGGGGCGCCGGTGACCGGCCCGGGCTGGCTGCTCGACCGGCTGGGGCATGGATCGGTCGGAGACGGGTAGGTCGCGCACAACCCTTCCCGAGCAGACCGGAGTTCCCCGCATGCCCGCCGCACCGCGCACCGTCCTGATCACCGGCGCCTCGAGCGGGATCGGCCGCGCGACCGCCCGCCGCTTCGCCGGGAGCGGGGACGCGCTGGTGCTCGTCGCGCGGGGCCGGGAGTCGCTCGAGGCGGCCGCGGAGGAGGCGCGGGCGGCCGGCGCCGCCGAGGTGGTCGTCAGCCCGGCCGACGTCACCGACCAGGACGCCCTGCATGCCGTGGTGGACGCCACCGTGGAGCGGTTCGGCCGGCTCGACGTGGTCGTGCACTCCGCGCAGGTCATGGCCTACGGCCGCGTCGAGGACGTGCCGGCCGCGGTGTTCGACCGGGTCGTCGACACCGCGCTGCACGGCACCGCCAACCTCGGCCGGGCGGTGCTGCCGGTCTTCCGCCGGCAGGGCGCGGGCCACCTGGTCGTCGTCAGCTCGCTGCTGGCCTCGGTCGCCACCCCGCTGATGGGCGGCTACATCGCCGCCAAGTGGGGGCAGATGGGCCTGGTCCGGGTGCTGCAGCAGGAGGTCCGCGACGTGCCCGGGATCAAGGTGTCGGCGGTCGCCTGCGGCGGCGTCAGCACGCCGATCTACTACCAGGGCGCCTCCTACATGGGCCGCACCGGCCGCCCGCCCATCCCGGTCTACTCGCCGGAGCGGATCGCGGGGCGGATCGCCCGCGTGCTCGACCGGCCGCGGCGGATGGTGCACGCCGGGCCGCTCAACCCGCTGGTCATCGCCGGCTTCCGGCTGTTCCCCGCGGTGTACGACGCCCTGGTCGGGCCGATGCTGCGGACGTTCGCCGTCTCCCGGGACGAGGTCGGTCCCACCGAGGGCAACGTCTTCGAGTCCCGCCCGGAGACCAACGCCACCCAGGGGCCGTGGCGCGGCATCTGACGGGCGGAGCTCCGCGCCGGCCCCAGGCCGAGACGGCCCTCCGTGCACGCGACACGGTCGGGCACGCCGACCGACCGTGCACGGATCGCCTCCTCGGCGCCGGGGCGTTCCCGCGGGGACGTCAGCCGGAGGCCTGCGCGCGGGCGTAGCGGGCCGGCGGCTCGCCGACCACGCGGGTGAAGTCGCGGACCAGGTGGGCCTGGTCGGCGTAGCCGAGCTCGGCGGCCAGCGCCGCCCAGTCCACCGGACCGGCCGCGGCGCGACCGGCGGCCTCGTGCAGCCGCGCCCAGCGCACCAGCTCCTTGGGCCCCACGCCGATCCACCCGGCGCAGAACCGCTGCAGGCTGCGGGGCGTGGTGGCCAGCCGGGCGGCGAGGTCCTCCACCCGGCGGATGCCCGGTTCGGCGTCGACCAGGGCGACCAGCCCGTCGGCGCGGTCGACGGCCGGGTCCGGCGGCGGGCACAGCGGGGTGAGGACGGCGTCGACCAGCGCCGCGGCCGCCGCGGCGTCGGGCGCGGCCGCCACCTCCGCGCGGACGGCGTCGGCGTCGAGGTCGACCAGCGCGCGCACCGGCACCTCGGTGTCGGTCAGCGCCGACACCGGCCCGGTCAGCCACGGCCGCGCCCCGCCGGGCCGGAAACGCACGCCCACGACACGGCCGCGCCCGCTGAGCTCGTACCCGCTGTCGGAGCGGCGCGGCGGGCCGGTGACCCGGGCGCGGTCGGGCTCGAACGACAGGTGCACCGACGGGTTGGGCAGGATCCGCTGCACGTGGCCGCGGCCGGCCGGCAGCGCCCACTCGACCGTCCAGAGGTAGGACGCGAAGGCGGCCAGCCGGGGTGAGGGCGCATGCCGGCGGACGTCGAACAGGGTCTCCGCGGTCCGCGGGTGCAGGATGCCGCGGTCGTCACCGGGCGGTCCGTCGGCGGGCACCGGCCGATTCTGTCGCGGATCTTCAAGACCCGGGACCACCCCCGCGGGTGGACTGAGGGCATGACGAACACGACCGCGCACACCGAGGCCCTGCAGGTCCGCACCGCCGCCGAGCTCGCGGCCTCCGCCGTCGCCGCCGTCCCGGCCGACCGCTGGTCCGCGCCGTCGCCGTGCGCCGACCACGACGTCCGCAGCCTGGTCGAGCACCTGGCGTGGGGTGCCCTGCTGTCGCGGAACGCCGCCGAGCGGACCCCGCTGGAGCGGGACTGGAGCAGCGACGAGCCGCCGCCGTTCCTCGCCGGCCTGGCGCCCCACGGGTGGGCGCCCGCCGTGGCGCGCGAGCTGCGCGCTGCCGCCGACGCCTGGGCCGGGCCCGGCGCCTGGGAGGGGGAGACGGTGATGGGGACGTCGCCGATGCCCGCCGCCGTCGTCGGCCCGATGATGCTCGCCGAGTTCGCGGTGCACGGCTGGGACGTCGCCCGCGCGGTGGGCGCGCCCTACCCGGTGCCCGAGGGGCTCGGCCGGTCCGTGCTCAGCGCCGTGGCGGGCATCGCGGCGATGGGGCGCGACGGTGGCTGGTTCGGCGCCGAGGTGCCGGTCCCAGCCGACGCCCCGGCGTTCGCGCGGGCGCTCGGCCTCGCCGGCCGCGACCCCGCCTGGGCACCGCCGGCCTGAGATCGGCACCACGGGAGCCGCCACCGGAGGGGCCGGTGGCGGCTCCTGTGGCACGGGCGTGGTTCGACTCACGGGGAGTTCCCCCGGATGCGCGTGAAGCGGCGCCGGTCCTGGGGCACGGTGGAGGTACGGGTGCCCGAGGTCGTGTGCTCTTCCCTGCCCCTCGCCCTCCCGAGAGACGAACCCCCATGACGACTCCCTCCTTGCTGACGCGCGCCCGCGTCCCGGTCGCGGACCTGGTCCGCTCGACCGCCGCCCGCGCCCCGCAGCCCTCGACGCAGCGGCTGCGCGCCGCCGTCACCGCCCTCTTCGTGCTCGACGGCGCCGTCTTCGGCAGCTGGGCCGCCCGCGTGCCCGACGTGGCGGCTCGGGTCGGCGCCGACCACCGCACGCTGGGGCTCGCCCTGCTCTGCCTGTCGCTCGGCGCGCTGGTCTGCATGCGCGTCACCGGCGCGTGGTGCGCCCGGTTCGGCGCGGGGCGGGTGGCCGCCGTCGCCGCGGTCGCCGTCTCCGCCGGCGCGGTCCTGCCCGGCCTGGTCGCCACCGTCCCGGGCCTGTGCGCGGCGCTGTTCGTGTTCGGTGCGGCCACCGGCATGGTCAACGTCGCCGCCAACTCCGTGGGCGTCGAGGTGGAGGCCCGCGTCGGCCGGCCGCTCCTGTCCGGCCTGCACGCCGGCTTCAGCCTCGGCGGCCTCGCCGGCGCGCTGCTCGGCGGCGCCGTCTCCTCCCTGCTCGGCGTCCCCGCGCACCTGGCGCTGGTCGCCGCCGCCGGCCTGTTCGTCAGCGCGTGGGCGCTGCCGGCCCTCGTCGGCGCCCGGCGGTCCGCCGCGGCCCCGGACGCGCCGGGCCACCCCGACCGTCCGCGCCGGCGGCCGACCGCCGTCCTCGTGGTGCTCGGCGCCGTCGCCGGCTGCACCGCCTTCGGCGAGGGCGCGCTCACCGACTGGGGCGCCCTGCTGCTGCGCGAGCAGCTCGCCGCGCCGGCCACGGTGGCCGCCGCGGGGTACGCCGGCTTCTCGCTCGCCATGGCCGCGGGGCGGCTCGCCGGCGGCCGGCTGCTGCAGGCGGTGGGGGAGCGGCGGCTGCTGGTCGGCGGCACGCTGCTGGCCGCGATCGGCGCCCTCGCCGCGGTGACGACGTCGTCGCTGACCGTCGCGCTGAGCGGCTTCGTGCTCGTCGGGCTGGGCCTGGCCAACGTCTTCCCGCTGGCGATCGCCCGCGCCGGGCTGCTCGGCGGCGCGAGGGGCATCGCCCTGTCCACCACGGTCGGCTACACGGGTCTGCTGGGCGGCCCGCCCGTGATCGGGCTGCTCGCCGAGTCCGCCGGGCTGCCGGTGGCGGTCGGCTCGGTGGCGGTGCTGGCGGTCGTGGCCGGCGTCCTCGTGCTCACCGTCTCGGGCGAGCGGGTCCGGCTGCCGCGGCCGCGAGCGCTGCTCGACCGGGCCGTCGCCACCGTGGGGCGGCTGCAGCCGGTGGTGTCCGGCTTCGGGCACGGCACCGGTGTCTACGTGCGGGACCTGACGGTGCTGATCCCGGACCGGCCCGCGCTCGAGGCCGAGCGCCGCCGGGTGGCGGCCGCGGGGCGGGGCTCCGTCGGCGCGCTCGAGCACGAGGCCGCGCTGCCCTAGCGGCTGCGGACCCCCTCGGGTTTCGCCTCCGGGACGTCCGGCGCCAGCTCGTCGTCGCGGGGTGGCCGCTTCCACTCGACCAGCAGGAGCGACGCGTCGTCGCTGGTGCGGCCCCGGCGGGCGGCCATGAGGGCGTGGGAGAGCTGCCGGACGGACTCGGCGGCGGGGAGGCCCGCCGTCGTCGTCCGCTCGATGACCTCCCGCAGCCGCTCCTCGCCGAACTGCTCACCGCCGACCCGCTCCTCCACCACGCCGTCGGTGAAGAACAGCACGCGGTCGCCGGGTTCCAGCCGTGCCGACCGCACCCGCGGCTCCCGGTCCCCGCCGAGGCCCACCGGCCGGGTGACCGGACCGGTCAGCTCGCCGACCACCCGGCCCCCGCGCACGAGCAGCGGGGCCGGGTGGCCGGCGTTGACCCAGCGGAGCTCGCCGCTCCCGGTGTCCAGCCGGCCGATCTGGGCGGTGGCGAACCTGCCCGGGAACGTGGCGGCCACCGCACGGTCCATCCGCGCGTACAGCTCCGGCAGGTCGGCGCCCTCCTGGCGGCCGTGCCGGTAGGCGGCGATGACGACGGTCGCCATGGTCGCCGCCTCCAGCCCGTGCCCCATCGCGTCGAAGACGGCGACGTGCAGCGCGTGCTCCTCGAGCGCGTAGTCGAAGCTGTCGCCGCCGACCTCGTACGCGGGCTCGAGGATGCCCGCCAGGTCGACGTCGGGCGTGGTCATCGCCAGCGGGGGCAGGGTGTCGCGCTGCAGCCGCGCCGACAGCGTCATCGGCCGGGCGGTGCGGGCCCGCTCGAAGGTGTCCGTGTACGCGGACTTGGTGACGATCAGGTCGGCCACCAGGCCGGCGAGCCGCTGGGCCAGCCGCCGGTCGCCGTCGGTGACCGCCTGCAGGGTCAGGGAGAGGACGCCGACGCGGTCGGAGCCGTCGAGCATGGGCAGGTGCAGCCGCCAGCTGCCGTCGGGGAGCTCGATCTCGACCGGCTGGTCGGTGCGGAACGCCTCCCCCTCCGGCGACTCGTCGATCGGCACCCGTCGCCCGCCCAGGCCCCGGCCCGCCAGCGGGGAGAGGCTGACCTGGTCGTGGTCCTGCACGTGGATCGCGACGTCCCCGCCGCCGGCGGCGACCACCTCCTGGGCCACCATCGGGCCGACCAGCCGGGGCGGGATGAGGTGGGCGCGGTCGAGCAGGGAGCCCAGCAGCGCCTCGCCCAGGCTCTCCTCGACCGACCGGCCGCCCGATCGGTCGTGGAACCCGACCGGGGCGTTGCGGCCCTCCTCGTCACCCGCCGGCACGGCGCTCCCGCTGCGCGCCCGCCCGCGTCGGGGGTCGCGGGCGCCGGCCCCGGGCCGGCAGCAGCCGGGCCAGCCGGTGGGTGCGCCCGGCGGTGAGCTCGGCCGTCGTCGGGGGAGCGGGTCCGGGCTCGGCCTCCAGCGCGGCGTGCCGCTCCCGGAGCCGGGCGCGCACGTCGTCGGGGGTGTACGCCCGCCGCTGCCGCTCGCCGCGGGCCAGGACGGCGCCGGTCGCGGCGACCCCGGCGAGGCCGGCCAGACCGAGCAGCTTCCACAGGCGCACCTCCGTAAGTTAGCGCCGTGCCCGCCCGCCGCGCCCTGCCGCTCGACGAGGCCGTCGACCTGACCCGCACCGGCGACGTGTGGATCTTCCGCGGCGGCTCGCCCGCCGACCGGGTCATCCAGGCGGTCACCAACGCGCCGGTCAACCACGTCGGCATGGCCGTCGTGCTCGAGGACCTGCCGCCGCTGCTCTGGCACGCCGAGCTCGGCAGGTCGCTGCCCGACGCCTGGACCGGAGGGCACCACCGGGGGGTGCAGCTGCACGACCTGCGCGACGCCGTCGTCACCTGGCGGAGCCGGTACGGGCAGCGCGCCTGGCTGCGCCAGCTGGTCGGCCCGGCCGACGACGGCGGGGTGACCCGCGAGATGGAGGACGCCGTCCTGCGCACCGTCGCCCGGCTCGACGGCAGGCCGTTCCCGACGACCCGCGGGCTGGCGAAGGGCTGGATCAGCGGCCGGCTGCGGCGGCGCACCTCGACCGAGGCCGTCTACTGCGCCGAGCTGGTGGCCGCCACCTACACCGCGATGGGCCTGCTGCCGGCCGAGCGGCCGCGCAACTGGTACGACCCCGGGAAGTTCTGGTCCGGCGACGATCTGCGGCTGCTGCAGGGCGCCACCCTGGGCGACGAGATCGCCGTCGACGTGCCGGCGGGCGGGTGAGCCCGCGGGCCACCCGATGGGGGTGGTCCGCCGGGTCGGGCTGCGCCGGCCGCGGCGGGGCTCCGATCAGGAGGCCATGTCCTCCTCCCCGACCACCGCCGTGCTGCCCGGCGGGCCGTTCGCCGACGACACGCTGCTGCCCGGCCCCACCGCCCTGCTCGGCCGGCTGGCCGGCCGTCTCGCCGACCGGGCCGGGTCGCCCGCCACCCTCGCCGTCGTCGGCCTGCTCCGCCGCGACGACGGCTGGCCCACCGCGCCCGCCACCATGCGCGCGGTCACCGCGCTGCTGGCCAGCGGCGTGCGCGGGGAGGACTGGCTGGCCCGCGAGGGCGCCGCCAAGTTCGCCGTCCTGGTCGCGGGGGGCCCGGACGGCGCCGAGGTCGCGGTGCGCCGGCTCGTCGGTGCCGTCGGCGGGGTCGTCACCGGGGTGGCCGCCTGCGCGGGCCTCGCGGCCCTGGAGCCGGGGCTGACCGCTGAGGAGGTGCGCCGCGGGGCGCTGCTGTCGCTGGCCGCCGCCCGCACCCGGGGCGCGGGCGCGCTGGTCCGCTACCGCGGCGGCCGCTGACCCCTCACCGGCCGGCCACGCCCGGGCACCGGCGCGCGATGTAGCGCGGGCCGGTGCCCAGGGCGCGGGCGGCCCGGCGGGCGTCCACCGGCCCGGCGGCCCGCGCCGCCCACAACCGCGCCAGGTCGGGCAGGGCGGCGTCGTGCGCGTCGCGCGCCGGGCCCGCGGCCTGCGCGGCGGTGGTGAGCAGCAGCCGGACCAGGCGCAGCGTGGCCGACGCGGCGTCGGCCGCCTGCGGGTCGGCCGTGACGCCGTCGACGTCGGCGGCCAGCGCCCGCAGGTGGTCGCGCACCAGCGCGTGCACCGGGCTGCTCTCCAGGTGCGCGCTCCCGGCCTGCACGACGTCCCGGCGCAGCCCGAGCACGGCCACCGGCACGTTGAGCGCCAGGTTGGCGGCCTCGCCGTCCCAGGCGAAGGCGTACGCCGCGCGCAGGTCGATCGCGGCCAGGTCGCCGGGCCGCAGCAGCCGGTCGCGGCCCAGGTGGGTGCTGCGCCCGCAGCCGCTCAGGTGCACCGCCAGCGACAGGTACGGCTCGTCGTCGGCCGCCGCGGCCGCGGCCGACCGGTCCATCGCCATGCCGCGTCCCTCGGCGCGGAAGAAGCCCAGCGGCCCGTACCCCCACACCTCCAGCCGCCCGCTCGGCCCGTCCGGCCCCCCGCCGAGGCCCAGCCGGGTCGCCCGGGTCATCGCGTACATCGCCTCGGTGAGCGCCTCCCGGCGCTCGGCGCGGGGCAGCAGCGCGGTGTCCAGCAGCACGGCCACCGGCTCACCCGACCCCGGCGGGGACGGCGGCCCGCCAGTCCCGCGGGCTGAGGCCGTACGCCTCGCGGAACCGGCGGCTGAAGTGCGACGGGTCGGCGAAGCCCCAGCGGCGGGCGACCATCGCGATCGACCGGTGCCGGGCCGCCGGGTCGGCCAGCTCGGCGCGGGCCCCGGCCAGCCGCTGCTCGATGATCCACGGCTCCAGCCGCAACCCCTCGGCGGCGCAGAGGCGGTACAGCTGGCGGACCGAGACGTTGTGCGCCGCGGCGACGCGCGCGGCGTCGAGGTCGGGCTCGCGCAGGTGGGCGCGGACGTAGGCGCGCACCCGCGGCAGCAGCGTGCCGGCCAGCGCGGCCCGGGTCGCCGGCTCCGGCCCGGCGGCCGAGGCCAGCAGCGCCCGGGTGAGCTCCACGGTCACGCCGGCGAGCGCGCCGAGCGCCGGGTCGCGGGCGAGCCGCTCGTCGGCCACGTGCCGCAGGTGCCCGCGCACCAGGTCGTAGAGCGGGCTGCGGCGCACCCGCGGCGCCGCGCGCCGGACGACGTCGGCCGGCAGGCCCAGCAGCGCTGCGGGGACCTGCAGCGCCCGCCCGCGGCCGCCGTGCCGGCCCCAGGAGAACGCGTAGGGCGCGGTCAGGTCGGTCACCGCCAGCTCGCCCGGCGCCAACGACCGCTGCAGCCCGCCCTGCTCGTGCCGGCCGGTCCCCCGGTCCTGCACGTAGAGCGAGACGACGTCGGCGCCCGGCCGGCGGCCCTCCATCCACAGCTCGCCGTCCACCGCGGAGCCGAGGACCGGCAGCCCGTGCACGTCCCAGGCGTCCAGCCGCACGTCGAGCGGCACCGCGTCGTCGACCGGCCGCACCCGGGAGGCGACCCCCTCCTGGAGCCGCGCCACGAGGGCGGCCGGACGGCGGTCCGGGGCGTCGAGCGTGCGGGAGTCCAGGACCGTGACCATCGGCGCTCCTCTCCGGATCGGCCGGCGGCGCTGCCGAGGAGCCCGATCCTGGCCGGTCGGCCCGCGGGCTGTACATGCCCCGGCCCCCGGCGGCAGGGGAGGACCGGAAGCTGGCACGCAGAGCACACCGCGCCGGCCGGCGCGTCCCTAGCGTCGGGAACCCCGTCGTCCTGGAGGTGCTGCGTGAGCGAGCCCGACCGCGTCCCCGTCGTCTTCGTGCACGGCCTGTGGCTGCACTCGAGCAGCTGGGCGCCGTGGGTGGAGCTGTTCACCGCCCGCGGTTTCGCGGCGCACGCCCCCGGCTGGCCGGGTGACGCCCCGACGGCCGCCGGGACGCGGGCACGCCCCGAGGCCGTCGCCGACGTCGGCATCGCCGCGGTGACCGACTCCTACTCGGCGTTCATCGCCGAGCTGCCGGCGCCGCCGGTGGTGGTCGGGCACTCGTTCGGCGGGCTGGTGGCGCAGCGGCTGCACGCGATGGGGTTCGCCCGCGCCTGCATCGCGCTCTCGCCGACCCAGTTCAAGGGCGTCCTCGGCCTGCCGCCGGTGCAGCTGCGCAACGCGCTGCCGGTGCTGTCGCGGCCCTGGCTGCTGCGCCGCACCTGGATGCACACGCCGGAGAGCTTCCACCGGGCGTTCGCCAGCGCCGTCCCGCGGGCGGAGTCCGACGCGCTGTACGAGGCGCACGTGATCCCGTCACCGGCCCGGCCGCTGTTCCAGGCCGGGCTGGCCAACCTCGCGCCGCGCAGCGAGGCGGCGGTGGACACCCGCGCCGAGCGCGGGCCCCTGCTGATGGTCGCGGCGGGGGAGGACCGCACCGTGCCCGAGTCCACCGTGCGCGCGGCCCACCGGATCCAGGCGAAGCGCAACGCCGGGGTCACCGAGTTCACCAGCTTCCCCGGGCGGGGCCACTCCTACGGCGCCGACTCCGGCTGGCGGGACGTCGCCGACACCGCCCTCGACTTCCTGAGCCGGCACGGCGTCGCCGCCGCGCCGACCTCGGCGGCGGGGTAGCTCAGCGAGCGGGGGCGGCGCCGACGGTCGTACCGGCCCGGAAGTACGACTGCGGCAGGTCGGTGTCGACGACCCGCTTGCCCAGCGGGAAGAGGCCGACCAGCGCCAGCTTGAACAGCGCGACGCCGAACGGGATGCCGATGATCGTCACGCAGTAGGCGATGCCGGCGAGCACGTGCAGCAGCGAGAGCCACCAGCCGACCAGCACGAACCACAGCAGGTTGCCCAGCGCGCTCGGCGCGCCCGCGCCCGGTGCGCGCACGGTGGTGCGGCCGAACGGCCAGGCGGCGTACCCGGCCAGCCGGAAGCAGGCGACGCCGAACGGGATCGTCACCACCAGCACGCAGGCGATCAGCCCGGCCAGCAGGTAGGCCAGCGCGAGCAGCCAGCCGTGGATCACGAACCAGACGAGGTTGAGCACGAGGCGGAGACCGTCCACGCCAGGATCACGAGCCGCGCCCGCGTGCCGTTCCCGCCACGCCTCGGGCGGTCACCGCGGCGGGCGCGCCGAGGCGCACCACGGTGTCCCCGGGCCCGGCCACGTCGTCGTCGTGGGTCACGCAGACGACGACCCGGCCGGCCAGCGCGGCGCGCAGGTCGCGCACCAGGGCCCGCGCGGTGGGCGGGTCCAGGTGCGCGGTCGGCTCGTCGAGCAGGACGACGTCGCGGTCGGCCAGCAGCGCCCGGGCCGCGGCCAGCCGGCGCCGCTCCCCGCCCGAGAGCGCGGTGCCGCCCGCGCCGACCGGGGTGTCGAGCCCCTCGGGCAGCGTGGCCAGCAGCCCGCCGAGGCCGGCCGCGGTCAGCGCGGCCCGCATCCGCGCCTCGCCGTCCGGGCCGGCCAGCTCCCCGCGGGGCGCGGCGGTGGCGAGGTTGGCCCGGATGCTCGAGGCGAACACGTGCGACTCCTGCGGCAGCCAGGCGATCCGCGCCCGCACGTCGTCGCCGGCGAGGCGCGCCGTGTCGACGCCGGCCAGGGAGTACGCGCCGGCGCGCGGTCGCAGCGCGGCCAGCAGCACGGCGAGGAGCGTCGACTTGCCCGACCCCGACGGGCCGCGCACGACCAGCCAGCCGTCGGTGCCGGCCGCCGCGTCCAGCCCGGTGAACACGTCGGGGCCGCCGGGCCAGCCGGCGGTCAGGCCGCTGACGGCCAGCGCGCGCACCGGGGACGGCGCCGGCTCGGGCGCGGCCGGGTCGGCCGGCACCGGCGCGGTGAGGACGGCGTCCAGCCGGGCGCGGGCGTCGGCGAGGGCGCCCCGCCGCTGCAGCGCCGCGACCAGCGCGGACAGCGGCTCGGCCAGCGCCAGCGGCGCCAGGGCCAGCACCGCGACGCCGGGGCCGTCGAGCGGACCGGCCGCGCCGACCGCCGCCGCGACGACGGCGGCCAGCCCCGACCCGAGGACGACGAGGCCGGTGCCCAGCGCCGCGGCCCGGGCGCCGGTGCGGGCCGCCGCGCCCTGCCGGTCGGCCAGCGCGGCGAGGTCGGCGGCGGTGTGCCGGGCCAGCCCGTGCGCCCGCAGGTCGCCGGCGCCCTCGAGCGCGGTGGCGGTCTCGCGCAGCGCGGCCACCCGCAGCGCGCCGTCGGCCCGGGCGGCGCCGGCGTCGACCCGGCGGTGCACGAGGACGACGAGGGCCGCCGTGGCCGCCAGCACCGCCGCCACCGCGCCGGCCGCCGCCGGGTCGAGCAGCGCCAGCGCGCCCACGGTGCCGGTGAGGACGGTGGCCGCCACCAGCACCGGCGGCACCACGCGCACCGACAGGTCCTGCACCAGCCCGACGTCGCCGACCACGCGGGCCAGCGCGGCGCCCGGCGTCCGGTCGGCGGCGATGCCCTGCGCGGCCAGCGCCCGCCACACCCGCACCCGCGTGCCGGCCGCCAGCTGCAGGGCGGCGTCGTGCGCGGTCATCCGCTCCACCCAGCGCATCCCCGCCCGCCCGATGCCGAACGCGCGCACGCCGACGATGGCGACCATCAGCGTGAGGATCGGCGGCATCTCCGCGGCCCGGACGATGAGCCAGCCCGACACCGCGGTCAGCGCCACACCGGCGCCCGAGGAGGCCGCCCCCGCGGCCACCGCCTCGACCAGCGCCCGCCGCGGCCACCGCAGCCCGCCGTCCCCGGCGGACGCCGACCCGGCCGTCCCCCGGGACGCCGCGGGGGGTGGCACGGGCGCCCGGGGCGTCGGGGGCGGCCAGGTCGACGGCGCGGTCGGCGAGGGCGGCCAGCGCGGGGTCGTGGGTGACCAGCACCGCGGTCACCGTGCCGCGCAGGTCGGCGAGCACGCGGGTCACCGTGGCCGCGGCCGCCTCGTCCAGGTGGGCGGTGGGCTCGTCGAGCAGCAGCAGGCGCGCACCGCGGCGGATCCGCACCAGCGCGCGGGCCAGCGCCACCCGCTGCAGTTCGCCGGGGGAGAGGGTCGCGCAGTCCCGCCCCGCCAGGGGCGACGCCCCGACGCGGGCCAGCGCCTCCACGACGAACGCCTCGCCGACCACCTCGTCGGCGCCCGGCCGGCTGCCGGCGTGCCGCCGCAGCTCGTCGGCCACGGTCGCGCCGGTGGTGCGGGGGTGCTGCGGCACGTACGCGACGGCGGCGACCCCGGTGACCGTCCCGGACACGACGGCGTCCGGCGGCGTGAGCCCGGCCAGGGCCGCGAGCAGCGTCGACTTGCCCGACCCGCTGCGCCCGCGGACGGCGACCAGCTCGCCCGGCCGCACGGCCAGGTCGACCGGCGGCAGCGCCGGCACCCCGCGCCCCGGGTACCGCACCGACAGCCCCGAGACCGCGACGTCGGCGCCGCGCGGGTCGTCGTCCGCCCCTGCGCTGACCACCGGCGGGGCGGCCGGCGCGGCCAGCACCGAACGTGCCTCGGCCGCCGCGAGCGACGCCGCCTCGTTCGCGTGGTGCGCGGCGCCGACGGCGCGCAGCGGGGCGAACGCCTCGGGCGCGAGCAGCAGCGCGGTGAGCCCGACGGCGAGCGCCAGGTCGCCGTGCACCAGGCGCAGGCCCACGGTCACCGCCACCAGCGCGACCGACAGGGTGGCGATGAGCTCGAGCACGAGCGCGGAGAGGAAGGCCAGCCGCAGCGTGGCCAGCGTCCTGCGCCGGGAGAAGTCGCCCAGCTCGGCGAGGGCGGCGGCCTGGTCGGCGGCCCGGCCCAGGCCGACGAGCACGGGCAGCCCCCGGACCAGCTCGGCGACGTGCGCGGCGATCCGGTCCAGCGCCCGCGCGGCGGCGGTCGTGCCCTCGCGGGTGTGCTTGCCGACCAGCACCATGAACAGCGGCACCAGCGGCAGGGTGAGCGCGACGATCACCGCCGAGAGCAGGTCGGTCCACGCGAGCACGAGCAGCAGCACGGGCGGGACGACGAGCGCCTGCGCCAGCGCCGGCAGGAAGGCGGCCAGCCCCGGGCCGAGGTCGGCCAGCCGGGTGGTGGCCAGGACGGCGGCCGGCCCGGGCCCGCCCGCCGCCGTCACCGCGGCCGGCTCGGCGGCCAGCCGGTCGAGCAGGGCGCGGCGCAGCGCGTCCTCGGCCCGGCGGGCGTCGCGGGCGGCCAGCGCCTCACCGGCGGTCGAGGCCAGCGCCCGCAACGCGACGCCGGCGACCGCGATCACCAACGGGGTGCCGGGGGAGCCGGTGGCCAGGCCGGCGATCCGGGCGATCGCCGTCGCCAGCCCCCCGGCGAGCAGCACCAGCCCGGCGGTCGAGACGAACGCGGCCAGCGCCGCCCGGGCGAGCGCACCGCGCAGCCCCGGCACTCCGGCCAGCGCGCCGAGGGGTCCGCGTCCGCTCATGCGGCCGCGGCCTCGTCGTGCACCGGCTCGGCGGTCAGCCGCTTGCGGAACACCCAGTACGTCCACGCCTGGTAGGCGAGCACCACCGGCAGTCCGACCGCGGCCACCCAGGTCATGACGGTCAGCGTGTAGTCGCTGACCGACGCCTCGGCGACGGTCAGGTCGAACGCGGGGTCGACCGTCGAGGGGATCAGCACCGGGTAGGCGGCGCCGAACAGCGTCGCGGCCGAGGCGACCAGCAGCAGGGCCCAGCCGGTGAAGGCCTGCCCCTCGCGGTCCAGCCGGATGCGGGTCCAGGTGACCACGGCGGCCAGCGCGGCCACCACCCACAGCACCGCGGTGACCGCCGTGCCGTAGCGCAGGTGCACCACGCCGGCCCAGGCGAGCAGCGGCACCGCGGCCACCGGCGACCAGCGCAGCGCGAACGCCCGCGCCCGCAGCCGCACGTCGCCGTCGGTCTTCAGCGCCAGGAACAGCGCGCCGTGCACCACCGCGAACGCGGCCACGGCGACCGCGCCGAGCAGCGCCGACCAGCCGAGGCCGGAGAACGCGCCGCCCACCCGGTTGCCGGCGTCGTCGATCGGCAGGCCGAGGGTGGTGGCGCCCAGCGCGGCGCCGACGCCGAGGCCGGCCACGAGCGAGCCGGCGGTGATGACGTGGGTCCAGGTCGTGTCCCAGCGCTCGTCGTGGTGCGAGTGCCGCCACTCGAAGGCGACCGCGCGGACGATCAGGCCGAGCAGCACCAGCACGAACGGCAGGTACAGCGCCGGCAGCCAGCTGGCGTACCAGCCGGGGAAGGCGGCGAAGATCGCGCCCGCGGCGGTGATCAGCCACACCTCGTTGCCGTCCCAGACCGGGCCGATGGTGCGCAGCATGAGGTGCTTGTCCTGCCGCGAGCGGCCGAGCACCGGCAGCAGCGCGGCCACGCCGATGTCGAAGCCCTCGAGGAGGAGGAAGCCGGTCCAGAGCACGGCGACGGCGACGAACCAGAGGGTCTGCAGGTCCACGGAGGGCGCTCCTCAGTACGCGAACGAGAGGACGTCGTCCTGCTCCGGCGTGCCCCCGCGGGGCTCACCGGGGGTCGGGGCGTCGTCGTCCGACGCGCCCGTGCGGACGAAGCGGGTGATCAGGAAGAGCTCGAGAACGGCGAGCACGCCGTAGACGGCGGTGAGCGTGATCAGCGACGTCCACACCTCGGCGGCGCTGATGCCGGGCGAGACGGCCTGGGCGGTGAAGAAGTACACCTGCTCGCCGACCGGCACGTCGGGGTTGGGGTAGACGACGAACGGCTGGCGGCCCATCTCGGTGAAGACCCAGCCGGCCGCGTTGGCCACGAACGGCGCGGCGACCGCCAGCAGCGAGCCGTACACGCCGATCCGCCAGGTCGGCACCCGGCCCTTCCGGGTGGCCCACAGCGCGTAGGCGGCCACCGCGGCGGAGACCGCGCCCATCCCGATCATCAGCCGGAAGCTCCAGTAGGTCACCGCGAGCACCGGGGTGTAGTCGATCGGCTCGCCGGCCTTGTCGCCGAACGACGGGTCGTCGGGGTAGGTCTCGCCGTAGACGGCGGCGTACTCCTCCTGCAGCTCGTTCACGCCCGGGACGGCGGTGGAGAAGTCGCTGTGCGCGAGGAACGACAGCAGACCCGGCACGGTGATCGAGTGGACGTCGTCGCACTCGTTGGAGCCGAGCTTGCCCCAGGCGAAGACCGAGAACGGCGCCGGCGCCTCGGTCTCGCAGAGCGCCTCGGCGGAGCTCATCTTCAGCGGCTGCTGCTCGTACATGAGCTTGCCCTGCCAGTCACCGGTGACCGCGACCAGCACGAACGCCGCCAGCGACACCCAGCCGCCGAGGCGCACCGAGCGGCGCCAGACCGCGTGGTCGACGTCCGTGGTG
Organism: Geodermatophilus sp. SYSU D00815; assembly: GCF_054050035.1. Lineage (NCBI taxonomy): Bacteria > Bacillati > Actinomycetota > Actinomycetes > Geodermatophilales > Geodermatophilaceae > Geodermatophilus > Geodermatophilus sp. SYSU D00815. The sequence continues at coordinate 52,567 of NZ_JBJGYO010000003.1, read as the reverse complement.
GCCTTGCCGGCCAGCTTGCGGCGGCGCAGGTGCCACAGCCCGATGCCGACCAGCAGGGCCCCGGCGACCATCAGCGAGGCGACGACGGCGTGGCTGTACGCGGCCAGCGCGGTGTTGTTGGTGAGGACGGCGAGGAAGTCCACCTGCTCCGGGCGGCCCTCGTCGGTGAGCGTGACGCCGATCGGGTGCTGCATCCAGGAGTTGGCCGCGATGATGAAGTACGCGCTGATCCAGGAGCCGATCACCGCCGCCCACAGCGCGCCGAGGTGCAGCTTCTTCGGCAGCCGGTCCCAGCCGAAGATCCACAGGCCGAGGAACGTCGACTCGAGGAAGAACGCCAGCAGCGCCTCCATCGCCAGCAGCGAGCCGAAGACGTCGCCGACGAAGCGGGAGTACTCGCTCCAGGCCAGGCCGAACTGGAACTCCTGCACCAGGCCGGTGGCGACGCCGAGGGCGAAGTTGATCAGGTAGATGCGGCCCCAGAAGCGGGTCATCCGCAGCCACTCGGGCTTTCCGGTGCGCAGCCACAGCGTGTGCATGACGGCGACCAGGACCCCCAGACCGAGGGTCAGCGGGACCATCAGGAAGTGGTAGACGGTCGTGATGCCGAACTGCCACCGGGCCACGTCCAACGTGTCAAGGCCGAGCACGTCCACCGTGCGGTCTCCCTCTGTCGTACCATCGACGTGTTCTTTCTACGCCCCGTAGAAGACTGTTTTCTACATTGCGTAGAAGACTCGCGGTGTGACCTGCCCGACAGGAGGGTTCGTGGCCTCGCTCGGTGACCTGGAGCGTGCGGTGATGGAGCGGCTGTGGGCGGCCGACGGACCGGTCGCGGCGACGACGCTGCGCGACGAGCTCGCCGACCGCGGGCTTGCGCTGACCACGGTGCACACGGTGCTCACCCGCCTGGAGCAGAAGGGCTTCGTCGTCCACGACGACGCACGGCCCCGCCGCTTCGCCCCGCGGGCGAGCCGCGAGGAGCACGCCGCCGAGCTCATGCACGAGGTGCTCGGCCAGTCCGCCGACCGGCAGGCCGTGCTGGCCCGCTTCGTCGGCACCGTGAGCGAGGACGAGGCGCAGCTGCTGCGCGAGCTGCTCGCCCGCGGCTGAGCCGTCCCGACCCGCCGTGCTGCCCGGTTCCGCGGCCGCCCTGGCCGTGCTCGCCGCCCTGCTCGCCTGGCCGGTGCCGGCGGTGCTGGCCCGTGCCCGGTGGCCGCGGCGCGACCCGCTGGTGGCGCTGGTCTGCTGGCAGGCGATCGGGCTGGCCGGCGGCCTGTCGATCATCGGCGCGCTGCTCGTGCACGGGCTCGCGCCGTGGGGTCACTCCCTGCCGGAGGCCGCGTGGGCCGTGCTGCGCGGGCACTCCGCCGTCGACCCGGTGCGCGGCGACCACTGGGTCACGCTCACCCTGGCCGGCGTGCTCGCCGCCGAGCTGCTCGGCGTCCTCGCGCTGTCCTGGGTGCGCACCGCGCGCACCCGCCGGCGGCACCGCGAGCTGCTCGAGCTGGTCGTGCGGCCGGCCGCGCAGCCCGACACCCGGCTGCTGGAGCACCCCGCGCCGGTGGCGTTCTGCATCCCCGGCGCCCGCCCGCTGCTCGTGCTCTCCTCGGGCATGGTCGAGGAGCTCGACGACGCCCAGCTCGCCGCCGTCGTCGCCCACGAGCGGGCGCACCTGAAGGAGCGCCACCACCTCCTGCTGCTGCCGTTCGTCGCGTGGGAGGAGGCGCTGCCGGTGCTGCCGGCCGCCGCCCGGGCGCACGCGTCGGTGCGGCAGCTGGTCGAGATGCGCGCCGACGACGTCGCCCTGCGGCTGCTGCCCGGCGGGTCCCGGCGGACGCTGGCCGAGGCGATCGTGGCGGTCGCCGGCGGCTCCGGGGGCGGGGTGCCGGCCGGGGCGCTCGCCGTCGCCGGCAGCGCGACCGGCGCGCGCGTCGTCCGGCTGCTCGAGCCGCCGTCCCCGCTGCCCGCCGCCGCCCGCTGGGGCGCGCTCGCCGCGGCCGCCCTGCTGCTCCTCCTGCCGACCCTGCTGCTCCTGCTACCCGCCTTCTGACCGTGCGTCAGGCGGCCGACCAGAGCACCGCGAGCGCGGCCAGCGAGCCCACCGCCGCCGCGCCGTAGCAGAGCACCGCCACGGTCCGCTTCCGCTTGATCTGCAGCCCGTCGTAGAGCGTGTACCGGAACCGGTGGGCGCTGTGCACGAGCAGCAGCACGAACACGCCCAGCAGGACGACGAAGGTCAGCGGGTGCCCGACGACGGCGCGGAGGTGCCCGTGGTCCGGGGAGACCCAGCCCAGAGGCACGGCCAGCCCGAACAGGAACGCCAGGCTCGGCAGGAGCACCGCGGCCAGCACCCCGCCGGCGCTGAACCCCAGCCACACGAGCGGCTCGACCCGCCGCCTGGTCACCGGGTCACCAGCCAGAACACGAACGCGGAGACCACGACCAGGCCCGTGTACTGCCCGGCGACGATGTGGAACCGGGGCACCGGGCGGCCGTCGATCCGCACCTCCATCGCCTGCGGCGTGAGGCTGAACCAGGTCACGGCGTGCAGCAGCACGAAGGCCAGCGCGAGGACGTTCAGCGCGACGACCCACGGCGCCGACGCCCACTCGAGGAAGTCCCGGTAGGCCGCCTCGCCCCGGCCGACGGAGCGCACGAGGAGCAGCAGGTACGCCACCAGCCAGGCGACGAAGACGCTGCTCAGCTCGCGCAGCACGAAGACGAGGTAGGTCCGCTTGCGGGTCCACCACCAGGTCGAGACCGGCCGGCGGTAGGGGCGCAGCCCGGTCGGCGTGCCCCCGGCGGCGGTCACCGCGCGCCCCGGGGGAGGAGGAAGGCCTTCACCGTGGCCGCCGCCGCCTTGAGCTTGTAGCGCTGGATGGCCGCCGCGGGGTCGACGTGCTTGGGGCACACCCGCGTGCACTCGCCGACGAAGGTGCAGCCCCAGACGCCCTCGTGCTCGACCAGCACGTCGAGCCGCTGCCGGCTCCCCTGGTCCCGCGAGTCGAGGTCGTACCGCTCGGCGAGCGCGATGGCGGCCGGCCCGGTGAACTCCGGGTCGAGCCCGTAGACCGGGCACGCGGCGTAGCAGAGCATGCAGTTGATGCACATGCTGAACTGCTTGTAGGCGTCCAGCTCCGCGGGCGTCTGGAGGTACTCCACGTCGGGCTCGACCGTCCGGTGGTCGTCGTCCCGGATGATCCACGGCTTGACCCGCGGCAGCTTCGCCATGAAGTCGGACAGGTCGACGACGAGGTCGCGCACCACCGGGAAGTGGGCGAGCGGCTCGACGGTCACCGGGCCCGGCGCGTAGTCGCTGAGGAACGCCCCGCAGGTCAGTTCGGGCTCGCCGTCGACGGTCATCCCGCAGCTGCCGCAGATGCCCATGCGGCACGACCAGCGGAACGACAGCGTGGTGTCGACCTCGTTCTTGACGTGGTTGAGGCCGTCGAGGACGGTCCACTCCTTGCGCAGCGGGACGTCGTACTCCTGCCAGTGCGGCTCGGTGTCGGTCTCCGGCCGGTACCGGGACACCCTCATCCGGATGCTGTCCGCCATGTCCCCTCCCGAGACACCGTCCCCTCCCGAGGCACCGTCCCCTCCCGAGGCACCGTCACCTGCCGTAGACCCGCTCGCCCGGCGGCCACCGGGTGATGGTCACCGGCCTGCGCTCGACCCGGGCGGTGCCGTCCGGCTCGCGGTGCACCAGCAGGTGGCAGAGGAAGCGGGCGTCGTCGCGCGCCGGGAAGTCGGTGCGCTGGTGCGCTCCCCGGGACTCCTCCCGCTGCATGCCCGACCGCAGGATGCACTCGCTCACGTCGAGCATGTTGGCCAGCTCCAGCGCGGCCAGCAGCTCGGTGTTGAACGAGCGGCTGGTGTCCGCCAGCCCGACGTCGCCCACCCGCTCCTGCAGCTCGGCGAGGGTGTCGGCGCCCTTCGCCATCTCCGGGCCGGTGCGGAAGATGCCGGCGGCCTCCTCCATCGTGGCCTGCATCTGGTCGCGGAGGGCGGCGATGCTCTCGGTGCCCGGCCCGCCGCCCAGCAGGTCGTGCTCCAGGCGGCGCACCTCGTCGCGCGCCTGCGCCTCGACCGCGGACGGCGTCGCGCCCGCCTCGGCGGCGTACCGCGCCGCCGCCCGCCCGGCCCGGGCGCCGAACACCAGGCACTCGGGCAGCGAGTTGGAGCCCAGCCGGTTGGCGCCGTTGATGCTCACGCACGCGGTCTCACCGGCGGCGAAGAGGCCCTCGAGCGGGGTCGCCCCGTCGAGGTCGGTGGCGACGCCGCCCATCATGTAGTGCACCACCGGGCGCACCGGGACCAGCTCGTGCACCGGGTCGATCCGCTCGTACTTGAGGCACAGCTCGCGCACGAAGGGGAGCTTCGCGTCGATCAGCTCCTCGCCGAGGTGCCGCAGGTCGAGGTGGACGATCGGGCCGTACGGCGAGTCCGTCGTCCGCCCCTTCTCGACCTCGTGCACGAACGCCTGCGAGAGCCGGTCGCGGGGGCCGAGCTCCATGCTGCGCAGCTCCGGCGTCGGGGTCGGCCGCCCCAGGTCGTAGTCCTGCAGGTAGCGGTAGCCGTCCCGGTTCAGCAGCCAGCCGCCCTCGGCGCGGGCGGCCTCGGTGATGAGGATGCCGCTGAACGGCAGCCCGGTCGGGTGGTACTGCACAAACTCCATGTCCTCGAGCGGCGCGCCCGCGCGGTAGGCCAGGGCCATGCCGTCGCCGGTGTTGATGGTGGCGTTCGTGGTGAAGGGGAAGACCTTGCCGCAGCCGCCGGTGCACAGGACCACGGACTTCGCGGTGATCGCCTGGGTCCGGCCGGTCACCAGCTCGATCGCCACGACCCCGTGCACCCGGCCGTCGTCGACCAGCAGCCGGGTCACGAAGTGCTCGTCGTACCGCCTGACCCCGCCGTGCTGCAGCGACGTCTGGAACAGGGTGTGCAGCATGTGGAAGCCGGTCTTGTCCGCGGCGAACCACGTGCGCATCTTCTTCATCCCGCCGAAGGCCCGGACCGCGACGCGGCCGTCGGGTCGCCGGCTCCACGGGCAGCCCCAGTGCTCGAGCTGGAGGAGCTCCTCCGGGGCCGCCCGGACGAAGGCCTCGACGGCGTCCTGGTCGGCGAGCCAGTCGCTGCCCGACACCGTGTCGTAGCAGTGCTCGTCGAGGCTGTCGTCGGCGGCGATCACGCCCGCCGCGCCGCCCTCGGCCGAGACCGTGTGGCTGCGCATCGGGTAGACCTTGCTCACCACGGCCACGTCGAGCCGGGGCCCGGTCTCGGCGATGGCGATGGCGGCGCGCAGGCCCGCGGCGCCCCCTCCCACGATCAGGACGTCGTGCGCGGCGCGCACGGCGCCGTCACTCACCGCGCCACTCCTCGTCCGTCAGCACCCTCCCGTTGTGGTGGACGACCATCCGGTGGCAGCTGCCGTCGTGGAACTCCTCCCGCGTGGTCCGGCAGCCGCAGGACCAGCGCAGGTCCTCGGTGACCAGGCCCTCGTGGTCCTCGGTCACGTACTGCTCGCCGCCGTGCCGGTGTCCGCACGGCGCGAGCCTCGGTTCGAACGCGGCAGCGGTTGCACTCACGGCCCACCACCCTCGGCGCAGGGACAGCGACCTCGACCGGGCAGGACGAGCGTGCTCCGCGTCGACCGGATTGGGAAGGGATGCGGCGACGCGGGATGCCCTCGGCTTGCGGGGGCCCGGGCGCCGGGCCAGGGTCGCTGCCGTGGACGTCGACGTGGTCGTCGAGATCCCCAAGGGGTCGCGGAACAAGTACGAGTACGACCCCGCGGTGGGGCGGATCCGGCTGGACCGCACGCTGTTCACCGCCACCGGCTATCCGGCCGACTACGGCTTCGTGCCCGACACCCTGGCCGAGGACGACGACCCGATCGACGTCCTGCTCATGGTCGGCGAGCCGACGTTCCCCGGCTGCCTCGTCCGGGCCCGCATCATCGCCGTCTACTGGATGCGCGACGAGGCCGGCCCCGACGCCAAGCTGCTGTGCGTGCCGGCCGACGACCCCCGGTTCGCGCACCTGCACGAGCTCGAGGACGTGCCGATGCACCAGATCGCGGAGTTCTGGCACTTCTTCGACGTCTACAAGCAGCTCGAGCCCGACAAGACGACCGAGATGGGCCACTGGGAGCAGGCCGCCGGCGGGGTCAAGGCGCTGGAGGACGCCCGCCGGCGCTTCGCCGAGCAGCAGCAGGGCTGAGCACGGCCGGACGGCGGCCGGGCGGCGGCCGACAAGGCACTCCGTGCACGGCCGTGCGGCGTGTCCGGCCGTGTCCCGTGCACGGAGTGCCTTCTCGGTGCCGAGGGCGGGCCCGCGCTCAGGCGCCGGCGGGCTCCCGCACGCGCCCGGCGGGCACCGGCAGCGCGGCGTCGCGGTTCTCCGGCAGCGGCGCGAACCCGCGCAGCCGCAGGCTGTTGCTCACCACGAACACCGAGCTGAACGCCATCGCCGCGCCGGCGATCATCGGGTTGAGCAGCCCGGCCACGGCCAGCGGCAGCGCGGCCACGTTGTAGGCGAACGCCCAGAACAGGTTGCCCTTGATGACCGCCAGGGTCCGGCGGGAGAGCCGGATCGCGTCGGCCGCTGCCCGCAGGTCGCCGCGCACCAGGGTCAGGTCGCTGGCCTCGATGGCGACGTCGGTGCCGGTGCCCATGGCCAGCCCGAGGTCGGCCTGGGCGAGCGCGGCGGCGTCGTTCACGCCGTCGCCGACCATCGCCACCACGCGGCCCTCGTCCTGCAGCCGCCGCACGACGTCGACCTTGTCGGCCGGCAACACCTCGGCGACCACCTCGTCGATGCCCACCTCGGCGGCGACCGCGCGGGCGGCCCGCTCGTTGTCGCCGGTGAGCAGCACCGGGCGCAGGCCCAGGGCGCGCAGCTGGCGCACCGCCGCGGCCGACGTCGGCTTGACCGCGTCGGCGACGACGAGCACGCCCCGGGCGGCGCCGTCCCAGGCGACCGCGATCGCCGTGCGGCCCGCCGCCTCCGCCGCGCGCCGGGCGTCGTCCAGCGACGCCGGCAGGGGCGCGGACCAGTCGGCCAGCAGCAGCGGGCGGCCGACGACGACCGCGCGGCCCTCGACGACGCCCTGCACGCCCAGCCCCGCGACGTTGGTGAAGCCCTCCACCGCCGGCAGGCGGCCGGCCCCCGCGGCCGCCCGGGCCACCGCCTGGGCGATCGGGTGCTCCGAGGCCGACTCGAGCGCCCCGGCGACGCGCAGCACCTCGCCGGCGTCCTCGCCGGGCGCCGCGACGACGTCGAGCAGGGTCATCCGACCGGTGGTGACGGTGCCGGTCTTGTCGAGGACGACGGTGTCGACCCGGCGGGTGCTCTCCAGCACCTCCGGGCCCTTGATCAGGATGCCCAGCTGGGCGCCGCGGCCGGTGCCGACCATGAGCGCGGTCGGCGTGGCCAGTCCCAGCGCGCACGGGCAGGCGATGATCAGGACGGCGACCGCGGCGGTGAACGCGGCCGGCAGCCCGGCGCCCGCGCCGATCCAGAAGCCGAGCGTGCCGAAGGCGAGCGCCAGCACGATCGGCACGAAGACGCCGGAGACGCGGTCGGCCAGGCGCTGCACGTCGGCCTTGCCGTTCTGCGCCTCCTCGACCAGCCGCGCCATCTGCGCCAGCTGCGTCTCCGCGCCCACGCGGGTGGCCCGTACGACCAGCCGGCCGCCGGCGTTGACGGTGGCGCCCGCGACGGCGTCGCCCGGCCCCACCTCGACCGGCACCGACTCGCCGGTGAGCACGGAGGCGTCGACCGCCGACGAGCCCTCGGTCACCACGCCGTCGGCGGCGATCTTCTCGCCCGGCCGGACGACGAACCGGTCCCCGGCGCGCAGCTCGGCGACCGGGACCCGGTGCTCGGTGCCGCCCCGCAGCACCGACACCTCCTTGGCGCCGAGCTCGAGCAGCGCCCGCAGCGCCGCCCCGGCCCGCCGCTTCGAGCGGGCCTCGAAGTACCGCCCGGCCAGCAGGAACGCGGTAACGCCGGCGGCGGCCTCGAGGTAGACGTTGCCGCTGCCGTCGCCCCGCTCGACGGTGAGCTCGAAGGGGTGGGTCATGCCGGGCTCGCCGGCGGTGCCCCAGAACAGCGCGTACAGCGACCACGCGAACGCGGCCAGCGTGCCGAGGGAGACGAGGGTGTCCATGGTGGCCGCGCCGTGCCGCAGGTTGGTCCAGGCCGCGCGGTGGAACGGCAGCCCGCCCCACACCACCACCGGCGCGGCCAGGGTGAGCGACAGCCACTGCCAGTGCTCGAACTGCAGCGCCGGCACCATCGCCAGCGCGATCACCGGCACGCTCAGCACCACCGAGACGAGCAGGCGGGTGCGGAGCGCGTCCACCGCGTCCGCCTCCGCCGGGGCCTCGGGCTCCGGCGGCTGCGGCAGCGTCGCGGTGTAGCCGGTCTTCTCGACGGTGGCGATCAGGTCGTCGGTGGTGACGCCGTCGGCGAAGGAGACCTTCGCCTTCTCGGTGGCGTAGTTGACGGTGGCGGTGACGCCGTCGAGCTTGTTGAGCTTCTTCTCGATGCGGGCGGCGCACGACGCGCAGGTCATGCCGCCGATGAGCAGCTCGGTGGTCCGCAGCTCGGTGGTCCGCTCAGCCACGGGGGACCTCCAGGGTGAACTCCGCCGTCCGGACGACGTCGCCGTGCCGGAAGTCGAGGAACGACCGGTAGGTGCCCGCGGTCGGCGCGGTGGTGGCGAACGACAGGTCGGCGCCCTCGTCGGGGTGCACGTGCAGGTAGCCGAGGTCGCCGGCGCGCAGCACGACGAGGTGGCCCGAGGCCCCGAGGTACGGCTGCAGATCGGTGACCGGCCGCCCGTCCCGGCTCACCGCGAAGGCCAGCCGCGACTCCTCGCCCGGGGCGAGGGCGCCGTCGAGCGTGACGGTGTAGCCGTCCACCTCGGCCGTCGGCGAGGGCGGCGGCAGCTCGGCCGGTGCCAGCTCGCCGGGCACGGTCAGGTCGGCGCCGAGCACGCGCTTCCGCCCGTCGGCGCTCGGCACGAAGTCGGCGAGGACCCGCCAGCTGCCGGGGGTGAGCGCCAGCGGGACGGTCCAGGTGCCGTCGGCCGCCATCTGCGGGTGCACGTGCTGGTACCCGGACAGGTCGCGGCGGACGGCGATCAGGTGCAGCCGCTGCTCGTGCTCGACCTCGAAGCCGGTGACGGCGTGGCCGTCGGGTCCGAGGACCCGGAAGGCGAGCTCGGTGGCCGGTCCCGCCGGCAGCGCGGCCGCATCGAGGCCGAGGGCGTACCCGCCGTCGGAGACGGCGAGGCCGGCCGGCTGGGCGGCGGCCGCGGGAGGTGCCGCGGCGTGCCCACCGTCGTCGGCGTGCCCGCCCTCGGAGGGCGCCGGCGCGGCCGCGACCGGGCCGACGGCCGCGCCCACGCCGAGGGCCGCGCCGAAGACGGCGACCAGGCCCAGGGCGAAGGCGGCGACCTTGACGGGCGTGCTCACGGTGCGCTCAGCGCCCCGCGAGCGCGTACCCGGCCTCGTCGACGGCCGCGGCGACCGCGTCGTCGTCGACCGGCTGGTCGCTGGTCACGGTCAGCGCACCCGAGTCGAGGTCGACCTCGACGTGCGTGACCCCGGGCAGGGCGCCGACCTCCTCGCTCACCGCGTTCACGCAGTGGGCGCAGGTCATGCCGGTGACGGTGTAGGTGGCGGTGCTCATGGGGGTTCCTCTCGGGGGTCAGGAGCGGACGAGCCGGGCGATCGCGTCTGCGGCCTCGCGGACCTTCTCGTCGGCCTCGGGGCCGCCGGCCTGCGCGGCGGAGACGACGCAGTGGGACAGGTGCTCCTCCAGCAGGCCGAGGGCGACCGACTGCAGCGCCTTCGTCATCGCCGAGACCTGGGTGAGGATGTCGATGCAGTACTTCTCGTCCTCGACCATCCGCTGCAGCCCGCGGGCCTGGCCCTCGATGCGGCGCAGGCGCGTCAGGTAGTCCTGCTTGCGGTTGATGTACCCGTGGTGGGCCGGCGCGCTGCCGGGCTCCTCGATCGCCACGTCGTCCCTCCTGCCGTGCCGGTGGCGGGCGTCCGCCCGCGGTCACGACAGGAACCATACCCCCCTAGGGTTTCCTGTGCCACCGCCCCTCTCCGCGTTCCTGGCTCAGCCGGTCGACGTCGGCGCGCAGCCGGTCGACGTCCGCGCGGGCCTCGGCGAGCTCGTCCTGCAGGTTCACGATCGTCTCGGCCGAGGCGAGGGAGTGGCCGTCGTCGAGCAGGCCGCGGACCCGGGCGGCGACGGTGAGCTGGGTGCGGGAGTAGCGCCGGTGCCCGCCGGGGGAGCGGTGCGGCTGCAGCACGCCGGAGCTGTCGAGGCTGCGCAGGAACGCGGCCTGCACGCCGAGCAGCTCGGCGGCCTGGCTCATGGTCAGCGCCGGGTAGTCCGGGTCGTCGAGCCGGCGCAGCGGGTCCTGCTCGGTCACGGCACCTCCTCGGGAAAGGCCGAGGGGCCGGCCCCGGTCCGGGGCCGGCCCCTCGTGCGTCCGCCGTCGATCAGGCCTCGACGGCCTTGGACTCGTGCGACTCGCCCTCGATCGTGCGGTGCTCCACCGATGCGGGGGTGTCGGCGCGGGTCACCTGGATCTTGCGGGAACGCGCCTTCTCGGCCACCGGGATGCTCACGGTGAGCACGCCGTCGTGGTAGCTGGCCTCGAGCCGGTCGGTGTCGAGGCTCCGGCCGAGGACGAGCTGGCGGGTGTAGCTGCCGTACGGGCGCTCGGCCGCCATCCACTCGGCGTTCTCGAGCTGCGGTACCGACCGCTCCGCGGTCACGGTGAGGGTGTTGCCCTCGATCGACAGGTCGATCGAGCCGGGGTCGACGCCGGGCAGGTCGAAGTGGGCGACGAAGTTGTCGCCGACCTTGTAGGCGTCCATCGGCATCCCGGAGAGCGGGCGGGCCGTCCCCATGCGGCCGGTCAGCTGGTCCAGCAGCCGGAAGGCGCTGTTGGTGGCGGCGAACGGGTCGTAGGCGGTCAGCATGGCCATCGCTGTGTCAACCTCCTGGGTCTCGCTGTGGTGTTCGCTGCCCGAGGTGGAACCTCCAGTGGCAACTGGAGATTACCTCGGTCGCTCACCCGAGTAAACGTCTCCTCGCCAGATTTGTTCCCTCTGCCGGAGCGAGCCCTTCGCCTCTGTCTCCCGGTGTCGGGGTGGGCCATACAGGGGGGGCTGCATCCCTGCCCGTGCGGGTCAGCAGGAGCCCGCGTCCGGCAGGACCGTCCGGTGCCCTGACGGGTCGGAGCAGCCGTTCGACGCCACCCGCCTCTTCTCGGGGTTCCGCCCGTGGCGCCGGGGGACGTCGACCGAGCAAGAGCAGCGTCGACTGGGGGAAGCCATGTCACTGATCTGCGTCCACCTGCGCTGGAACGACCCCGGCCCGGACCGGTACGAGGAGATCGTCCGCGCCATACCGCAGGACGGCGACCTGCCGCCCGGCTGCCTCGCCCGGCACCTGCGGCGTCAGGGCGGCGCGATGACGGCCGTCGAGACGTGGGACAGCGAGGAGTCCGGGGGCCGGATGGACGACCTGGTCCGGGCGGTGCGCGCCGCGGGGGTCGAGGAAGCGCCGCAGACGGGGATGTTCTCCATCCCGGCGATGTACGCCGTCGGCTACCGCCGCCGGGCCCGCGCGACCGCCGACGACGTCCTGGCGGCCATCCCGCGGCAGCAGGGGGCACCCGCGCGGGAACAGCTGCCGGTGACCGCGGCCGTCTCCGAGTCGTCCGGCACGCGGTGATGCCGGCGGCCTCGACCTGAAGGGGGCGAGCGGCTGCGGTGATCGACCGCAGCACGTGTCGGCACGTCGACATGGGGACGAGCCGACATGTCGGGTCGTCGAGGCGAGGGCCGGACCGGGCGAGGGTCAGAACGGTGGCGGGTCGTCGTCCCGGTCGGGCGGTGGCGGTGGGGGTCGTCGTCGCAGCAGTCACGGCTCGGTGGTGCGGGTGATCCCGGACGGCGTGGTGACGGGCAGGGTGCCGTCGGGCTCCATGACGGACAGCCACCCCTGGAACAGCGTCTTCAGCCGGTGGTGGGTCCGGCGCAGGCAGCACAGGTTGGTGCAGGAGGTCTGCCCGCCGCAGGGGTGCGGGACGACGTGGTCGTGGTCGGCCCAGGCGGCCCGTCGCCCGCAGAACGGGGCACGGCAGGTGCGATCGGGGGTGGAGACGAACTCCCGATGCTCCGGCGTCGGCGTGCAGCGGCCGGTCGCGGCCGGCGGGTCCGGTCCCTCCCCCCGCTCGACGGCTCGCGCCAGATCGGCGTGCGACAGCGTGCCGAGCAGCTCCCCGTTCTCGTCGGTGATCGCGAGGGTGAGGCTGCCGCCGTCCGGCTTCCGCAACCCCAGCGCGCCGACCCGGGAGAGCAGATCGCGCAGGTGCGCTGGGTGATGGCATGGCCGTTGACGTCGCCCGGCTCCGCGGAGCGGCCGTCGAGCGCTTCCAGGGCGGCGGTGATGACCAGGCTCGCCCGCGCTCCGGCGGCGCCGGGGAGGGCGGCGCCGCGGACGAGCAGGGAGAAGATCTCGGCGCGGATCTGCCCGATCGGCCGGTCGTCGCCGTCGGCCTTGGCCGTCGCCGCGAGGGTGTCGTTGAACTCGCGCCCCTCGGCGGCCTCGTCGGCCGGCAGGTCCGCCCCCAGCGTCGCCCGGCCGTCACCGCCGGGCTCGACGAACACGTCTGCGTTCCTCGCCGCCAGCTCCCGGTTCTCGTCGGCGGCGGCGGGGTCGAGTGCGAGCAGGACCTCGTGGATGCGCCGCTTCAGCGCACCGAAGGTGAGATCGACCGCCTCCGGCAGCACCACCGCCTCCACCTGCCGAGCCGGCGCAGGGTCAGGTGTGCGCCAGGTGTCGGCGAGGACCTGCCCCCGCCGCTCGTCCAGTTCGCCGCGGCGCATCGCGGCGAACGTCGCCGGGAGGGAGTCGCGCCAGGTGAACGCCGGGCGCATCTTGTGCAGCGCGGTGCCGTAGCCGGCGCCGAGGGCCAGCGACAGCTCGTGGGGGAAGGACTCCGAGACGCCGGGGAAGAGCGCTCGGTCTGCCGCCAGGTGCGGCTGCCCGCGCCGGGCGTGCCGAGGGCCGGGTCGTCGTCGTCGGGGGACAGCTCGGCCATCCGCAGGATGGTCTCGGCCTCCTCGACGGCCTGCCGCGCCCGGTTGGCCTGGATCAGCTGCAACCGGGCCGCCGTGACCTCCTTGGACACCGCTGCCGTGGCCGGCCGCGGCACGCCGGGCCGCCACAGCACGTCGACCACGATCTCCTCGAACGAGGCGTGGGTCGCGGTCGCTGCCATGCCCCAGGCTACGGAAGGGGGTACGACAGTTCCGGGCCGCTGAGCAGGACATCCCGCTCGACGTCACCGATCCGGCGAGCGTCGCGCGCGGCGCCCGGCGCGCTCAGTGCACCCAGCGCAGCGCCGCCGCCACCTCCTCGGGTGACCGGCCGGCCAGCGCCGCGGTCTCCCCGCGGCGCACGTCGACGATCGTCGCCGCGAGCTGCTCGCCGTACACCCCGGCCAGGACGTCGTCGGCCTCGAAGGCGCGCACCGCCTCCTCCAGCGACGCCGGTAGCGGGTGGATGCCCGCCGCCCGCCGCTCCCCCTCCCCGAGACCCGCGGGGTCGACCGCGACCGGCTCGGGCAGCCGCAGCCCACCCGCCAGGCCGGCGCGGCCGGCGGCGAGCAGGCCGGCCAGCAGCAGGTAGGGGTTGGCGGTGGCGTCGAGCGACTTGACCTCGACGTTCGCCGCCGACCGCCGGTGCCCGGCCGGGCCGGTCACCAGCCGCACCGCCGCCTCCCGGTTCTCCAGCCCCCAGACGGCGAACGCCCCGGCCCAGTGCGAGGGCACCAGCCGCAGGTACGAGGCGACGCTCGGCGCGCCGACGGCGAGCAGCGCGGGCAGGTGCGCGAGCAGGCCGGCGGTGAACGCCTCGCCGTCCGCGGTGAGGTCGAGCGGGCCGGAACCGCCGCTCATCAGGTTCCCGCCGTCCCGCCACAGCGACAGGTGGACGTGCCCGCCGTTGCCCACCCCCTCCGCCTCCACCTTGGGCGAGAACGAGGCCCTCAGCCGGTGCCGCGCGCTCACCGCCCGGATGGTGTGCCGCAGCAGCACGGTGGTGTCGGCGGCGGCCACCGGGTCCTCGGCGGCGACGCTGATCTCCAGCTGGCCGGCGGCGTACTCGGGGTGGAACTGCTCGACCGACACCCCCTGCGCGGCCAGCGCGGTGAGCAGGTCGCGCGCGTAGTCGGAGACCTCGACGTGCCGGGTCATGCCGTAGGCCGGCCCCGACAGCGCCGGCACGAACGCGCCCGGCTCGCTGCCCGGCGGCAGGTCGGCGCGCCCGACCACCCACTCCACCTCGAACGCCGTCCGCACCGACAACCCGTCGGCCGCGAGCCCGTCGACGACGCGGCGCAGCAGCAGGCGGGCGTCCAGCGGGTGCGGACGGCCGTCCTGGTCGTAGCGGTCGACCGGCGCCCACGCCCACCCCGGCTGCCCGGCGAGCACGGTGAGCCGGTCGAGGTCGGGGTGCAGCCGCAGGTCGCCCACGGCGCTGCCGGCGAAGCGCCCGGCGACGATCGAGTCGTCGAAGAGGAACGCGTCGAACACCGGGCTCATCCCGACGCCCCACGCCGCCGCGGCGGGCAGCCGGTCGAGCGGCACCGACTTCACCCGCGTCACCCCGGTGGTGTCGACCCAGGGCAGGACGACGCCGACCACCCCGGCTGCGCGCAGGCCGTCGAGCAGCCCCTCCGCCCGCGCCCGCCGCCGTTCCCGCTCCTCCTGCTGCAGCACGTCGACCTCCCCAGACGCCCGGATCTTCCCGTCCGGCTCCCTGCGGGAGCACACTCCGCACGGTTGACCTGCGCAAGCGTCCCCGCCCCGGAGGTCCGCATGGCCGTCACGCCGTCCCGCCCCGACGCCCCCGCCGAGCCCACCGGCCCAGGTCTGCGCCGCTCCCTGTCGGTCTGGCAGGCCGTCGGCCTCTCCGTGGCGCTGATGGCGCCGAGCATGGCGGCCAACATCAACCCTCAGGGCACCGCCGGCACGGTCGGCCGGGCGGTGCCGCTGGCCTTTCTACTTGCCGCGGTCGGCGTGCTGCTGGTGGCCTACGGCTTCGTCCGGCTCTGCCAGCACTTCCACCACGCCGGCTCGGTGTACGCCTTCGTCGGCGCCACCCTCGGCGCCCGCGCCGGGCTGGTCAGCGGGTTCGCGCTGTTCGGCACCTACTGCTTCTACGGCGTGGTCACCGCGTCGGCGACCGGCATCTTCGGCACCGAGTTCCTCTCGGTCGTCGGCGTCTGGCCGGACCCGCCGTCGTGGGCGCCGTTCCTGCTCGCCGGCCTGGCGCTGCTCGGCTGCCTGGCGCTGACCGTCGTGCCGGCGAAGCGGGGCACCAGCGTGCTGCTGTCGGTCGAGGGCGCGACCGTGGCGCTCATCCTGGTGATCAGCGCGATCGTCCTGGTGCGGCTGGTCTCGGGGAACGCGCCCGGTGGGCAGGGGTTCACGCTCTCGGTCTTCACCGTGCCCGAGGGCACGGACGCCTCGGCGCTGTTCCTCGGCGTCGTCTTCGGCTTCCTCTCCTTCGCCGGTTTCGAGGCCGCCGCGACCCTCGGCGAGGAGGCCCGCGACCCGCGCAGGGACATCCCGCGCGCCATCCTGTGGACGGCGATCTTCGGCGGCGTCTACTTCACCGTCGTCACCGCCATCGAGGTCATGGGCTTCGGCGCCGACGAGGCGGGGGTGCAGGAGTTCATCGCCTCCGGTTCGCTGCTCGGCGACCTGGGCAGCGAGTACATCGCCGGCTGGGTCGGCGACCTCATCACCCTCGGCGCGGCGATCAGCGCCTTCGGCTGCTGCCTGGCCTGCATGGTCGGCGCCTCCCGGCTGGCGTACGCCTTCGCCCGCGACATGCGCCGCGAGGGCACCGCCCCGACCGGTCTGGCCGGCACCACGCGGGCCGGGACGCCCGGCGCCGCCGCCGTCCTGGTCCTGGCCGTGATGGCGGTGATCATGGTCGTGATGGCGGTGGCCGGCGGCGGCGAGGCGTTCAACGCCTTCCTGTGGTCGGGCACGATCGGCACGCTGATCCTGCTGGTCGTCTACGTGCTGACGACGATCGGCGCCATCAAGCTGGTGTTCGTCGAGCGGCGGATGCCCGACGTGCCGATGTGGCAGGTCGTCGTCCCGGTGCTCGCCCTCGTCGTGCTGGGTTACACCCTCTGGCGCAACGTGGTGCCGTTCCCCGCCCCGGAGGACGGCGCGGCGTTCTGGAACCCGCTGGTGGCCGGCGCCTGGCTGCTGGCGTGCCTCGTCGCCGTGCTCGCCGCCGGCGCCGCCGCCCGCCGCGCCGGGGCCGCGCTCACCTCGGCCGAGCTGGGGGCGCGCGAGGAGAGGGAGCGCCGGTGACGGACCTGGCGGAGGAGATCGCCGCGCTCCCGCTCGTCGACCACCACTGCCACGGGGTCGTGACCCGCGACGTCGACCGCGCGGGTCTCGAGGCGATGCTCACCGAGGCCGAGACCCCTGGCCTCGCCGGGTCGCTGCTCGACTCGCAGATCGGGCTGGCGCTGCGCCGCTGGTGCGCACCGGTGCTGGACCTCGAGCCGCACGCCCCGGTCGACGAGTACCTGGCCCGCCGCGCCGAGCTGGGCGCGGCCGAGGTGAACCGCCGCATGCTCGCGGCCACCGGCGCCCGCACCTTCCTCGTCGACACCGGCTACGTGCCCGAGCCGATCACCGCGCCCGACGAGCTGGCCGCCCTGGCCGGCGGCAGCGCCCGCGAGGTCGTGCGGCTGGAGGCGGTCGCCGAGGAGGTGCTGGCCGGCGGCGGGGACGCCGCGGCGTTCCCCGACGCCGTCCGCGAGCGGCTGGCCCGGCGGTCGGCGGGCGCGGCCGGGGTCAAGTCGATCGCGGCCTACCGGGTCGGGCTCGCCCTCGACGGCGCCCGCCCGACCGACGCCGAGGTGGTGGCGGCGGCCGGTGCGCTGCTGCGCGCGGGCGGCCGGCCGCGCGTCGCCGACCCGGTGCTGCACCGGTTCCTGGTCTGGGCCGGCGTCGACCTCGGGCTGCCGGTGCAGTTCCACGTCGGCTACGGCGACGCCGACGCCGACCTGCACCGCGGCGACCCGCTGCTGCTCACCGACCTGCTGCGGGCCACCGCGCCCACCGGCGTGCCGGTGATGCTGCTGCACAACTACCCGTTCCACCGCCACGCCGGCTACCTGGCGCAGGTCTTCCCGCACGTGTTCGTCGACGTCGGGCTGGCCACCCACAACCTCGGCCGGCGGGCCGGCGCGCTGCTGGCCGAGCTGCTGGAGCTGGCCCCCTTCGGCAAGGTGCTGTACTCCAGCGACGCCTTCGGGCTGGCCGAGCTCCACCTGCTGGGCGCGGTGCTCTTCCGGCGCGCCCTGGGCGGGCTGCTCGCCGAGGGGGTCGCCGACGGCGACTGGACGGCGGCCGACGCCCTCCGCGTGGCCGAGCTCGTCGGCCGCGGCAACGCGGTGCGCGCCTACCGGCTCGACCAGCCGCGGTGAGCGCCGATCCCGCCCTGGGGGCCTGGTACCGCCGGCTCGAGGACGCCGTGCTCGCGGAGGTCCCGGCGGCGGTCGAGCTGCGCCACCGGCTGCACGCCGACCCGCGGCGGTCGGGGGAGGAGGAGGACACGGCGGCCGCGGTCGTCGCCGCGCTGGGCGCGGGCGAGGGCCGGCCGACCGGCGTCACCGGGCGGGTCGTGCGCGTCCTCGCCGGAGGCGGCGTGCCCACGGTGGCGCTGCGGGCCGAGCTGGACGGGCTGGCGGTGGCGGAGGCCACCGAGGTGCCGTGGGCGGCGCGCGGCGGGGTGATGCACGCCTGCGGGCACGACGTGCACCTGGCCGGCCTGGTCGCGCTGTGCCGGGCGGTGCGGCGGGTGGGCGGCCCGGCCCCGCTGCTCGCCGTGCTGCAGCCGCGGGAGGAGGGCGAGCCGTCGGGCGGCCGGGACGTGGCCGGGTCCGGCGTCCTGGACGAGGAGGACGTCGGCGCGGTCATCGGGGTGCACGTGCAGCCGCAGCTCCCGGCCGGCGTCGTGTCCGCCACGGCGGGTCCGGTCAACGCCGCCGTCGACGACTTCGCCGTCACCGTGCGCGGCCGCGGCGGGCACGCCGCCTACCCGCACACCACCGTCGACCCCGTCCTCGCGCTGGCCGCCATCGTGGTCGCGCTCCGCTCCCAGGTGGTCTCCCGGGTCGACCCCGTCGTGGGTGCGGTGCTCGCGGTCACCCAGCTCGACGCCGGCACCGCGTTCAACGTCGTGCCCGACACCGCCCGGGCCCGCGGCGGGTTGCGCACGATGCGCCTCGAGGACCGGGGCCTGGTGCACGCGGCCGTCGAGGAGGTCGCCCGGCACACGGCCGCCGCGCACGGCTGCACCGCGGTGGTCGACATCCACCAGTCCGACCCCGTGCTGGTCAACGACCCCGACCTCGCCGCCGCGGCGGTGCCGTGGCTGCGGCGGTCCGGCGCGGGGGTCGACGACACGTTCCGCTCCTTCGGCAGCGACGACTTCGCCCACTACTGCGCCGCGCGGCCGGGGCTCATGCTCTTCCTCGGCGTCGACGGCGGCGAGCCCGACGCGGCGGGCAAGCGGCCCGGTCTGCACTCGCCGCGGTTCCTGCCCGACGACGACGCCGTGCGCCAGGTCGCCCTCGCGCTGCTGGCCGGCTACCTCGGCGCGGCCGGCCTGCCCGGTCCGGTCCCGCGCCCGCCCGGCGTGTGAAGTCGCGCCGTCCCGGCTACCCGCAGGGGCGTGGACGAGCACCCGACCGCACCGACGCGCGAGACCGAGGAGAAGCCGGCCCCCGGGGAGCCGGAGGTCACCTCCGAGCTCCAGGGCGACACGGCCGTCGTCACCGTCGTGGGGGAGCTGACCGAGGCGGCCCGCCGGCCGCTGGTGCGCTGCTTCACCGACCTGCTGCTGAGCCACGCCACCCTGCGCCGCACCCGGCTGCGCCTGGCCGGCGTGACGTTCATGAACTCCGCGGGGATGGCGGTGCTGGTGCAGCTGCAGAAGCTGGGCCGACCGCGTGCCGTGGAGGTCGCCCTGGTCGACCCGCCCGACGCCGTGGCCCGGCCGCTGCAGCTCGCCGGGCTCTGGCTGCGCTTCCCGGTGGAGGAGGGGAGCGCCTCCTAGCCTGATCGGGTGCCGCCTTCTCACCCGCACAGCCACGGTCCCGAGCCGGACGCGCCGCCGCCCGACGAGCGGACCCTCGCCGGCCGGCGCCGCGCCGTCCGGCTGATGCTGTTCCTGCTGGTCCCCGTCGGCCTGGCCACCGTGCTGGGGCTGGTGCTGCTGTGGCCCAGCGGCGAGCCGGGGCGCGCCGAGCAGGCCGCGGCGGCCGCGGTCCCGGCCGGCACCACCTACCCCGAGGGCACGGTCTCCACGGTCACCCCCTACGACTGCTCGGTGACCGACCAGGCCGGCCGGCCGCAGCAGCTCACCTGCGCCACCGTCGTCGTCGAGGTCACCGAGGGGGACGGTGCCGGGGAGTTCGTGCAGGTCGACGTCCCGGCCGAGGTGGTCGAGTTCGGCATCGAGGAGGGCGACGAGATCGTCCTGCAGCGCGATCCGGGCGCGGCGGAGGGCGCCACCTACCAGTTCTCCGACTACGCCCGGACCTCGCCGATCGTCGTGCTGGCGATCGCCTTCGCGGTGGTGGTCGGCGCCGTCGCCCGGCTCCGCGGGCTCGCCGCCCTGCTCGGCCTGGCGTTCGCCTTCGGCGTCCTGCTGTGGTTCATGCTGCCGGCGCTGCTGGAGGGGAGCTCGCCGACGCTGGTCACCCTGACCGGCTCGGCCGCGATCATGTTCGTCGTCCTCTACCTGGCCCACGGGTTCTCCGCGCGGACGACGACGGCGCTGGTCGGCACGCTGTTCGGGCTGGCCCTGGTCGCCGGTCTCGGGGCGCTGGCCGTGGCGGTGAGCCGGCTGACCGGCTTCTCCAGCGAGGAGACGATCCAGCTCGGGCAGTACGACCCCACCCTCGACTTCTCCGGGTTGGTCATCGCCGGGGTCGTCGTCGCCGGGCTGGGCGTGCTCAACGACGTGACGATCACCCAGGCCTCGGCGGTGTGGCAGCTGCACGAGGTCGACCCGGGCATGAGCTGGCGGCAGCTGTTCTCCCGCGGCATGGCGATCGGCCGCGACCACATCGCCTCGACCGTCTACACCATCGTGTTCGCCTACGCCGGCGCCGCGCTGCCGCTGATCATGCTGTTCACCATCTCCAGCCAGTCGGCGGGGACCGTGCTCACCGGCGACGCCGTGGCCGAGGAGGTCATCCGCACGCTGGTGGGCGGCATCGGCCTCGTGCTCGCGACGCCGGTGACGACGGCGGTCGGCGCGTTCCTCGCCCGGTTCTCGCGCCCCGGCGGCACCACCGAGCGCGGGCTGTCAGGGGTGAAGGCGAGACTGGTCGGGTGAGTGATCTCCTGGCGGCCGCGGAGGCCGCCCCCGGCTTCATGCCGGCCGACGAGGGGCGGGCGCTGTACGAGGCGGCGCGCGAGGTCGCCGTGCCCGGGCCCCTGCTGGAGGTCGGCAGCTGGATGGGCCGGTCGGCGCTGTTCCTCGCCGCCGCGGCCCGGGAGACCGGCCGGCAGGTGGTGACGGTCGACCACCACCGCGGGTCGGAGGAGCACCAGCCGGGGTGGGAGTACCACGACCCGTCGCTGGTCGACCCGGCGGTCGGCCGGATCGACACCTTGCCGCGGTTCCGCCGCACCATCGCCGACGCCGGCGCCGAGGACGTCGTGATCGCCGTCGTCGCCCGGTCGGAGGTGCTCGCGCCGCTGTGGACGACGCCGCTGGCGCTGCTGTTCCTCGACGGCAGCCACACCGAGGAGTCCGCCCGCCGCGACCAGGACGCGTGGGTGGGCAAGCTCGCCGTCGGCGGCACCCTCGCCATCCACGACGTCTTCCCCGACCCGGCCGACGGCGGCCAGGCGCCGTTCGGCGTCTACACCCGGGTGCTGGCCACCGGCGACTTCACCGAGCTGCCCGGCACCGGGTCCCTGCGGGTGCTGCGGCGGCTGCGGTGAGCGATCCGCTGCTGGCCGAGCGGGCCGCCGCCCTCCGCCAGATCGAGGCGCTGACCAGCGAGTTCGACGAGGTCGTGGCGGCCTCGGCGTCGTCGAACGCCGACGACGAGCACGACCCGGAGGGGGCGACGATCGCCTTCGAGCGCCAGCAGGTCGCCGCCCTGCTGGACTCGGCGCGGCGCCGGCTGGCCGACGTCGAGGCCGCCCTGGCCCGCCGTGCCGCCGGCGGTTACGGCGTCTGCGAGTCCTGCGGGGCGGCGATCGCCCCCGAGCGGCTGGCCGCCCGTCCGGCCGCGCGCACCTGCATCTCCTGCGCCCGCTGAGCACCCGGCACGGTGAGCAGCGGCAGCAGCGCGTGCACCAGCGGCCCGATGGCCAGCGCGTAGACGACGGTGACCACGCCGAGGGTGCCGCCCAGCGCCCACCCGGAGAGGACGACGGCCACCTCGATCCCGGTGCGCACCAGCCGCAGCGACCACCCGGTGCGCGCCACGAGCCCGGTCATCAGCCCGTCGCGCGGGCCGGGGCCGAACCGCGCCCCGATGTAGAGCGCGGTCGCGACGGCGTTGAGCAGGATGCCGCCGGCGGCCAGCGCGATCCGGCCGGCGAGGGCGTCCACGGCGGGCACCACCGCCAGGGCGGCGTCGACCGCGATGCCGATGACGACGACGTTGCTGACCGTGCCCAGCCCGGGGCGCTGGCGCAGCGGGACCCAGCAGAGCAGCACCAGCGCGCCCACGACGACGGTGACGGTGCCCAGCGACCAGCCGAGCCGCTCCGACAGGCCCTGGTGGAGGACGTCCCACGGCATGTTGCCCAGGGCGGAGCGGATCATCAGCGCCATCGAGGCGCCGTAGAGGGCCAGGCCCAGGTACAGCTGCACGAGCCGGCGGAGCAGGTGTGGTGGCACAGCCCCAGTGTCCGGCACGATTGGCCCGTTCCCCACAGGCCAATCGAGAGGAAGTGGCGTGGTCGCCGTCTCCGCCGCCCGCCTGGCGCAGCTCGTGGGCGACCTCGGCGCCGTCCGACCGCCGCGCTACGCCGCGCTCGCCGACCGCGTGCGCCTGCTCGTGGCCGACGGCCGGGTGCCGCTGGGCGCCCGGCTGCCGGCCGAGCGCGAGCTGGCCACCGCGCTCGGGCTGAGCCGGGCCACCGTGACCGCCGCCTACGCGCGGCTGCGCGAGGACGGCTGGGCCGCCGCCCGGCAGGGCGCCGGCACGTTCGCGGTGCTGCCGGCCGGCCCGGCGCGGGGCGCCTGGCTGCCGGCCCCGCCGGACGACGCCGCGATCGACCTGGCCCACGCGGCGCCGGCCGCGCCGCCGGAGGTGCCGGCCGCCTTCGCCGCCGCCCTGGCCGAGCTGCCCCGCCACCTGCCCGGGCACGGCTACCACCCCGCCGGCCTGCCCGAGCTGCGCGCCCGGGTCGCCGAGCGGTACACCGCCCGGGGCCTGCCGACGGCGCCGGAGGAGGTGCTGGTCACCGCCGGCGCCATGGCCGGGGTGTCGCTGGCGCTGTCGCTGCTGCTGGGCCCGGGCCGGCCGCTGCTGGTCGAGCAGCCCACCTACCCGACCGCCCTCGACGCGGCCCGCGGCCACGGGGCCCGCCTCCTGCCCACCGCCCTGGACCCCGAGGCGCCGGACGAGTGGCCGGCGACCGCCGCGCGGGCCCTGCGCACCGTGCGGCCGCCGGCGGCCTACCTGGTGCCGGACTTCGCCAACCCGACCGGCCGCCTGCTGGGCGCGGCCGACCGGGAACGGCTGGCCCGCGAGCTGCGCCGGGCGGGGACCGTCGCCGTCGTCGACGAGGCGTTCGTCGAGCTCGGCCTGGACGCCGAGCCGCCGGCGCCGTTCGCGGCGTACGCCCCGGGGACGATCTCG
The DNA here is from genome assembly GCF_054050035.1 of Geodermatophilus sp. SYSU D00815. NCBI lineage: Bacteria > Bacillati > Actinomycetota > Actinomycetes > Geodermatophilales > Geodermatophilaceae > Geodermatophilus > Geodermatophilus sp. SYSU D00815. The sequence continues at coordinate 29,586 of NZ_JBJGYO010000003.1, read as the reverse complement.
GTGGGGACGCTGTCGAAGCTGTTCTGGGGCGGCCTGCGGATCGGCTGGGTCCGCGCGGACGCCGACGTCGTGCGCCGGCTGACCGTGGCCCTCGCCCGGACGACGATGGCGGTCGCCGTGGTCGAGCAGCTCGCGGCCTGCGCGCTGCTCGACGGCGCCGACGCCGCCCGCGAGGGGGTCCGGGCCCGGCTGCGGGAGCGGCGCGCCGTGCTGCTGGGGGCGCTCGCCGGGCGGCTGCCGGACTGGCGGGTGCCGATGCCGCCGGGCGGGCTGTTCGTGTGGTGCGCCCTGCCCGGGCCGCGGTCGAGCGCGCTGGTCCTCGAGGCGGAGCGGGTCGGCGTGCGGCTCGCGGCCGGACCGCTGTTCAGCGCCGGCCACGCGCTGGAGGACCGGCTCCGGCTGCCGTTCACCCAGCCACCGGACGTGCTGCGCCGCGCGGTCGACCTGCTGGCGCGCGCGGACGCCCGGGCGGCCGGCCGGCCGGAGCCGGTCCCGGCCGCTCCTGCGGACGTGCTCGCCGTCAGCTGACGTACCGGCGCGCGGCGGAGCGCCGCTGGGCCTGCTCCAGCGCGGCGAATCGCGCCTCGGCGTGCGGCGGCAGCACCCGGCGCTCGCGCGCCACCCAGGGCACGCCGCGGGCGGCGTCGAGCAGGCCGAGCGCGCTCACCCGGTCGCGCGGCAGGGTGCGCAGCAGGTGGGCGGTGCGGCGCACGGCCGGGCGCAGCGGCCGCCGCAGCCACGTCGTCCAGAGGGTGTTGCGGATGCCGTCGCGCCGCCGCTTGTGCGCGTCGCGGGCCCGGCTGGCCTGGTGGTGCACCGTCAGCTCCGGCAGGTAGCACAGCTCCCAGCCGGCGGCGGCCAGGTCGCCGGCCATCAGCTCCTCCTCCCCGCCCAGCCACAGCCGCTCGGAGAACCCGCCCACCTCGAGGAACGCCTCGCGGCGCAGCACCGACGCGCCGGCCAGGAACGAGCCCAGAGCCGGGCCGGGCAGCCAGGGGGCGCCGCGGACGGGCGAGTCGCGCAGCTCCGCCACGATCGGGTCCTCCCGACCGCCCGGCTCGACCAGGATCCGCGCGGTCACCACGGCCAGCCGCGGGTGGCGGTCCAGCGCGTCGGCGGCCGCCCGCAGCGCGCCCGGGTCCCACCAGGTGTCGTCGTCGCAGAACGCCACGTAGGGGGTGCTCAGCCGGGCCACACCCAGGTTGCGGCCGACCGCGCCGAGGTTGGTGGGGCTGGCGACCAGCTCGACCTCCGGGAACCGCGCCCGCACGGCGTCCGCCGTCCCGTCGGTCGAGCCGTTGTCGACCACCACGACGTGCGGCCGCTCCGGCAGGTCGCGCAGCAGCGCGAGCGTCCGCAGCAGCTCCTCGCGCCGCTGGTGGGTGATGACGACGACGGCGACGCGCGGGTCCGGCCGGCCCTCCTGCAGGGTTCCGCCGCGGGCGTGCGGGTGGTGGGGGGCAGGGGGGTTCTCCGTCATGCCCCGGCCAGCCGCCGCACGTCGGCCCAGACGTGGGCGGGCACGCGCCGCCGACGGCGCAGGGCGGCCGGGACGTCGGGGACCGCCCGCGCCAGGCCGCGCAGCCCCGGCTCGCCGGCCCGCGCGGCGCCGACCAGCAGCCCCGGCAGCTCGCGGGCCGGGTGGCGCATCAGCGCGGTGAGGACCCGGCTGCGCCAGATCGCGGCCTGCCGGCGGGCGGGGGCGTCCCGCCGCGGCGACGGGTGGTGGTGGATCGTCACCTCGTCGACGTAGGCCAGCCCCCAGCCGGCCGCGGCCAGGTCGAGCGCGACCCGCTCCTCCTCGCCGGGGAAGCGCACCACCGGGTCGAAGCCGCCGACCTCCTCGAACGCCGCCGTCCGGACCAGGGCCGCGCAGGCGACGAAGCCGAGCAGGGCGGGGCCGGGGAGGTCGTCGGGGGTGCCGAGCGGGCTGGCCGCCATCTCGGCGCAGACGGGGTCGAGCCGTTCCTCGGCGCCGACCAGGATGCGCGCGTTGAGCAGCCCCAGCCGCGGGTGCGCCTGCATGATCTTCACGGCGCGGGCGAGGTCGCCCGGCGCCCACCACGAGTCGTCGTCGGCGAAGGCCACGAACTCGGTGCCGGCGCGCGCCACGCCCAGGGTGCGGCCGCGGGCCCCCTCGTTGCGCGCCAGGGGCAGCACGGTGACCTGCGGGTGCGCCGCGCGCACCGCCTCGACGGTGCCGTCGGTGGAGGCGTTGTCGACCAGCACGACCGGCGCCTCGTGCCGGGGCAGCGTGGCCAGGAGGTCGTCCTTGCGGTTGCGGCTGGCGACGACGACGGTCACGTCGGGAGGGGAGGTCACGGTCGGACGGTGCCCGCGCCCCCTGGCAGCCAATCAGCGCTTTCCGTGACCTGCGCCGTACCCGGCGCGGGCAACGCGCCGGGGTCGGTGAACAGCCGCGCCCCGCCGCTGGCGCCGGCGAGGGCGTCGGCGGCCAGGACGACGGCGGCCGCCGTCCACGTCGTCCGCTCGACCGGCCACCGCGCGTCGTCGGCGTAGACGTAGCCGGTCCAGTACGAGCCGTCGTCGTGGCGCAGGTGCTGCATCGCCGCCACCTGCTCCAGCGCGGCGTCGCGCTGCCCGGCCGCGGCCAGCGCGAGGGCGAGCTCGCAGGTCTCGGCGCCGGTCACCCACGGCCGGTCGGCGACGCAGCGGGCGCCCAGCCCGGGGACGACGAACCGGTCCCAGTCGGCGGCCAGCCGCTCGCGGGCCGCCGCGCCGGTCACCGCCCCGCCCAGCACGGGGTAGTACCAGTCCATCGAGTAGCGGGAGCGGTCGGCGAAGGCCTCCGGGCGCTCGCGCAGGGCGGTGCCCAGGTCGGTCACCGCCAGCTCCCAGTCGGGCTGGGCCTCGCCGCGCAGCCCGGCCAGGGCGATGCCGCAGCGCAGCGCCTGGAACAGGCTGGCGTTGCCGGTGAGCAGGGCGACGTCGTCGGGGCTGCCGTCGGGCCGCAGCGCCCAGCCCACCGCCCCACCGGGCAGCTGCATGCGGGTCACCAGGTCCAGCCCCCGGCGGACCACCGGCCACAGCTCGCCGACCAGCTCCTCGTCGCCGCTGACCTGCCAGCTGTGCCACAGGCCGACGGCGAGGTAGCCGGCGTGGTTGCTCTCCGCCGCCGGGGCGGTCGCCACGCCGTCGCGGTACTCGGCGGCCCAGGAGCCGTCGGGGCGCTGCCGGGCGCCCAGCCAGCGGTAGGCGGCGCGGGCGCGGGCGTGCTCGCCGCCGACCTCGAGGGCCATCGCCGCCTCGACGGAGTCCCAGGGGTCGAGCTGGCCGCCGCGGAACCAGGGGAGGGCGCCGTCGCGGCCCTGCTCGGCGGCGATCGCGGCCACGGTGCGGCGGACCTGGTCGGCGCCGAGCACCCCCGGCAGCTCCGGCAGCCCGGCGCGGTCAGCGGGCGGCAGCGGTCCGCTCCGCGTCCGTGGTGCCCGCCGCGGCCACCGGCCGCCCGGCCGGCCGGGCGATCCCCGGCTTGTCGGCGTAGACCACGAGGCTCTTGCCGATCAGCGGGTCGAGGACCTTCTCGGCGGTGCGCGTCAGCCGGGGACGCTTCACGAGGTCCCAGACCAGCAGCCGGTGGTACGCGCGGACGGCGGCGGTGTCCCGGTCGACGCCGACCGCGCACTTGAGCCACCAGAACGGCGCGTGCAGCGCGTGCGCGTGGTGGCTCCCGCCAGGGGTGAGCCCGGCCGCCAGCAGCCGGGTGCGCAGCACGTCGCCGCGGTAGATGCGCACGTGGCCGCCCTCGTTGGCGTGGTAGGCGTCGGACAGCGCCCAGCAGACCCGCTCGGGCCCGTAGCGCGGCACGGTGACCGCGACCCGCCCGCCCGGCGCGAGCACGCGCGCGATCTCGGCGAAGGCGGTGACGTCGTCGGGGATGTGCTCGAGGACCTCCGAGGCGATGACCCGGTCGACGGCGGCGTCGGGGAACGGCAGGGCGGTGAGGTCGCCGCGGACCACCTCGAAGCGGGCCCCCGCCGGGGCCTCGCCCGCCTCGGCGATCGCGCCCAGCCAGCGCTTGGTGGTCCCCACCTCGTGCTGCCCCCAGTCGACGGCGACGACGTGCGCGCCGCGGCGGTAGGCCTCGAAGGCGTGCCGGCCCTCGCCGCAGCCGAGGTCGAGCACCCGCATGCCCGGCCGCAGGTCGAGCCGGTCGTAGTCGATGGTCAGCACGGACGTCCCTTCGCGCGCAGCACGTCGGCGTACCAGTCGGCGGTGCGCTGCGCCGTCGCCCGCCAGGTGTAGGACTCCAGCACCCGCCGCCGGCCGGCGCGGCCGAGCTGCTCGCCGAGGGCGGGGGAGTCCAGCACCAGGGCGAGCGCGGCGGTGAGCTCGCCGACGTCCCCGGCCCGCACCCGCAGACCGGCCTTGCTGCCGACGACCTCGGGCAGCGCCCCGGCGTCGGTGGTGACCAGCGGGGTGGCGCAGGCCATCGCCTCGATCGCCGGCAGCGAGAACCCCTCGTACAGCGACGGGATCGCGACGACGGCGGCCGACTGGAGCAGCGCGACCAGCTCCGGCTCGGGGAGGAACCCGGTGAAGCGGACCGCGTCGCGCAGCGAGAGGCGGTCCAGCGCCGCCTCCGCCGGGCCGCCCGGTCGCGCGGTGCCGACCACGGTGAGCCGGACGGCCCGCTCGGTGCGCAGCTTGGCGACGGCCTCGAGCAGGTGCACCAGGCCCTTGAGCGGGACGTCGGCGCTGGTTATCACGACGATCGAGCCGGGGTCGCGCCGCCGGCCCGCCGGGGGCGGGGTGAAGACGGCGGGGTCGATGCCGACCGGGATCACCTCGATGCCGGCGCCGGGCACGCCCATGCGGGTCTCGATGTCGCGGCGGGAGTTCTCCGACACCGTGGTCAGCCCGTCCAGCCGCGGCGCGACGCGCGCCTGCATGCGGGTGAAGGCGTACCAGCGCCGCAGGGTGAGCCGGCGGCGCAGCGTCGAGGCCGCGGCCAGCTCGAGGTCGCGGTCGATCGCGACGGGGTGGTGCACCGTGGCGACGGTCGGCAGGCCCGCCCGCGTCAGCCGGAGCAGGCCGTAGCCGAGCGACTGGTTGTCGTGGACGACGTCGAACTCACCGCGGCGGCGCAGCAGCAGCCGGGCCGCGCGCAGGCTGAACGTCAGCGGCTCGGGGAACCCGGCGGTGCACATCGTGGCCCACTCGGCGACGTCGACCCAGTCGCGGAACTCCGAGGGCCGCGGCGTGCGGAAGGGATCGGGCTCACGGTAGAGGTCCAGGCTCGGCAGCCGGGTCAGGCGGATCCCCTCGTCGAGCTCGGGGTACGGCTGGCCGCTGAGCACCTCGACTCGGTGGCCGAGCCCGGCGAGCTCGCGCGACAGCGCCCGGACGTAGACGCCCTGACCGCCGCTGTGCGGCTTGCTCCGGTAGGACAGCAGTGCGATGCGCAACGACCGTCCCATGGCCGGGACTCTAACCAGCGGTCCTCACCGCCCGGTCAGCACGATCTGACAGGCTGTCCCGGTGCTGCGCCACGTCGTCGTGTTCACCTGGTCCGAGGCCGCCGACGCCGAGCGTCGCGCGGCCACCCTGGCCGCCCTGCGGCGGCTGCCCGACGAGGTCGGCGGGATGACCGCGTTCGCCGTGGGCGACGACGCCGGTCTGCGCGAGGGCAACGCCGACACCGCGCTGGTCGCCGACTTCCCCGACGTGGCGGCCTACGAGCGCTACGCGCGGCACCCGCTGCACCTGGCGGTGCTGGACGAGCACGTGAAGCCGTGGCTGGCCGCCCGCAGCGCGGTGCAGTACGAGGTCTGAGGCGCCTGCACCGAGCCTGTCGCCTCCCTGTGAATGCGGAGCCGAGGGCTGCACAGCCGCCGTCGACGGGCCTACCGTCGTCGCATGCTGCGCGATGCGCCGGCCGTCCGTCGCTCCACCGCCGTCCTCGGGGCCGGCCTGCTCGCCGGGCTGGTGCTGACCGGCTGCGGCGGCGCCACGCCGACCCGCACGGCACCGGCCGCGGCCACGCACGAGGCCGACCGGTCCGACGAGCCCTCCGCCGCGGACTCCGCCCTCGCCCCCGGTCTGCTGCCCGCCGACGCCTTCGGTGCGGACGCGGAGGTGCACCGGTTCTTCCCGGACGGGGCACCGTTCGGCGGGGGCGGGCACCGGTGGGGGCACCGCTGGGACGACGGCGAGCCCACGGTGACGCCCGCCGAGTGCGCCACCGCGCTGGAGCGGGCCACCTCCTCCTTCACGGGCGTCGAGGACGCGGCCGCCCAGGTCGCGCGCACCGACGGGGTGCGCACGTTCCAGGTCCTGGCCGTCCCCGCCACGTCGACGGAGACGGACGTCGTCGCGGCGGTGCGGGCCGTCGCGGACGCCTGCGCCTCGGTGACCATCGACCGCGGGGACGGCGACGACGACCACGGCCCGGCCACCGTGCGGGTCGAGCCCCTGGACGCGCCGGAGGACATGGCGGCCTTCCGGGTGAGCGTCTCGGGCGAGCGGCCCGGCGGCACGTGGGACGCCACCTCCCTGGTGGGGATCGCGCAGGACGGCGACCGCGTGCTCGGGCTCGCCCAGATGTCCTGGGACGAGGAGCCGGACCCCGCATCCTTCACCGCCCTCCTGGAGCGCGCCTACGACACCGCGTCCGATGCCCTCGACTGACGGCGCCCTCGACTGACGGCGCCCTCGACCGATCCGGACGGTAGGGCGGCCGGGCGTCCGCGCGGCCGCCGCCGTCCACAGCCGGCGACGCCGTCCACAGATCGACGCGGTCGTCCCCGCGCCGGCCCGCCGCCGCCCAGGCTCCCGGGCATGGACGAGTGCGAGTACGAGGTCCGGCTCTCCGACCCGGGTGAGGTGGCCGCGGGGCTGCCGCACCTGCTCGGGTTCCGGCCGGCCGAGTCGGTGGTGGTGGTCGCCCTGGGCGGTGACTCGGGCGGCCGCGTGGGCCTCACGGTCCGCATGGACCTCCCGCCCCCGCGGCACGCGGAGGCGTTCGCCGCAGCCCTGACGCGCAGCATCGCCACCGACGACCCGACCGCGGTCCTCCTCGCGGTCGTCTCCGAGGCGCGGGACGAGCCCGGCGGCGCCGACCTGCCGCACCGCCCGCTGGTGCACGCCCTGGTCGTCACCCTCGGGGCGGCCGGCATCCCGGTGCGCGACGCGCTGCTGGTCCGCGGCGGCCGCTGGTGGTCCTACGACTGCGCCCACCCGTGCTGCCGCCCCGGTGCGGGCACGCCGCTGCCGGAGGGGGTGAGCCCCCTGGCGGCCGCCTCGGTGGCCACCGGGCAGGTCGTGGCCCGGAGCCGCGACGAGCTGGGGGCGCGGCTGCAGACCCTCGACGGCCTGGACCGGGCAGCGGTCCGCGAGGCGTGCGCCGCGCTGGTGCCGACCCTCCGGTCCCGCGCCCGGGACGCCGGCTGGACCGCGGTCGAGGACGAGGCGTGGCGGGCGGTCGAGGCGGCCGTGCGGCGGCGCCGCCTCGGTGCGCCGGCACCCGCACTCCCCGCGCAGGAGCTGGCCGCCGTCCTCTGGGGCCTCGTGCGCAGCCCGCTGCGCGACCGGGCCCTCGGGCTGGCGCTCGGCGACGACGCGGCCGCCGCGGAGGTGCTGTGGACCGAGTGCACCCGCCGCGCGCCGCTCGGCCTGGCGGCGGCACCGGCCACGCTGCTCGCCGTCTGCGCGTGGCTGCGCGGCGACGGCGCGATGGCCGGCATCGCGCTCGAGCACGCCCTCGACGCCGACGAGGACTACCGGCTGGCCCAGCTCCTCCGCGCCGCCCTGACCGAGTGCGTGCGGCCCGACGAGCTGCGCGCCCTGGTCGCCGCCACGCTGGACCGCCCCGGCGACCCCGCCCGTGCCGGCTGACCGCCCGTCAGAGGAGCTGCGGGCGCTGCCACTCCTCGCCCAGCACGTGCTCGGCCAGGAAGGCGATCACCGCCTCGTACCAGACGATCGAGTTCCCGGGGGTGAGCACCCAGTGGTTCTCGTCGGGGAAGTAGAGGAACTTCGACGGGACGCCGCGCTTCTGCAGGTCGTACCAGAGCCGCAGCGCCTCGCCGATCGGCACCCGGTAGTCCTTGTCGCCGTGGATGACCAGCATCGGCGTCCGGATGGCGTCGGCGAAGCGGTGCGGCGAGTTCTGCTCGTAGCGCTTGGGCTCGCGCAGCGGGTCGCCCCACTCCTTCTCCCAGTAGTAGGCGGCGTCCGTCGTGCCCGTGAACGAGTCGAGGTCCCACAGGCTGGCGTGGGTGACGATCGCCCGGAACCGGTCGGTCTGGGTCGCCACCCAGTTCGCCATGTAGCCGCCGAACGACCCGCCCATCGCGGCGGTCCGCTCCGCGTCGACGTCGGGTCGCTCGACGACGGCGTCGACCGCGGTCATCAGGTCGGTGTACGGGGCGCCGCCCCACTCGCCCCAGCCCCGCCGGACGAAGTCCTGGCCGAAGCCCTGCGACAGGGCCGGGTTGGGCAGCAGGACGGCGTAGCCCCGGGCGGCCAGCACCCAGGGGCACCAGCGCCACGACCAGGAGTTCCAGCTCATCAGCGGGCCGCCGTGGATCCACAGCAGCAGCGGCGCGGGGTTCTCCGCCGAGGCGCCCTCCGGCAGCACCAGCCACGACTGCACGCGGGCGCCGTCGGCCGCCGTGGCCGACACCTCCTCGAGCCGGCCGGGCAGCCGGTCGACCGTGCCGGGGCTGGGCAGCACGACCGGCTCCTGGCGCTCCGCCGCCGGGTCCAGCCGCACCGGCACCGGCGGGGAGTCGTAGGCCGAGCGCAGCGCGTAGAGGGCGCTGCCGTCCCGGGCGACCTGCAGGTCGCTGTAGGCGCCGTCGCCGGTGAGGCGCACCGGTGCGCCGCCGTCGACCGCGACGCGGAACACCGCGTGCCGGCCGTCGTCGTCGGCGAGGAAGTAGACGGCCGTCCCGTCGGCGCTGAACTGCGGCGCGCTGGGCCACCGGTCGAAGCCCTCGGTGAGGTCGGTGGCGCGGCCGCTCTCCACGTCGACGAGCAGCAGGGTGTAGTCCGGCGGCTCGGTGTAGCTCGACAGCGCCTCGCGGACGCACACCAGCGAGCGGCCGTCGGGGCTGAAGCGGGCGCCCTGGACGTCGGCCAGCGGGTCGTCGACGAGCACCCGCGTCCCGCCGGTGGCCGTCTCGGTCAGCACCAACCGCAGGCGGCGACCGGCGGGACCGTCGGGGACGTCCTCGCTGCGCGCGAGCAGCCGGCCGTCGGGGGAGAGCGCGACGTCCTCGCCCGCGCCCAGCGGGGGCAGCGCGTCGGGCGTGAGGTCGCGCAGCGCCGGCGGCTCGGCGGCGGCCCCGGCGGCGGGCTCGGCCGGCAGCTGCCCCAGCCAGTACACGTGCGGCGCCGCCGGGCCCAGGTCGTGGTCCCAGTACCGGACCGGGTAGCTCTCGTGCAGGACGGCGGAGACGCCGGCGTCCTTGCGCTCCTTGCGCCGCGCCTCGTCGGCCTCCGCGTCGGCCGCCCCGGGCATGGTGGCGACGACGACCGCGACGTCGCCGCTGTCGGCCGCGACGGCGAGACCGCCGATCCCCGCGCCGCGGGTGAGCACCGGGCGCGCCTCGCCGCCGCCCGGCGGGAGCGCCCACAGCGCCGCCTTCGGCTCGCCGTCGCCGTCCGCGGCGCCGGGGTCGGGCCGCGCCGAGGTGAACAGCAGCGAGCCGTCGGGGGTCCAGGCGGGCGAGGACTCCCCGGGCGCGCTGCGGGTGAGCCGGCGGGCCTCGGCGCGCCCCTCCGGGTCCACCTCCCACAGCGCCGACTGCCACTTCTTCTTCTCCGGGTCCAGCGTCTGCACCGAGATCGCCAGCCGGCGGCCGTCGGGGGAGAGGGCCAGCCCGCCCACGCGCGGGATCGCGACGTAGTCGGCCAGCCGGTGGAACGGGCTGGGGGCGGGCGTCTCGGCGGCGGTCTCGGACGCGTCGGCCTGGCTCACGGGGCGCCTTCTCTCACGTGCGGGGATCGACGCCCCCACCGTAGTGAGCCCCCCGCGGCGGTCGCGGCGGCGGACCCGGCGACCCCGGGGACGACGAGAGCCGCGGCCCCGGAGGGGACCGCGGCTCTCGTTCCGGCCGGCGCGTCAGAGCGCGGCGGCCGCCTCCTGCGGGGACAGCTGCTCGTCCTGGGCGTGCACGAACAGGTGCTGCGCGGCGCCGCGCGGCAGCGGGAAGTCGTCGAGGGTGACCGTGCCGTCGACCAGGCGCGCGGTCATCGACGCACCCGGCCGCACCCCCCGCTCGTCGAGCACGCGCAGCGTCTCCGGGTCCTGCAGCTGCTCGCTGATCCGGGCGATGGTCACCGGCCGGCCCTCCGGGGTGGCGGTCGACGACAGCAGCGTCAGCGAGTCGAGCACCGCGGAGGTCTCACCACCCAGCGGCGTCTCACCGACCAGGGCGTCCAGGCCGGGGATCGGGTTGCCGAACGGGGAGACGGTCGGGTTGCCCAGCAGGGTGAGCAGCTTGCGCTCCACCGCCTCGCTCATCACGTGCTCCCAGCGGCACGCCTCCTCGTGCACGTCGGCGTAGTCGAGGCCGATCACGTCGACGAGCAGGCACTCGGCCAGCCGGTGCTTGCGCATGACCGCCGTCGCCAGGGCGCGGCCCTTGTCCGACAGCTGCAGGTGGCGGTCACCCTCGACCCGCAGCAGCCCGTCGCGCTCCATGCGGGCCACCGTCTGGCTGACCGTGGGACCGCTCTGCCGGAGGCGCTCGGCGATTCGCGCGCGCAGCGGGACGATGCCCTCCTCCTCCAGCTCGAAGATCGTCCGGAGGTACATCTCCGTCGTGTCGATGAGGTCGTTCACAAGCAGCTCCTCGGTCTCGGCCTTGGATTCTACGGACTCGCGGGGCCGCGGAGGCTTCCTCGAGCGGGTGGTCGGTGCGGCGTCGGCCACGCCGCCGAGCAGGTAGCGTCCGAGAACGGCGGGGCGGCGGGCGGACCGCCGACGCGTCCGGCGAGGAGGCCCCATGAGCGACGCGGTGACGGTGGTCTGGGACGACGCCCTGCTCGGCTACACGATGGGCGGCGAGCACCCGCTGCACCCGGTGCGCCTGGACCTGACGATGCGGCTGGCCGACTCCCTCGGCGTCCTGTCCGCCGACCGGATCGACGTCGTGCAGCCCACGCCCGCCGACGTCGAGCTGCTCACGCTCGTCCACGACCCGGCCTACCTGGAGGCGGTGAAGCGGGCACCGGCCGACCCCGACGTCGGCCACGGCCTGGGCACCCCCGACAACCCGATCTTCGACGGCATGTACGACGCCGCGGCGCTGATCGCCGGCGGCAGCGTGCTCGCCGCCCGGCTGGTGCACGAGGGCCGCGCCGAGCACGCGGTGAACATCTCCGGCGGGCTGCACCACGCGATGCGCGACCGCGCCTCCGGCTTCTGCGTCTTCAACGACGCCGCGATCGCCATCGCCTGGCTGCTGCGGCAGGGCTACGAGCGGATCGCCTACGTCGACGTCGACGTCCACCACGGCGACGGCGTGCAGGCGGCGTTCTACGACGACCCGCGGGTGCTCACCGTGAGCGTCCACCAGACCCCGCTCACCCTGTTCCCCGGCACCGGGTTCCCCGAGGAGACCGGCGACCCCCAGCGGGCGCTCGGCAGCGCGGTCAACCTCGCCCTGCCCAACGGCACCGACGACTCGGGCTGGCTGCGCGCGTTCAGCGCCGTCGTCCCCAGCGTGCTGCGGTCCTTCCAGCCGCAGGTCCTCGTCAGCCAGTGCGGGTGCGACGCCCACCACGAGGACCCGCTGGCCGACCTCGCGCTCACCGTCGACGGCCAGCGGGCCAGCTACCGGCTGATGCACGACCTGGCGCACCAGCTGTGCGACGGTCGCTGGGTGGCGCTCGGCGGCGGGGGCTACGGCCTGGTCCGCTGCGTCCCCCGCGCCTGGACCCACCTGCTGGCGGTCGCCGGCGGCGTGCCGCTCGACCCGGCCACCGAGATCCCCGAGTCCTGGCGCGAGGACGTCGCCGGCCGGGGGCTGCGCGCCCGCCCGCCGACGCACATGACCGAGGGCGGCTGGACCGGCTTCTCGCACTGGGACGCCTTCAGCGAGACCCGCGTGGACCGGGCGATCCTGCGAGCCCGCCGCGCCGCCTTCCCCTACTTCGGCCTCGACCCGGACGACCCCCGTGACTGAGCAGACCGCCACCCCGCCCGCCGCCACCCCGCCCGCCGCCGACGCGGCGCCGCCCGCGCCGCCGCCGGCCCACTGGGAGGCCGACGTCATTGCCGCCGACGGCGGCACCGTCCACCTGCGTCCGATCTGCCCCGAGGACGCCGGCGGCCTGGTCGGGCTGATGGAGCGCAGCTCCGACCAGACCCGCTACTACCGCTTCTTCGGCCCCATGAAGAAGCTCTCCGACCGCGACCTGCACCGCTTCACCCACGTCGACCACGTCGACCGGGTGGCCCTGGTGCTGCTGCTCGGCGGCGACCTCATCGGGGTGGGCCGCTACGACCGGCTGCCCGGCACCGACGAGGCCGAGGTGGCCTTCCTGATCGAGGACGCCCACCAGGGCCGCGGGCTCGGCTCGGTGCTGCTCGAGCACCTCGCCGCCGCCGCCCGCGAGCGCGGCGTCACCAAGTTCGTCGCCGAGGTGCTGGCCCAGAACAGCCGGATGGTGCGGGTCTTCCTCGACGCCGGCTACGAGCCCCGCCGCGAGTACGAGGACGGCGTGGTCCACCTGACGTTCCCGATCGCGCAGACCGAGACGGCGCTGGCCGTGGCCTACGAGCGCGAGCAGCGCAGCGAGTCGCGGTCGATCGGCCGGCTGCTCACCCCGTCCTCGGTCGCCGTGGTCGGGGCCAGCAACGACGAGGGCAAGCTGGGCAACGTCCTGCTGCGCAACCTGCTCGGGCACGGCTTCGACGGGCCCGTCTACCCGGTCAACCCGGGGGTCCGGCACGTGCGCGGGGTGCCGGCCTACGCCGACGTCGAGGCGATCCCCGACGACGTCGACCTGGCCGTCATCGCGGTCCCCGCCGAGCAGGTCGCCGGCGTCGTCGAGGGCTGCCGGCGCAAGCGGGTCCGCGGCCTGGTGGTGGTGTCCGGCGGCTTCGGGGAGTCGGGCGACGACGGGCGGATCGCCCAGCGCAACCTCGTCACCGCCGCGCGGGCCTCGGGCATGCGGGTGGTCGGGCCGAACTGCCTCGGCGTGGTCAACACCGACCCCGCGGTCCGGCTGAACGCCAGCCTCGCGCCGATGGTGCCCGGCCGCGGCCGGGTCGGGTTCTTCGCCCAGTCCGGCGCGCTCGGCGTGGCCCTGCTCGAGCGGGCCCGCAGCCGCGGCATCGGGCTGTCCACCTTCGTCTCGGCGGGCAACCGCGCCGACGTCAGCGGCAACGACCTGCTGCAGTACTGGGCCACCGACCCCAGCACCGAGGTCGTGCTGCTGCACCTGGAGAGCTTCGGCAACCCGCGCAAGTTCGCCCGCCTGGCCCGTCGGGTGGGCCGCACCAAGCCCGTGGTCGCGGTCAAGAGCGGCCGGCACGTGGGCATGGCCCCGGGCCTGGCCGGCACGTCGGTGCAGGTGCCCGAGCAGTCGGTGGCCGCGCTGTTCGCCTCGGCCGGCGTCATCCGCGTCGAGACCGTCGCCCAGCTGTTCGACGTCGGCACGCTGCTGGCGCACCAGCCGCTGCCCGGGGGCCGCCGGGTGGCCGTCGTCGGCAACTCCACCGCGCTCGGGGTGCTGGTCGCCGACGCCGTCCTCGAGGAGGGCCTCCAGCTGGCCGACGGCTACCCGGTCGACACCGGCACCAGCGCCGGGCCGGCGGTCTTCCGGGCGGCGCTGCAGGCGGCCGTCGACGACGACGGCGTCGACTCGGTGGTCGCCGTCTACCTCCCGCCGCAGATCCGGGGCGCCGAGGCGGTCGGCGCCGCGCTGCGCGAGGTCTCCAGCGGGTCGGCGAAGCCGGTCGTGGCGACGTTCCTCTCTAGCGAGGGCATCCCGGCCGAGCTCGCCGTCGTCGACGAGGAGGGCATGCCCGCCCGCGGGTCGGTGCCGTCGTTCTCCACCCCCGAGCGGGCGGTGATCGCCCTGGCCAAGGTGACCGAGTACGCCCGCTGGCGGCAGCGGCCGGTCGGCCAGATCCCCGACCTGGCCGACCTCGACGAGGCGGCGGCCCGCGCGGTCGTGCGCGGCGTGCTGGCCGAGGGCCCGGCCGGCCGCGACCTCACCGACGACGAGGCGCTGGCCGTCCTCGGCGCCTACGGCATCCCGCTGCTGCGCAGCCGGCGGGCGGCCACCGCGGAGGAGGCGGTCGCCGCCGCGGAGGAGATCGGCTACCCCGTCGTCCTCAAGTCCACCGCGCCGTGGCTGCGCGACCGCACCGACCTCGGCGGCATCCGCCTCGACCTCAAGGACGCCGACGACGTCCGCGCCGCGCACGCCGCCATCCCGGCCGGCGACCCGGTGATCGTCCAGGAGATGGCCGCGCCCGGCGTGGCGACGGTGGTCGGGATCGTCGACGACCCCTCGTTCGGCGCCCTGGTCAGCTTCGGGCTCGGGGGAGTGGCCACCGACCTGCTCGGCGACCGCGCCTACCGCACGCTGCCGCTGACCGACCTCGACGCCGCCGAGCTCGTGCGCGAGCCGCGCGCCTTCCCGCTGCTGGACGGCTACCGCGGCTCCGAGCCGGTCGACACCGCCGCCCTCGAGGACCTGCTGCTGCGGGTGGCGCGGCTGGCCGACGACCTGCCCGAGGTGCTCGCGCTCACCCTGGAGCCCGTGATCGTCGGGCCGGCCAACCCCTGGCACGGCGGCCGCTCCCTGGTGGTGGCCGGCGGCGGGATCCGGGTCGGTCCGCCGTCCGGCCGCGTCGACCAGGGCCCGCGCCGCCTGCGCAACCCGGTGTGAGGGATCAGCGCGGCGCGGCCACCAGGTGGCAGCGCAGCGGTGCGGCGACCCCGCCCGACGGTTCGGTGAACGGCGCCAGCACCGCCCGGCTGCGCCGCAGGATGCCCGCGCGCACGTCGGCGCTGATCCGCGCGCCCAGCGGCGACCCGTCGATCTCGACGGCCGCCAGCTCCTCGGGCGAGCCGAACGCCGCCGTGCCCAGCCGGGTCGTGACGGTCGCGCCGGGCAGGCCCGCGGCCGTGAACGCGCGCACCAGCTCGCCGGCGTCCCCGCACGACCAGTAGCTGCCCAGGAGCGACCGCGCCGCCGGGCCGGCGACGTCCACCGCCAGCTCGACGAACGGACCGTACGCCGGCTGGTCGCGCAGCGCGGCCGGCACGCACACCGCGACCGTGCCCCCGGGCCGCGCCACCCTGGCCATCTCCCGCAGCGCCCCCACCCGGTCGGGGAAGAACATGAGCGCCATCTGGCACAGGACGACGTCGAAGGCGCCGTCGGCGAACGGCAGGTCGCCGGCGTCGCCCTGCCGCCACTCCAGGTCCGGCCGGACCCGGCGGGCGACGGCGAGCATCGCGGGGTTGAGGTCGACGCCCACGACCCGGCCGTCCGGTCCGAGCCGTGCGGCCACCTCCCGCGCGACGACGCCCGTGCCGCAGGCCACGTCCAGCACTGCCTGACCGGGCCGGACGCCGGCCACGTCGGCCAGCAGCGGCGCCCACTCCGCGAAGATCGCCGGGACGAACCGCGCCTCGTACAGCTCGGCGGCCTCGGCCGGCACCTGGAACGTCTCCGTGGACATCGCACCCTCCTCGACTCCGCCCCCGCCGGCCGAGGATGGCGACGCCCGCCGCCGGGCACATCGGTGCGCGCACCCATCCGCGCACCCGCGCGCCGAGCGGGCTCCCCGCGGCGGCGCCGGTGGCATGCTCGGCGCATGGCGGCGGAGCCGGTGCTCCTGTCCGACGGCGAGGCGGCCCTCGAGCGCGGCGACTGGGCGGCGGCCCGCGGCGTGTTCGCCGGTGCCCTGCGGCAGCGGGACTCGCCGGACGCCTGGTACGGCCTGGCCCGCGCCGAGGAGTGGGCCGGCGACTTCGCCTCCGCCGTCCGGTCCTACGAACGGGCCTTCGCCGGGTACCGCGCCCGCGGGGAGGTCCGCCGGCCCGCCCTGATCGCCGGTCGGGAGCTGGCGTTCCTGCACGCCGCGGTCCACGGCAACGGGACCGCCGCGGGTGGCTGGCTCGCCCGCGCGCGCAGCCTCGCCGCCGAGGCCGGCGACTGCCCCGAGCGGGGCTGGGTCGAGCTGGCCGAGGCCATGGCCACCGAGGAGCCGGCGGCCGTCGCCGGCCACGCGCGCGCCGCCATCGCGCTCGCCCGCCGGTGCGCCGACGCCGACCTGGCGTTCTGCGCGCTCGCCTACGCGGGGGCGGCCCTGGTGCTGGACGGCCGGATCGCCGACGGCATGCGCCGGCTCGACGAGGCCGTCGTGGCCGCCGCGAGCGGGGAGGTGCGCGACCACCTCGTGGTCGGCGAGATCTACTGCAAGATGCTGGTCTGCTGCGAGGCGGTGCTCGACGTGCGCCGGGCGCAGGAGTGGGCCGCCGTCGCCGACACCGCCGGCCGCGCCTCGCACGACCTGTGGATCCCGGCGATCTGCCGGATGCACCGCGGCGGCGTCCTCACCGCGGCCGGCAGGTGGGCGGAGGCCGAGGCCGACCTCACCGCCTCGCTGCGGCTCTACGACACGGGCTTGCGGGCGCTGCGGGCAGGGGCCGCGGCGCGGCTGGCCGACCTGCGGGTCCGGCAGGGCCGCCCGGAGGAGGCAGCGGCGCTGCTGGACGGCGCCGAGGGTGACCGCCGCGCCGCCGTCCCGCTCGCCCGGCTGCACCTCGCGCTGGAGCGGGCCGAGCTCGCCGCGACCGTGCTCCGCCGGGCGCTCGACGACCTCCCGGCGGAGGTGCTCGGGTGGGAAGAGCTCGGCCTGCTGGCCGAGCTGCACGCCGCGGCGGGCCGCTCGGCCGAGGCCGGGGCCCTCGTCGCCCGGCTGCGGTCGCTCGCGGCGCGCACCGGGCTGGCGCACGTGCAGGCCCGCGCCGACCTGGCCTGCGGCCTGGTGCTGGCGGGCGAGGGGGCCGACGGTGCGGTCGCGCACCTGGAGGCGGCCCTGCGCCGGTTCACCCGGGCCGGCCTGCCGTGGGATGCGGCACGCTGCCGGGTCGCGCTCGGCACGGCGCTGGCCCGGACCTCGCCCGAGGTGGCCGCGGCCGAGTGGTCCGCGGCCTGGCAGGTCTTCCGCGACCTCGGTGCCGGCCCCGACGCGGACCGGGTCGCCGGCCTGCTGCGCCGGCTGGGCGTGCGCACCGGGCCGCCGCCGCGCATCCCGGGGCCGCTGACCCGGCGCGAGCGGGAGGTCCTCGAGCTGCTCGCCGCGGGGCTGTCCAACGGCGAGATCGCCGGCTGGCTGTTCCTCAGCAAGCGGACCGTCGAGCACCACGTCGGCAGCGTGTTCGCCAAGCTCGGCGTCACCAGCCGCACGCAGGCGGCCCTGCAGACGCGACGAGCCGGGCCCCTTCCGGGGCCCGGCTCGTCAGCGGCCCCCTGAGGGGCCCCGCTCAGGCGAGGTAGTCGCGCAGGGCGTCGGCGCGCTGCGGGTCGCGCAGCTTGGCCATCGTCTCGCGCTCGATCTGCCGCACCCGCTCGCGGGAGAGGCCGAACTGCTTGCCGATCTGCTCCAGCGTCCGGGGCTGGTTGCCCTCGAGGCCGAACCGGAGGACGACGACGTCGCGCTCCCGCTCCTCCAGGGTGTCGAGCACCTTGCGGACGTCGCCCTTCATCATCTGGAAGGCGACGGCGTCCTCGGCCACCGCGGCGTCGGCGTCCTCGATGAAGTCACCGAGGCGGGACTCCTCGTCGGCACCGACCGTCTGGTCGAGGCTGACCAGGTCGCGGCTGTACTCGAGCAGCTCGGTGATCCGCTCCTCGGGCATGTCCAGCTCGAGGCCCAGCTCCTCGGCGGTGGGCTCGCGCTCCAGCTCCTGGTGCATCCGGCGACGGGTGCGCACCACCTTGTTGACCTGCTCGGCCAGGTGGACGGGCAGCCGGATGGTGCGGCCGGAGTCGGCCATGGCCCGGGTGATGGCCTGGCGGATCCACCACGTGGCGTAGGTGGAGAACTTGAAGCCCTTGGTGTAGTCGAACTTCTCGACCGCGCGGATCAGACCGACGTTGCCCTCCTGGATCAGGTCCAGGAACGTCATGCCGTGGCCGGTGTAGCGCTTGGCCACCGAGACGACCAGGCGCAGGTTCGCCTCGAGCAGGTGCGCCTTCGCGGCCTTCCCGTCCATGGCGAGGGCCCGGTAGTCGCGCTGCAGGGCAGGCGTCAGCTTCTTCTCGGCCAGCAGCCGCTCGGCGTAGAGCCCGGCCTCGATGCGCTTGGCCAGCTCCACCTCCTGCTCGGCGGTCAGCAGCGCGGTCTTGCCGATGGTGTTGAGGTACACGCGCACCAGGTCGGTCGACACCAGGCCGGTGGTGTCGGACTCCCGGCGCGGCGGGCGCACCTCGAGGGTGTCGTTGGGGGAAGACTGCAACAGGGTCACGGTGGGTCTTCGTCCTTGCCTTCTGGTCGGATGCATGTCCCCGCGCCGTCGCAGGATCATCCGCTCGTCGTGGTCCCCGGACCTGGGATCGCCGGGCCCGGTACCTGGCTCTCGCTTCCGGTGTGGTACGCCGAGTCCAACGGCGGCCACCGCCCCCGGTGTTCCACGGGGGCGTGAATCACAGGGAAACCACAGGCGTGGGTTCCGTCACGGGGGTGATACCCGTGTGATTCCGCCCTCAACGTCCGATGTCGGGGGTTTCTTCCCTACGTCTCGAGCAGCAGGGTCATCGGCCCGTCGTTCACCGAGCTGACCTGCATCGCGGCGCGGAACACGCCCGTGGCCACCGGCGCGCCGCGGCGGCGCAGCTCCGCGACCACCTCGTCGACCAGCGGCCCGGCCACCTCGGCGGGCGCGGCGCCGTCCCAGGAGGGACGGCGGCCCTTGCGGGTGTCGGCGTGGAGCGTGAACTGGCTCACCACGAGCACGGGCAGGCCCAGGTCGGCCGCCGAGCGGGCGCCGTCGTCGGTGGGGAACACCCGCAGCTCGTGGACCTTGCGGGCGAGCGACCGGGCGCGGTCGGCGTCGTCGTCGCGGCCGGCGCCGACCAGCGCGAGCAGCCCGCGCCCGATCTCGCCGACGACCTCGCCGTCCACCGTCACGGCGGCGGAGAGGACCCGGGTGACCACGGCGCGCACCACCGCATCCTCCCCCGGCGCCGGCGGGGGCACGCGGACCGGCCGGTCGGGGCCTCCCGCCTGCGCACCACCCGCCCCGGCGCTCCGCTCCGGCGCGGCAGAATCCTGCCCGTGCCGACCCTCACCCTGACCCAGGACGCCGCCGCCGACGAGCTGCTCGGCCGCGACCCGCTCGCGCTGCTCCTCGGCATGCTGTTCGACCAGCAGTTCCCGATGGAGCGCGCCTTCGCCGGGCCGCGCCTGCTGGCCGACCGGCTCGGCGTCGACACGCTCGACGCCGCGGCGCTGGCCGCCGAGGACCCGGAGAGGCTGGCGAAGCTGTTCCAGGGGCCGCCCGCGGTCCACCGCTACCCGGGCTCGATGGCCGCGCGCACCCAGGAGGTCTGCCGGCTGCTGGTCGAGCGCTACGACGGCCGGGCGGAGAACCTGTGGGCCGACGCCCCGGACGGCGCCACCCTCCTGGAGCGGGTCGGGGAGCTACCGGGCTTCGGCGCACAGAAGTCGAAGATCTTCGTCGCGCTGCTCGGCAAGCAGTACGGCGTCACCCCGCCCGGCTGGCGGGAGGCCGCCGGCGCCTACGGCGAGGAGGGCTCGCGGCGGTCGGTCGCCGACATCGCCGGGCCCGAGTCGCTGGCCGAGGTCCGCGCCTTCAAGCAGGCGCAGAAGCAGGCCGCGAAGGCCGCCCGGTCGGGCGCCTGACCGACGCGGGGAGGCACCTGCACGGACCCGCTCGCGGTGGCACGATGGGCCCTGCGAGCCGGACCCGTCGGCGTGGAGCCCTCACGCGACCGGCCGGCGGAGGGATGGCTGCCGTGGCCTCGAGCCGAGAGTCCGCACGGTCGAACCGGGCCGAGCCGGTCCTGATCACCGACGCCCGACCGAGCCAGTTCGACGAGTACGCCGCCCGCAAGAAGCGTTACGTCCTCACCATGGGCGTCCGCGCGCTGAGCATCGTGGCCGCGGCCGTCGTCTACACCGCCACCCAGCTCCTCTGGCTGGTGCTGCTGCTGGCGATCCTGGGCACCGTCCTGCCGTGGATCGCCGTCGTCATGGCCAACGACGGCCCGCCCAAGAGCAAGCAGCACGTGAACCGCTACCGGCCCGAGCGGACGCTCGAGACACCGGACCTCAAGGCCATCGAGGGCTCGCGGGTCATCGACCACTAGCGGGCACCCGGCCGCGCGACCACCCGCGCGGCCAGCGCCAGGCCCGCGTCCAGCGCGGTCGCCGGGTCGCCGTCGGGGTCGGCCAGCCAGACCGACAGCAGGCCCGCGGCGAACGCGTCGCCGGCCCCGGTCGTGTCCACCACCGTCGCGGGGTGCGCCGGGCGGTGCACGACCCGCGCGCCCGAGGCCCAGAGCGCGCCCTCGGCGCCCAGGCTCACCGCCGCGCAGCGGTGCCGGCCGGCCAGCGCCCGCGCCGCGGCGGTCACGTCGGCGCAGCCGGTGAGCAGCAGCGCCTCCTCGGCGTTGGGCAGCACCACCGTCGCGCCGGCGGTGTCGGCCAGCCACCGGTCCACCCCGTAGCGGCGCAGCGGGCCGGTGGACGCGGGATCCACCGAGACCGTGGCCCCGGCCTCGACGGCCGCGGCCAGCGCCGCCAGCCCCGCGGTCCGCGGGCGGTCGTCGAGCAGCGTGTACCCGGACAGGTGCAGGTGGCCGCCGGCGGGCAGCGGCGGGACGTCCTCCGGGCGCAGCGCCAGGTTGGCGCCGCGGTCGGCGAGCATGCTGCGCTGCCCGTCGGGCTCGACCAGGCTGACGATCGTGCCGGTCGGCAGGCCGGGCACGACGCGCAGCACCGGCGCCACGCCCGCGGCGCCGAGCTCGGCGGCGAGCGCCGTCCCGGCCGGGTCGTCGCCGACGCAGCCGGCGAACACCACCGGCACACCGAGCCGCGCGAGGTGGACCGCGACGTTGGCCCCGGCTCCGCCGCCGCGGGTGCGGATCGCCGCCGGCCGGTCCGACCCGGGTGCCGGGTCCCCGTCGAGGACGGCGACGACGTCGGTGGCGAGGTCGCCGACGACCAGCACCGGGCGCACGGCTCAGCCGGCCCGCAGCGCCGCGGCGATCCGCCCGGCCAGCTCGGCGTTGCGCAGCACCAGCCGCACGTTGACCTCCAGCGTCGCGCCGGCGCTGGCCCGGTGCAGGTGGTCGAGCACGAACGGGGTCACCGCCTTGCCGCGCACCCCGGCGGCCTCGGCCGCGGCCAGGGCGTCGGCGATCACCCGGTCGTGCAGCGCCGGGTCGAGCTGCTCGTCGTCGGGCAGCGGGTTGGCCACGACCACCGCGCCGTCCGCCAGCCCCCGGCGGGCGGCGAAGACGGCGGCGGCCTGCTCGGGGTCCTCCACCGACCAGTCCAGCGGCGAGCCGGAGTCGGCGACGTAGAAGCCGGGGAACGCCGTCGTCCGGTAGCCGACCACGGTCACCGACAGCGACTCCAGCCGCTCCAGGGTCGCCGGGACGTCGAGGATGGACTTCACGCCGGCGCAGACCACGACGATCGAGGTGCGGGCCAGCGCGCCGAGGTCCGCGGACTCGTCGAAGGTCTCCGCCGACTGCCGGTGCACGCCGCCCAGCCCGCCGGTGGCGAAGACCTCGATGCCGGCCCGGGCGGCCAGCAGCGCGGTGCTGGAGACCGTCGTCGCCCCGGACCAGCCCCGCGCCGCGGCCACCGGCAGGTCCCGGATGCCCAGCTTGGCCAGTCCCGGGTCACCGCACACCCGGTCCACCTCCTCGGGCGAGAGGCCCACGTGCGGCACGCCGTCGAGGACGGCGATCGTGGCCGGCACGGCCCCCCCGCGGCGGACGGCGGCCTCGACGTCGTCGGCGGCCCTGCGGTTTTCGGGGCGGGGCAGGCCGTGCGCGAGCAGGGTGCTCTCGAGGGCGACGACGGGGCGGCCGGCGCCGAGCGCCTCGGCCACCTCGGGGGAGAGGGCCACCTGGGGCGACCGATCGGTGCCGGGGATCGGGGAGGTCGGGTGCACGCTGCCATCATGGAGGTCGACGACCGAGCCCCGTGCCGCAGGGAGGCGCCATGAGCAGCACCGACATCCTCGAGAAGCCCGACGTCCGCGACCAGGACACCGACCAGCCGCCGGAGCTGTTCCACTACGTCCGCAAGAACAAGATCGCGGAGAGCGCGGTCATGGGGACGATGGTCGAGGCGCTCTGCGGCGAGGTGTTCCCGGTGACCAAGGCCCCGAAGCCCGGCAGCCCGGTCTGCCCCGCCTGCAAGGAGATCTACGAGTCCCTGCGGCCCTAGTCGCCGCCGAACCCCAGCTTCCTCGCCTCCGTCGCGAGCTTCGCCGCCCGTCGCGCGCGGCGGCGTCGCTCGTGGCGGCGCAGGGGCGCCGGCCAGCGCTGCTGGATGGTGGCGTTGAGCTCGGCGCCGAGCAGGATGCCCATGGCGAAGAAGAAGCAGAACAGCAGCGCCGCGATGGGGGTGGCCAGCGCGCCGTAGGGGAGCGCCGCGACCAGGATGTCGGCCACGTAGGTGCGCAGGACGACGGCGGCGAGCACGGAGAACCCCATCGCCAGCAGCGCGCCCGGCAGGTGCCGCCGCCACGGCAGCCGGCGCGGCAGCATGACGTGGTAGAAGCTGGTGAGCACCAGCACCAGGCCGACCACCACCAGCGGCCAGTAGACCGCGTTGATCAGCACGGTCGCCACGGGCCGCCAGCCGCCGGGCAGCAGGTTCACCAGCACCTCGCGGCCGAGCACCAGCAGCGGCAGCGTGAGGACGGCGACGACCAGGCCCACCACGAACAGCCACAGCGCCATCAGCCGGGTGGCGATCGGCCCGCGGACGTCGCGCTGGTCGTAGGCGATCACCGCGGTGTTGATGAACGTGGCGGTCGCCGAGGAGCCGGCCCACAGCGACAGCAGGAAGCCGACGCTGACCACGTCGAGCCGGCCGGAGTTCAGGATGTCGTTGAGGGTCGGCTCGACCAGCGAGTCCACCACGTCGGGGGTGAGCACCTCGGCCGAGGCGGTGAGCAGCCGGTCCTCGATCTCCTGCACCGACCCCGCACCGATGAACGTGCCGAGGTAGCCCAGGCTGCCGAGCAGCCCGATGAGCAGCGGCGGCACCGAGAGGATCTGCCAGAACGAGGCCTCGGCCGACAGCCCCAGGATGCGGTCCTGCCAGGCCTTGGCGGCCGTCCGCCCGGTCACCTGCAGCGGCGTGCGCATCCAGCCCGGCCAGCCGGCGAGGCGACCGCGGCCCGGGAGGTCGGCGGGGCCCGCCCCGGCGTCCTCCGCCGGGGTCGCCGGCGCGGCGGCGACCGGTTGCTCGGCCGGCACGTCGCCGCGCTCCGGGGGCGGTGCCTGGTCGGGCTCGTCCCCGGCCCGCGCCGGGGAACCGCTCGGCAGGACCGCGCTCACCTCCCCAGTGTGCACGCGCCGACCTGCGGGGGAGCCCGACCGGCCGCCGCGCGGCCGGTCGGTTCCCCCGCGGGAGGGACCGCTCAGCCGCCGGGCGTGGTGGCCGGCGGGGGAGTGGTGCCCTCCGGCGCGGCGGGCGGCACCGGCACGCAGCGGATGACGTCCTCGGCCGCGTAGTGGGTGTTGAACTCCTCCCGGCGGATCTCCGCGCCGGTGTTCAGGTCCTTGAACACCCGGGTGACGGTGATGTCGAAGCCGGTCGAGCCGGACTGCGGCGAGCAGTTGCCGTCGTCGGGCTTCTCGATCAGGCCGGGCTGGCGGATGTTGCGCCGGTCGCTGCTGATCGACTCGATCTCGTAGTGCCGGGTGCCCCAGAAGGTGACCGTGAGCGAGCCGGGGGTCCACTCGGTCTGCACGTAGATGCCGGTGTCGGTGTCGTTCTTCCAGACCAGGTCGATCTGGCCCTCGTACACCGTCGCCTCGCGGCCGGCCGGGTAGCGGCTGATGTAGAAGCTGTGCGGCTTGTGGTAGACGTCCTCGAGCCCGGCGAAGAAGACGGCGTTGAACATCGTCGTCGCGAACTGGCTCACCCCACCGCCGACGGCCTGGGTGATCTGGCCGCCGCTGATGACGCCGGCCGGCACGTAGCCCTGGGCGGTGCCGCGCGGGCCGGTGTAGGTGTTCAGGCTGAACGTCTCGCCCGGCCGGACGATCGCGCCGTCCACCTCCGCGGCCACGACGCGGATGTTCGTGCCGCTGGCCTGGCTGGTGAAGTTCGTGGTGAAGGTGCTGACCTGCTCCACGATCCCCAGCGACTGCGCCTGCTCGGTGGTGAAGTCGGCCGGCACCGGGCCCAGCTGCGCGGTCAGCGTGCGCGGCGCGGGCGCGGTGAGCACCGGCAGCAGCTGCTCGGCCAGGGCGGCCGGGGCCACGCCGGTGCCGTCGACCGACGGGACGACGCTGATGGTGTCGCCCTGCACCTGGAAGGTGGCGTCCTGGGCGGGGGTGCCGAACTCGCCGAGCTCCTCGCCCAGCTCCGCCGAGAGCGCGGCCGGGTCGAGGGAGACGGCGAGCGTGCCGTCCTCCTGGGGCGTGAAGCGCAGCGCGGCCGCGATCGCCGTCACCGGGATCTCCACCGAGGTCGCGCCGTCGTCGCTGACCAGCTCGACCGGCGCCGACAGCGCCGGGGTCACGGTCCCGTCGAGCACCCGCTGGGCCTCGGCGGTGCCGACGACGGGGCTGTCGACCTCGACCGGCAGCTCGATCTCCTCGGCGGGGTCGGCGCCCGAGGCGAGCGCGTCGGTGATCGCCGCGGCGGCGCCCTCCCGGTCCAGGGCCCGGCCGTCGACCGGCTCGACCAGGGACGGCGTGGTGCCGTCGAGGGCGATCGACGCCTCGACCGGGGCGACGTCGACCTGGCCGGCGATCGCCTCGACCTGCCCGGCCAGCGCCGTGTCGTCGACCTCGAGGACCGGCTCCACCTCGCGCTCGGTGAAGAAGGAGGTGAGCCGGGTCCACGGGTTCAGCGGCTGCTCGGTGGCGACGTCGACGGTGCCGTCGACGTCCAGCGCGATGCCGGCGGTGGCGGGGGAGAGGGTCGTGGAGAAGTCGTCGGCGACGACGGTGTGGTCGGCCGCGACGCGGGTGCCCAGCTCGTCGGTGAGCGTGCGGGCGGCGTCGGCGGGGGAGAGCCCGCCGACGTCGACGCCGGCCACCACCGTGTTGCGCAGGACGTCGCCGGAGGAGAGGAGCAGGTCGGCCCCGTAGGCGCCGCCGAGGACCGCGACCGCGGCGGCCGGGGCGAGGACCGCGGGGCGCCGCCACCACGCCCGGCGGGGCGTGCCGCCGGCGCCGTCCGCGCCGCTGCCGTCGCCACCGCCCCCGGCCGGCGGCCCACCCGGCGTGCCGGGGCCCGGCTCGGTGGGAAGCACCGTGGTGTCGTCGGCGGACGGCTCCGGGACGGCGGCCGCCGCGGGCGGGCGCTCGACGTAGCCGGGCAGCTGCTGGGTGGACCGGTCCTCGTCGGTCCCCGGCTCGGCCGGCGCCTCCGCGGGGGTGGTCGCGGCGGCAGGGGTCGGCTCCTCGGCGGGGGCCCGCTCCCCGGCGGGGGCCTGCTCCTCGGCGGGGGCCTGCTCCCCGGCGGGGGCCTGCTCCCCGGTGGGGGACGGCTCGGCAGCGGCCGGGGCCGCGGTGGCCTCGGGGGCGCCCCTCATCCAGTCCTTGGAGACCGGGCGCGTGTCGTCGGGCTGCTCGACGTAGGGCGGCGTCGGAGCGGCCGCGGACCCGGGGACCGGCTCGGTCGGCTGCGGACCGGCCGGGGCGGGGCGGCTGGCCACGGACGACTGGCCGTGCGCGGCCGGGGCGGCTCCGGTCGGCGGCGGGCTGCCGAGAGGACCGCCCGAGAGCCGGGTGGTCTCGTCGGGCGCGGCGCCCTGCTCGGCGGAGGCTTGCTGCTGCATGGCGGGGTCGTCCTCGGGTCGCCGTCGTTCGGGCGTCCCCGGAAACGACGGAGCCGCCGGCCCCTCGCCCGCACGGAGCGGGACGGAGGACGCGGCGGCATCGTCGGGAGAGAGCTTCATTGCGGCGCCAAGATAGCGCCTCTCTCACGTTGTGATGCGCTGCTCACCGTCAGTCTCGATGATGTCGACCGCGATGTCACGCAACTTGCTCTCGTACTCGCGGGCGTGGTGACCGCAGAAGACGAGGTCACTCCCGCTGGCGAGCACGACGCGCACCTTCGCCAGGGCGCCACAACGGTCACAGTGGAACGGCACGACCAGGTCGTCGGTGGGCGGGGTCGTCGTCAGCGTCTGGGTCATCTGGGTCATCACTCGCTCTCTACCGCACGGACCCGCGGCTGCGGATCGGCCTCCTGCACAGCGCCAGGATGGCCCCTCCCATTCCCGTCCCCGTCGTTTCGCTCCAGGACTCGCCGGGGGCGGGAACCGGAGGGACTCGAGGGGCGGGGTAGCAGGGGACGTCACTGGTGCGGTGCCGTACTCGGTCGTGCTGGTGGTGCAGTCGTGCTGGGTGGTGCATCACCGGCCGGCGGCCGGTGCGGTGTGTCCTCTGCTGGATCTGACGAGGTCCACGGTACGCGGCTTACCCGGGGCCGAGCGGCGTACACCGCCGCCATCGCGCGGACGGGTGAGATCGTGACCAACTCGTCACCTGCCGGTGCGCGGCCGGTGCCGGCCCGTGGGCAGGGGCCGGCGGCCCTGGTGGGGCCGGGCGGCGCCGCCGATACTGGCCGCGTGGTCCGGCCCGCCGTGCGGCAGGAACGCGTGTTCGCCGGTCGCCTGGACGAGCTCCGGGTGCTGGACGAGCTGGTCGACGACGGCTCCGGACGGGTGGGCTACCTGCACGGCATCGCCGGGATCGGCAAGTCGGCCCTGCTGCACCGGTTCCTCCGCTCCGCCCGGGACCGCGGGATCGCCGTCGTCGAGCTGGACTGCCGGACCGTGGAGCCCACCGAGCGGGGCCTGCTGCGCGCCGTCGGCGGCTGCCCGGACGTCGCGGGGCTGGTCGCCTCCCTGGGGCGGGGGCCGGCGGCCACCGTGCTGGCCCTGGACCACTGCGAGGCCTTCGGGCTCATGGACACGTGGCTGCGCCAGGTCCTCGCCCCGGCGCTGCCCGACGGGGTCACCCTGCTGCTGGCCGGCCGGGCACCGCCGCTGGCCGGCTGGTTCTCGGTGGAGGGGTTCCGCAGCCTGCCGCTCGGGCCGCTGGAGGAGGCCGACGCGCTCGGGCTGCTGGACCACCTCGGCGTGCCCGCCGGGGACGCGGCCCGGCTGAACCGGGTCGCCCGCGGGCACCCGCTGGCCCTCACCCTGGCCGCGGCGGGGGTAGCGGAGCACCCGCAGCTGGCCCTCGAGGACGCGGCCATGACCCGCGTCGTCGACGAGCTGGCACGGTCCTACCTCGACGCGGGCGACGCGCTGACCCGGCAGGCCCTCGAGGCGGCGTCGGTCGTCCGGCGCGCCACCGGACCGGTGCTGGCCGCGATGCTGCCCGGCACCGACGGGGACGCGGCCGTCGCGCGGCTGCTCGACCAGCCGTTCGTCGACACCTGCCGCGACGGGCTCGTCGTCCACGACGCGGTGCGGACCGCCATCGCGGGCCTGCTGCGCAGCGCCCAGCCGCAGCGGTACCTCGACCACCGGCGGGCGGCCTGGCGGGAGCTGCGGGCGCAGGCCCGGGGCGCCCCGCCCCAGGAGCTGTGGCGCTACACGGCGGACATGCTCTACCTCATCGACAACCCGGTCGTCCGGGAGGCGTTCTTCCCCAGCGGCACCCAGGCGATGGCCGTCGAGCCGGCCCGTCCCGGGGACGCCGCGGCCGTCCGGCGCATCGCGCGCCGGCACGACGGGCCCGGCGCCTCGGCCGTCCTCGAGCGGTGGTGGGAGGTCGCGCCGGACAGCTTCTCCGTCGTCCGCGACCGGCACGGCGAGGTCGCGGCGTTCTTCACCCTGCTCGACGGACGGCGGCTGCGCGCCGGCACGGTCGCGGACGACCCGGTGCTGGCCGCATGGGTGCGCGACCTGCGCGACCGCCCGCTGCCCCGGGGGCAGGTGGCGCTGGGGCTGCGCCGGTGGCTGGACGCCGAGCACGGCGAGTCGCCGTGCGCGTCGCAGGCCGCGTGCTGGCTCGACGTCAAGCGCACCTACCTGGCCCTGCGGCCGGCGCTGCGGCGGATGTACGTCGTCGTCCGCGACGTGCCGACGTACTGGCCGGTGGTCCGGGAGCTGGGCTTCCGCCCGGTGCCGCACGGGGACGTGGAGCTCGAGGGGGTGCGCTTCGGCAGCGTCGCGCTCGACTTCGGCCCGGACTCGGTGGACGGCTGGCTGGCCGCGCTCGTCGGCACGCAGCTCGGGCTGGACCGGGGGCAGCAGCTCGACGAGGACACCCGGGAGCTGATCGTCCAGGGCGGGCCGCGGACCCTGACGCCGCTGGAGTTCCGGCTGTTCCGCCACCTCTCCGGTCGCGCCGGCCGGCCCGTCACGCGGGCGGAGCTGCTCCGCGAGGTCTGGGACACCGACTTCACCGGCGGCAGCAACGTGGTGGACGCGGTGGTGCGGACGCTGCGGGCCAAGCTCGGCGCCGAGGCCGACGTCGTGGAGACCGTCCGGGGGGCCGGCTACCGGCTGCGCGCCGACTGGCGCGACCACCTGAGCTGACGGGGGAGCCCCTCGCCTCGCCGGCCCGGGATGGCGCCCCGGACGGGGCCGTCGGCTCTCATCGAAGTCTCATCCGGCGGTCATCCTCGCCGCACGAGGGCGCCCTAGCGTCGGCGGCGCCCGCCCGTGGGACGGGCGGCGCTCACCGTCAGGCCCCACCGTCAGGGAGGCGGAGATGCCCCGGACAGACGTGACCAGGTCCAAGGTCCTGGCGCTCGGGGTCGGCGCCCTGCTCGCGCCCGTGGTGGCGTGCGGCACCGCCGACGTCGAGCCCGACACCCGCTCGGCGGAGGAGCCCGCCACGAGTTCCGCCGCGCCGGCCCCGCCGGCGCCGCTGCCCCCGGCCACGCCCCCGGCCCTGACCTCGGAGCTGCTGGCCCGCGGGGCCGCGGGCGAGTTCGCCGTCGAGGAGGCGGGGGTCGACCTGCGGGGCGAGCAGCCCACCGACGTGGCCGTGGTCCGGGCCACCCTGGCGCCGCAGAGCTCCCTCCCGTGGCACGAGCACCCGGGGCCGTCGATGGTCGTCGTCCAGAGCGGGACGCTCCGCCTGGTCCAGCCCGTGCACGGGGGCGGCCACGGCTGCACCGAGGAGACCTTCGGGCCGGGGACGGCGTTCGTCCACCGGGCGGAGGCGCACGCCTTCGCCAACGACCGCCCGGAGCCGGTGGTGTTCTACATCACCTACTTCGTGCCGGAGGGCGCCAGCCCGGCACCCGTGCCCGTCGACCCGCCTCCCGGCTGCTGACGGACGCCGCACGCGGGGGGGGGGGGGGGGGGGGGGGGGGGGGGGGGGGGGGGGGGGGGGGGGGGGGGCCGCCCGCGGGCGGGGGGGGGGGGGGGGGGGGGGGGGGGGGGGGGG